>PWEK01000058.1 GCA_003553445.1 Elusimicrobiota bacterium
AATTGAAAACCCTTTTTTCTTTAATTGGTTTTCCAGGGCTTTTTTTACAGCTTTTTTTGTCTTCAGTATGTTTTTCGGGGTGTGAATCGTAACCCGTTCAGCGTAGCATGTTCCTTCAAGAGGGGAAAGCAGCTCGCATATTTTCACAGGCCATCCGTCTTCCAGGGTTCTTCCTTTCGGGGTAGTGGTTGTTATCTGATTAAGCAGCGTGGTGGGAGCCATCTGGCCGCCGGTCATTCCGTAGCAGGCGTTGTTTACGAAAAAAACGGTTATATTTTCACCCCTGTTTGCCGCGTGCAGAATTTCATTTCCCCCTATTGCAGCAAGGTCTCCGTCGCCCTGGTACGTTATTACTACCCTATCAGGCATTACTCGCTTTATTCCCGTGGCTACGGCAGGGGGCCTGCCGTGAGCAGCTTCTGCTGTGTCAAAATTCCAGTAAAAGTAACCGAATACCGCGCATCCGACAGGGGCTATGGCAATTACTTTCTCTCTTATGTTAAGCTCGTCTATTGATTCTGCCATTATCCTGTGTATAATTCCGTGCCCGCATCCCGGGCAGTAGTGGTTGCAGGAATCTTTCAGGCTTTCAGGTCTCTGAAAATTCATCCTATCATCTCCCGGGCTTTTTCCTCTATTCTGGAAACCTCGGGAAGGCCCCCCGCCGGTCTTCCGTAGAATTCAACCGCGGTGTTACTTTCACATGCCAGGCGGACATCATCAATCATCTGCCCCATTGACATTTCAACAACAAGAAATTTTGCTTTATTTGAAAGTTCCATAAGCCTCTCCGAAGGAAAAGGCCAGGCAGTTTTCAGGCGGAAACACCCTGTTTTCAATCCCTGTTCTCTTGCTTTCTGATGAACATCGCGCACTATTCTGGCGCTTGTGCCGTATGCTATCATTATAAGTTCTGCATCTTCTGTGTCTGTTTCCTCCCATTGCGCAGAGTTTTTTAATTCTTCATATTTGTTCCATAGGTGGTAGTTATGCTCTTCCAGCCCTCCCTCGTTCATTATAAGGGACCTTATAAACCTGGGGTTTCTGTTTCTGCATCCGGTCAGGTTCCATCCCAGGTCCGGATTTGTTTCCCCTGTTGCTTCAGGCGTTTCCGGGATTTCTGCAGGTTCCATCATCTGCCCCAGCACCCCGTCTGTCAGGATAATTACGGGAATTCTGTGTTTTAATGTTATGTCAAAAGCATCCCTTGTCATTTCATATAATTCCTGGACTGTGGCAGGGGTATATGTGATAAGCCGGTAATCGCCGTGACCTCCGCCTTTTACCGTTTGATTGTAATCTCCCTGGGCTCCTGAGATATTTCCAAGTCCGGGTCCGCCTCGTTGAACATTTACAATTACCGCAGGCAATTCACAACCTGCCATATATGATATCCCCTCCTGCATGAGAGAAATTCCGGGCGAAGATGAGCTGGTCATGGTTTTTTTCCCCGTCAGCGCAGCTCCGAAAACCATATTAATTGCGGCAAGTTCGGATTCCGCCTGTAAAAAGATACGGCCTTCCTCCCGCATTCTCAGCGACATATATTCGGTAACCTCATTCTGCGGCGTTATGGGGTAGCCGAAATAGGCATCCAGCCCCCCGGCTATAGCTCCTTCTACAAGGGCAAGATTACCTTTCCAGAGCTTCTTCATTTTCCTTGACCTGTATTGCAGCCTCGGGACATACCGTATAACATATTCCGCAGAAACTGCAATCTCCTTTCCATTTTACGGGATGATAGCCGCGGTCATTGAAGGCTTTACTGTACCTGAGCGCTTTGTCCGGGCAGAATTTTCTGCAGTAACCGCACTCCTTGCAGTATGTTTTATTTATTATGACTTTTTTTACCATGTGAGAGCTATCCCTGCCCATGTTAGGCCGCCGCCGAAACTTACCAGCACAACTTTATCTCCTTCTTTTAGGCCGCCGCTGCTCTCCAGTTCCCCCAGTGAGATGGCTATACTTGCAGCGCTGGTGTTTCCGGTTTTATCCAGGTTGACGAAAATTTGTTCATCTTTTAAGCTCAGCCGTTTTTCGATTGCGTTGATTATGCGCATGTTTGCCTGGTGGGGGATAAGGGCCTTTATATCTTCAGGTTTAAATGCGGCGTCTTTAATAACATGTTTTGCTGCTTTTATCATGCTTTTAACCGCCACTTTAAAAATTTCGTTGCCCTTCATTTTCAAGTAATGCTGCCTTTTTTCTATTGTTTCCGGTGATGCGGGCATCCTTGAGCCCCCTGCCGGAACCATCAGTAGATCGCCGAAAGCGCCGTCGCTTTTAAGGTATGTTGACTGTATTCCGTTGCCGCTTTCATCTTTTTTTAAAATCGCCGCTCCGGCCCCGTCTCCGAACAGAACGCATGTAGAGCGGTCTTTCCAGTCAGTTATGGAGGAGAGTTTCTCCGGCGCCACAACCAGGACCGTATCCGCCTTTCCGCTCAGCAGCATTGACTCTGCTGTATTTAAGGCAAAGAGAAACCCCGAGCATGCAGCAGATAAATCAAAGGCATAAGCGTCTTTTATTCTTAAGTTATGTTGAATAAGGCAGGCAGTTGAGGGAAAAAAGTGATCGGGAGTTATTGTCGAGCAGATAACCGCATCTATTTCATTTGCCTTAATTCCGGCGTTTTCAATTGCCATTTGCGATGCTCTTGTGCCCATATCGGAGGAAGCCTCTTCTTCAGAGGCAATACGCCTCTCCGTTATACCCGTTCTTTTAGTTATCCACTCATCTGTTGTATCGACCATTTTTTCAAGGTCTTTATTAGTAAGTATTCTTTCCGGCAGGAAATAACCGGTCGATATTATTCGCGCTTTCATTTATAAATGCTCCTTAATTAACATAATCAGTTTTATTATAGTATTTTGCGATTTATTGTAAAGTTGTATTGGAATATTCCGATTTTTTGAATCTTTCCGTCTAAATTCTCAATTTAACCGGCTATCGCTCGCAAATTTTTTCAAGCCTCTTTATAGTTTCTGCATCACGCATCGGTTTTTATTGTTGTTATAGATTATTTTTAATCCGAATTTTTTTGCTAACACGGAGAGAGTCACCGGAGAATAAAAACTTATATGAGTAGAGTCTCTTCTGTACCACCAGTTGTCAAATTCGGAAAGGCAATCAGGGTGAAAGAGGGTGCTCAAAGCCAGGTACCCGTTTTTTCTTATTTTTCCCGAAATTTTCTTGAAAGCGGATAAAGGACAGGCAAGGTGTTCAATGACCTCAACTGCCGTTACAAGACTGTAGGTTTCTAAAGTATCTTTCGGGTAAAAGCATTTGTCGTATACTTTTGTGGGTATGCCTTTTTTACTCAGGAGATTAGCCATAACAGGTTCCGGGCCGCAGCCGAAGTCAAGCGCATTTTTTATGTTTTTCCTGTATGGAAGCACGCACTCATCGATAAAAGAAATCAGGTGTCTGATGTATCCTTTATTTTCAGGGGAGTTGTTATGCAGCCTGTATCTTTTCTTTTCATCTGCGAAGCCTGGGCGCTTTGATTCTTCTATGAAGATAAACTCGCATTTACCGCAGAGAAAATAGTCATTATTTATTTTTACAGCAGTGCTGCTGCAGATTTTACATTTTCGGTTTTTTTCTATTTTTCCAGGGCTTTAAGTATCTTGTCTTTCTTCTTCAGTATTTCTTTAAAATCCTCAGCGGTAATCCCAACTATTTTACCGGTTCTTACCTCCCCATCCATGGTTGTCCAGAAAGATCTGTTTTCAAGCTTCGGTGTTCCGTTATTCCAGCAGACAACACGGAGCGAGACTTTTCCGCCCCGGCCGTTTTCCTGTTTCGCTACTTCCAGCTTCACGTCTTCTTTTACTTCTCGTGCCATAAATCCTCCTTTTTCATGATTATGCAATAATTGCCTTTCTAATGCTTTTAAACAATATTAAGCAACATTATTAAAAATTTCAACCTATGCATTTTTATTATACTTAGTCGGCTATTTTACAGGTTTCCAGAAAGCATTGATTTTTACGGGGTTAAGATGTTAGCATTGTACTATGAGTAAAATAAAGACACTGTCGGGAGAAAGTGTTGATTATAATAGAAAAAGAGGCGCGGAGATTTACAGGAGAAGCCTAATCGTTCTTCTTCAGGCATCGGCAAAGGAGCTATATCCCCATGTAAGAATTAAAATAGGGCAGACACTCATGCACGGTTATTATTTTGAAGAAGAAAATGGAGCCGACCTTCCGGAACATTTCTTAAGCAGGGTGGGAGAAAGAATGAAAAAAATGGTTAAAGGCAGAGAGCCCTTTAATTGTAATATGGTATCAAAAAAAGAGGCCCTTAATATGTTCACCCGGGCAGAAAGAAGGGATAAAATCAGGGCGGTTTCATTCTTTGCTCACAAAAAGATAAGCATGGTATATCTTAAAAAATACTTTGATTTTATTCTAGCCGAACCCGTAAAGGATGCAGGCGAGCTTAAGGTATTCAAACTCATTCCCTATAAAAAAGGTTTTGTTATGCAGTACCCTGTCAGAAACGGAGACCTCACCCTGCCTGAAGAAACAGACAGACAGGAGAAACTTTACAGGGTCTATGTTGAGACAAGAAACTGGGACAATATTATAGGCGTAAGCAGGGTTCCGGATTTAAATAAAGCGGTCAGGGAGAGTAATATTTCTACAATTATGAAGGTCCAGGAGGCTTTTCATGAGAAAAAAATAGCGATGATTGCGGATATGATAAAGGAGGCATACCCGCAGAAGAAGATAGTATTTGTTTCCGGGCCTTCGGCTTCGGGGAAAACGACTTTTATAAAAAGGCTGGGTATTCAGCTCAGGGTAAACGGGCTGGACCCGGTTGAGATTTCTCTGGATGATTATTTTGTTCCGAGGGATAAAACCCCCTTAACACCCGACGGGGAAAGAGATTATGAGTGTCTTGAGGCGCTGGATGTGAAATTCCTCTGCGGGCAGTTAAAGCACCTTATGAAAGGCGGGGAAATTATACTGCCGAAATACAATTTTAAGACAGGGAAAAGAGAGAAAACGGATAAAAGGCTGAAGCTTTCAGATAATTCGGTAGTTACTGTTGAAGGGATTCATGCCATGAACCCGGCGGTTTCGGAGGGAATAGAAAGTAAAAAGAAATTCGGAATTTTCGTAAGCGCCCTGACGCAGCTGTGCATTGACAATGACAGCAGGATATTCACCTCTGATTCCAGGCTGATGAGAAGGATAATAAGGGATTCGCTTTTCAGGGGATATAATGCGGAAAAATCACTAAAGCAGTTTCCGAAAGTTCAGGAGGGAGAAAAAAAATATGTTTTTCCTTACCAGGACAAGGCCGATGTTTTTTTCAATTCATCACTTACATATGAACAGGCGGTCCTAAAGCCCTTCCTTCTTCCCAGGCTGGAGGGGCTCAAAAAAGGGACGATGGAATATTACGAAGCCCGAAGACTCCTGAACTACCTTGATTTTTTCCTTCCTGTAGGCCCTCAGCAGGTTCCCCATACTTCAATAATAAGGGAGTTTATCGGGGAAAGCGGCTTCAATTACTGAGGCGCTGGAAGTTCCCCGGAAAAAGCCGGAAATTAGGAAAAGAACTTGCAAACAGGGGCGGGGATATTGTAAAATTCAACTAAATGATTAGTGGAATATAGATTCAAACTGTGTTAATATTAATTGTGGGGGGGGAGGAGATAAATATGAAAAAGACATATTCACTATTAAAACACGCAGCAGTATTACTGCTGTTTTTCTTTTTAGGGTATTCTCAGGCCTCCGCCTACGCCTATGCGGAGGCCGGAGATTATGAGGGAGAGGTATCATTGCTTCCGGAGGATGCGGAAGAATGGTCGGCAATTGAATCAGGGCTCGAATTGTCTGAAGGAGATAAAATCCAAACCGGGGAGGACTCCCGGGTTGAACTCAGTTTTAGCATCGGACATGAAATCCGCCTTGAGGCCGAAAGTCTCATGGAAATAACCGGCCTGGGCAAGAGTACCGGGATGGAACTTTTTATCGGAGAACTTTTTTCTTCAGTGGAAAAGCTTGAGGCGGACGGAAAGTACCAGGTAAAAACGCCTCACTCGATTGTTTCTGTGAGAGGAACCGAATTTACTGTTATAGTGACCGAAGACCCTGATGAAACAATTGTCAAGGTAGATGAGGGGGAGGTCGAGGTGGAAGAGATTAAAAACGGAGAGAAAGTGGTTGTACCCGCCGGATATTTTTCAACTATTAAAGAGGGGGCCGCTCCTTCTGCGCCCAGAGAGCTTTCAGAGCTTGGAAGAAGGGAAGATGTTGACGACACCGATGACATGGCCAAAAAGGATGATGATGCTGATAAAACTGATGAAGAAGAAACAGATGAGGTTTCTGAAGCTGATATTCCGGATGATGAAGATATAGCTGAAGTTTTTGAAGAAGAGGTCACCGAAGATGCGGATCTCGAGGACGTTGTTACAGAAATATCCCGAGAACTCCGCGATGAGATAAGGAGCGCCATAGATGAGATAAATGTGGAGGTCGGAGATGCCCAGGATACAATAGATGAAAAAAGAGAGACCGATGTTTCCACCGGAAGGTCTATGAAAGACAGGTGGGGAAACCTGGTCAGGGTGGAGCAGCACCTAATGAGGCCGGACAGTAAAACCTTCCAGTTTGTAAATATAACTAAACGCGACAACTATAAGTACAGGGGCAGGATGGGGGGGGATGATACAGGATCCAGGATGGACACATTTCAGACAAAAATAGGCTTCAATATGGATATCCCGGAAAAAATATCAGGCTGGATAAACTTCATAAGCGACCTGGAAGACAGTGATAAGGATTTCCACCCGGAGTTTCTGGATCTGAGACTCTCAAATAATTCCGATGAAATAAGGGTTTTCAGCGACAAATGGCTGGGTGAGGATGAGGGTCTCGAGGAGCCCACTGTTACCTTTGAGAGCGGACTGTATGACGGGCTTTGGACAGTAGATACCGATCCTCCGGATGAGTTCTGCGAGGGCTCGCCTATAGGCCAGGAGCCTCATGAAGACAGCATTCAGATATGGGGGATTTCGCCCAAAATAAGGCTTGAGCATGATGGAGACGAAGGCCCGATAGAAGATATGCGTATCGGAATGGAGGGCTGGCTCATTGATAACGACGGTAGGGTTGTGGGAAAAAGGACCCTTGAAGACGGGAACCCCTTTGACCTGATGAACAGGATAGCCCTGCAGTCATCGCTGACGTTCCGTCACGCTTTTGAACCTGATTATATTCTGGATGGCACAGATGTTGAAGAAAATGATAGTAACCGCCAGATAGCCCTTGAAGGGTTTAATGACGCGCGGAATTTCTTCGAGAAAAATTTTGACAATATACTTACACCGGATATTGTCTACAACGTTCTGGAAGAGCTGGCAAGTGATATCGATTTCGACTCGCTTGAGGATGATAAAGAATAGAAAGGCAAATAGTTTTGGGATATAAAAAAGGAAGATTCTTATGAATATGAAAATTAAAGCAGTTTTGCTCATTTTTACGGGAGCGATGTTTTTCGGCGCAGCTTCAGCGGCGGCTGATGTTCCGTCATGGCTGGTTCCGGCAGCTCTCAGGTTTGCAAGCAATCCGGATGATTTTTTCTATAACCTTCACCTGGATAATGTTGACTACACCCCTTCCCGGATGGATGATACGGTTTCAGTTAGGACAAATTTTCTGGGCACAACAGTGCCCCTTACCTGGATGAACCTGAATGCCAAGGTGAAGGTTCTAAACGACAGGAGCCTGACAGACTGGTCGCCCCAGGTGGACATAAGCGCCGCATACGGAAGGATAATAATGCTTGATATCATGCCTGCGCTGATGGATGATGACGATGATGATGCTCCGGAACCGTCTATGAACAACTACAGTATCGGGTTAACCCTGAAAAAGCCGGTTTCGCCTGAAACCTCGCTTTTCGCCGGGTTTCATCATTCGGTAGTGACTTTGAATGTTCAGCTGCCCGGTGATGATGAAGTTGATATATCGGATGATGTTTCTCTTGATGAGATAGTTGTATCGCGCAGGGATAATGTCCTGGTGACCGGCATATCAAACAAAACGGGAGAGGACAGGAGAATAAGCGCTTACATGGGATACGGCTTTAACTATAATAAGGTTTTTTCCAGGATAGTGTGGCAGAGGCGCCGGCTTGAGATGGGTTTCAACATATACCCTGAGGGTCTGCTTGTGGTTCATCCGTTTCTGGGATGGCAGTGGAGATTCTAAAAATGAAAAAAACAGCAACATTAATAATAACACTTGTATTATCGGTATCAGCGGTGTCGGCGGTGGAGATTGCTCCGTATTACAGTTATAACTTAACCCAGGGGGCTTCTGTTTCTCCTGAAGGGAACATGGGGTTTCTGCTTAACCTCTCCAACGATATAGGAACCATAGTGAGACCCATGGATGATCACAGTTTTATTGGATTCTACTCGGTAAGGTACCAGGGCCCGGGCCTAAAAAAACAGGAAGGAAGGCGGTTTAGGGAAAGGTACATGAATCACATTTTTGCGGGAAGACATCACTGGAATATAGGAGATATGACTCTTAAGTCCCAGCTGAGCGTTCTCCTGGAGAGAAGAAGGAGCGGCACAAACGAAACATGGCAGGGCGGCTTATACAATTTCAACCGTTACGGGGGAACAACGTCTCTTGAAAGAGAGCTTTACGGAGTAGACTCCGTTTTTTCTCTGGGGTATCATTTTGTGCAGTTTCCAAACTACACGGATCTGCTTGCCGAAATACGCCAGGGAGCGGATGCGGAAGATACGGCGGGAACTCAAAATCACCACAGCATAAGGATGGCTTATTCGGGGGCGCTGGACTTATACAGCTTCGGATTAGCCTTCAATCCTCTCTTTTACACCAGACAGAGGGTTGCTGTTGACGATGTGCAGGATGACGGGACTTTTTATTCATCCACGAAGCAGAGAGACCTGATTGTAGATGCTTCCGGGTCCCGGGTGTTTTTTCTTTCTGATTCAGCTATTGTTTCTCCTGAAATTGAGCTCAGGTACAAAACATCAAATCAGAACTACCAGCACTTTGAACACGCCACTTCAACCACCGCTGTGGAATATTTTGACGGTTTTTTTAATTACATAGAGCCTTCTCTCTCTTCTCCTCTTTCGGTGAGGCTTGGCGATGGCTGGACTTACTTTTTTAATCCTTCTTTAAGCTTCCGCCAGTACCTAAACAGGGTGCCCAGGGACAGCTCAGGAGAGTTTCTGGATGGAAAGAAGCAGTACCGCCTTCTCGGGGTTCACTCAACCGGATTCAGAAAACAGACCGGTGAGAGTTCATCCACAACGCTGTTTTTTACATATCAGCATCAGACGTCAAATATGGAGTTTGAAAGGTATGCTCCGTATAATTATGCAGGGTTTTCTTTTGGCTTGAGATTCCAGATGGAGTATTGAGAAAGTCAGATACTTTCTTTTATTATAACCGTATCAAGCATATCGGCGGTATCTTCGGCTAAATCGGAGATATGCACAATATGAAAAACAAATTCTCTCAGGTGCATTTTTTCAGCAAGAGAGATATCTTTTGACTGAAATATTTTCTCGGTAAGGTGCCACTCGAGGGTATCGGTTTCCTCCTCTTTTGTGTTTACCATGTGTATTATCTCTCTTGTTTTATCACTGTTTTTTCCGTAGGGTTCTTCGGTTGATTTAACCAGGGGCAGTGTGGTTTCTTTTGTCAGCCGGGCTATATTTATTAAATCATTTTTAAATTTCTCCGGGACCTTAGGCTTTTGCGTTATTATAAAATCGCAGCATGATTCTGCGCTGTCAGCTATCTTATCCTGTTTTGCAACGTAGTTGATAATATCTTCTCTTATAGCCGGAAAAAAAGCCCCCTCATAAAGGTGTGATATTATTTCCCTCCTGAGCCTGTCTGCCTCGCTTTCAAGGAGGTGAGTCTGATATGCTTTTTTTTCTGCCTCTTTTATATTTCCATCAAGATAATCTTCAATGGTGATTATCATGTTTTCTACTGAAGAATAAACCTTCTTCATATGGTTTTTTATTTCTTCAATAACCTTTTTTTCTTTTTTTCTGTTAAATATCATCAGATAAAATTTATCATATCCGCACGCGCGTTGTCAATTTGCACATTTTTACAAAAAAAATTACGGGAAATTTTATTCCTCTTTTGCCTTACCGCCCCTGATGTGTAAAAGGTATTGAACTTAAAGCTTGACATATCCCCTGCGGTTATGCTGTAGTACTATAAATATAAAGAGAACTGAAGTTATGGGGAACACCTTTGCATTATGAAACAGGAGGGAAAATAGATTGAAAAAGAAAACACTGAAAATAATTGGCATGTCCTGCGCAAGCTGCGCCCGGACAATAGAAAAGGCCCTTGGGTCTTTAAAAGGGGTTCAGCGGGCAAATGTAAACTTTGCTACCGGTAAAGGTAGCGTTGAATACGATGAAAAAATAACGGGACCTGAAAAACTAAAAAAAGCTGTTTCCGATGCGGGATACGATACTGTTTCTGAAGAAAGTAAAGAGATATTTAAAATCGAGGGTATGAGTTGCGCAAGCTGCGCACGCACGATAGAAGGGGTTTTAAAGAAGATGGACGGGGTTTTACAGGCAACTGTTAATTTTGCGGCCGGGAATCTGACTGTAACTTATGACAGGGGCAGGGTTTCGGCGGCGGAAATGAAAAAAGAAGTCAGGAATATTGGATATTTTCTCAGAGAGGAAAAAAAGAAGTCTGCAGGAGAGGATTACGATAAAGAGGAAAAAATGCTGAAAAAGGCGTCGGATAAAGTAATATTTTCCTTTATATTTACAATACCTGTCTTTATTCTTATGTTTATAAATCTTCTTGAAGGCGGCATCTCTGCCCGCTTTCCCGGTTCCGCCCGGCTATGGGTTTTAATACAGGGTTTTCTTGCACTTCCGGTTGTCTTCATAGCCGGCTTTGAGACCCACCGGGGCTCTTTAAAGGCTCTCCGCCGGGGCGCTGCAAATATGAATGTTCTGATAACGCTTGGAACCTTCGCCGCATACGGATACGGTTTAGCTGCCTTATTTGTTGATGTTCATCCCTTTTTCGGCCTTTCAGCCGGTATTATGGCTTTTCATCTTCTTGGGCGTTTCCTTGAAACCAGGGCCAGGGGAAAAGCCTCCCGGGCTATAAAGAAGCTTCTTCAGATGGAGGCCAAAAGTGCACGTATTATATCCGGCGGTGAGGAAAAGGAGGTTCCCATAGAAGAGGTTCTTATCGGGGATATCATGATGGTAAGGCCGGGAGAGAAGATACCTACAGACGGCGAAGTTACCGAGGGCTCAAGCGCAATTGACGAGTCAATGGCCACAGGGGAGTCAATGCCCGTAGAAAAGAAAAAAGGCGACGGGGTGATAGGAGCCACAATCAACAAGCAGGGTTCTTTGAAGGTTAAGGCGACCCGCATAGGAAAAGACACTTTCCTTTCACAGGTGATTAAGATGGTCGAAGAAGCGCAGGGAACTAAGGTCCCCATTCAGGATTTTGCGGATAAGGTTACCGGTTATTTTGTTCCGGTGGTTGTCTCTATAGCTCTAGTTACCTTTATTTTATGGATGCTTTTCGGGCCCGCTCCGGCATTGTCATCGGCGCTTTTTGCAGGTATAGCTGTTTTAGTGATTGCCTGCCCCTGCGCGCTTGGGCTGGCTACCCCGACTGCTCTTATGGTCGGTACAGGTAAAGGAGCGCAAAGCGGCGTACTGATTCGAGACGGCGCTGCAATACAGACTATGAAAGAAGTGACGGTTATTGTTCTGGATAAAACCGGTACTATTACGAAGGGTGAGCCCGAGGTGACGGATATTATACCCGTCGGGGAGTTTTCCGAAAAAGAGATTCTACGAATTGCCGCCTCCGCTGAAAACCCTTCAGAGCACCCGCTGGGTGAGGCGATAGTTAGTAAAGCCCGCAGCGAAGGGGTTGGTATTGAAGATGTTGATGGGTTTAATGCCGTTGTAGGCCACGGGGTTGAATGCAAAGTTAAAGGTAAAAAAGTACTGGTGGGAAGCCAGAAATTAATGAAGAAAGAGGGAATAGAATTTTCAGATCTCAAGGATACCCTTATCCGCCTGGAAGAGGAGGCAAAAACTGTAATGCTCCTTGCATATGACGGAAAACCTGAAGGAGTTATTGCGGTAGCCGACACGTTAAAAGAGGATTCAGCAGGAGCCATTGAAGAGCTGAAAAAGATGAATATTTCTCCTGTTATGATTACGGGGGACAATAAACGAACGGCAAAGGCAATAGCTTCAAAGGTGGGAATAGAAAAAGTCCTGGCGGAAGTTCTTCCTGATGAGAAAGTTTCAGAGATTAAATCTCTGCAGGCAGAAGGGGAAATAGTGGCAATGGCCGGAGATGGAATAAATGATGCGCCGGCCTTAAAACAGGCCAACGTGGGAATAGCCATCGGAACCGGCACCGATATAGCGATAGAATCTTCGGATTTAACCCTCATCCAAGGCGAGTTGAGCGCAATAGTTTCAGGCGTTAAGCTGAGCAGGTATACTTTTGCCACTATCAGGCAGAACCTGTTCTGGGCCTTTATTTACAATACGGTGGCTATCCCCGTTGCGGCACTCGGGTATTTAAACCCGATTATTGCGGCCGGGGCAATGACGGTCAGCTCTATATGCGTAGTTTTAAATTCTCTGCGCCTGCGAAAAAAAGACATATCCATGGCAACCGCCTCTTAAGTGATAATTGGGAAGCACTGCCGGTTTTTTGAGTTTTAGGTATGCATAATTACAGCTTTTTTTACCGGTCAGCTACAATTATTTTCATTATTTGACAGGCAGGTCTTTATAGTGTAAGTTGATTTGATATATGGAAAGAGCCCTTCATTTTGTTTAGAATGAAATATAAAGTGTTAAAAGAAAAATTATGAACAAAAAAAATTATTCCAGTAAGAAAATAAAGCTTTTCGATTCTCATGCTCATTTGCTAGACGGCAGGCTAAAGGGAGATGAGCAAATTATGGATGAGGTTGATAGAGCAGTGACTGTCTTTGAGCCCGGAGAGGGCATCAGGGAATATGAGAAACTGCTGGCTAATCCCAGGCTTTATGGGGCATGCGGCGTGCATCCTCATTATGCCGACGGGTATAGTGAGAAGGAAAATGAGCTTGTAGAAGGGCTTGGCTTTGATAAAACAGTTGCCCTTGGGGAGACGGGGCTTGATTTTCATTATGAAAATTCTCCCCGCGAGATTCAAAAAGAAGCATTTGCCAGTCAGCTTAAGCTTGCCGATTCTCTTTCTCTCCCGGTTATAGTACATTCAAGGAAAGCCTTCAGGGAGACTATGCGGATACTGGAGGGTTTCAATGGAGATGTTCTTTTTCACTGTTTTTCCGAGGGGCCCCGCGAAATGGAAGAGGTTATGGAAAGAGGATATTACGTTTCCACAGGAGGCATAATAACTTTTCCTTCAGCGGAGAGCGTCAGAGAGGCCTTTAAAGTTGCCGTTAATGAAAGAGTACTCATAGAGACGGATTCTCCGTACCTTGCGCCTGTGCCTAAGCGGGGAAAGGTTAACAGGCCCCTGTGGGTGAGATATGTGGCAGGGCGTCTTGCGGAAATAAAGGGCATTTCTCTTCCGGAGATGTCGGTTATGACCTATAATAACGCGTCAGTATTTTTCGGTATAGAATAATGGCCGGAAGCGGAAAGGTAAACTTAACCACCGGCAATCCGTTAAAGAAGGTCTTTGTTCTTTCAATTCCACTTATTATAAGCAAACTTATGCATGTTCTCTACAATATCGTGGATACTGCCTGGCTGGGCATGCTGGGCAAAGAAGAGGTGGCGGCTATGGCGTTTGTTTTTCCGGTCATTTTTTTTGTTATATCGATCGGAATAGGTATAGGAATTGCAGGGTCGGTTCTGGTTGCGCAGTATGAGGGTGCGGGGGAAGAGCAAAATGTTAATTTCGCTGCAGCCCAGACCTTCAGCTTTACTTTTTTTATTACGATAATAATCTCTGTTATCGGCTATTTTCGCAGCGCTGATCTTGTAATACTCCTTGGGGCAACTGAATCGGTGGTGCCGCTGGCTGAGGCTTACCTGAAAGTAATTTTTTCGGGGTTAATTTTTCTTTTCGTTTTTTTTATTTTCAATTCGCTTATGAGAGGCTGGGGTAATACCCTAACACCGATGAAAATAATGGTGGTTACAAATATATTAAACATTATTCTTGACCCGCTGCTGATATTCGGCATCTGGATTTTTCCAAGACTGGGAATAGCAGGGGCCGCTTATGCAACTGTTTTTTCCGGGATAATTGCAGCTGCTGCCGGTCTCTATATTCTTTTCCGGGGAAAACATGCCCTTAAGCTTCAACTTCCTGATTTTATGCCCCAACTTAAGGTTATTAAAAAACTTTTTCTTTTGGGCTGGCCGGCAATAGTGGAACATGCCCTGAAAGCCGTAGGTATAATGATTCTTACGGGTATCGTGGCTGTTTTCGGCACGGTGTATGTTGCCGCTTTCGGCATAGGGACCAGGGTTTTTTCAGTGGTCATTATGCTTGCGCTTGCGGTTTCTATGGCGGTGGCTTCTGCGGTAGGGCAGAACCTGGGAGCGGGCCTGCCCCGGAGAGCCAGGGATTTGACAAGGGTCTCTTCCATTACGGTAGGGGTTGTTCTTATTTTTTTCGGAGTAGCCATATATTATGGCAATTCATCTATAGCTTCTCTCTTTATGAGGGCGGGAGACAAAGAGGTGATTGAAACTGCCGGGGCTTTTTTAAAAAGACTTGCCTTTGCGGCGCCTTTTATAGGTGTTGTGATAACGATGAGGGGGGCTTTCAAGGGCGCCGGGAGAACCCTTCAGTCCATGTTTATCGGTATTTCCGGACTGCTGGGGGTTAGGGTTCTTTATGCCTGGTTCGCCGGGGTGCAGAATAATAATCCAAATGGCATATGGAATGCTTTTATAGTAAGCGGTATTATAGAAGTTATGATATGTATTATTTATTACCTGAAAGGAAACTGGGCGGTTCCGGCTGTTGAACTATCTCCGGCAAATTCAAGGGTTATCGGAGTTCCCGAGGAGAATGAATTGACAGAATAGTCTAATTGACTGTATATTACTAAGGTTGGCGGAATAATTAAAGTCTAAAGGGAGGCTAAAAATGAGAGAATGCAATATTGAAAAAAACAAATCCATGTGCAACTGTACTTATGAACCCTGTCCAAGAAAGGGGGTATGCTGCGAATGCATAATGTACCATAAGAGATCAGGCGGGGTCCCGGCGTGCTTTTTTTCAGATGAAGCGGAACGCTCCTATGACAGGTCAGTGGAAAATTTCATAAAGTCTTATAGAGAGAACGGTTTTTAGGTGAGAGAGTTTAAATACTGTCCGTATTGTTCCTCTCTTCTTCATTCTAAAAGAGACGAGGGAAGAGACCGTATGGCCTGCGGGCAATGCGGGTGGATTAATTATCTTAACCCGGTTCCCGCTACCGCAGCGCTGGTTGTAAATGAGAAAAATGAAATACTACTGGTTAAAAGAGCTGTGGAGCCGGAATCCGGCAGATGGTCTCTTCCCGGGGGTTTTATTGAGATAGAAGAGACCCCGGAGGCTGCTGCTTTAAGAGAGCTTAAAGAAGAAACAGGGCTGACGGGAAGGGTGGAGAGATTGATAGGGGCATACCGCCAGGAAAGCAGCATATACCGGGCGGTGCTTATTCTGGGATACAGGGTGAGGGCTGTATCCGGAAGGCTCAAGGCAGCGGGGGATGTATCCGAGACCCGGTTTGTGAACCGGGGAAATCTTCCGCCGATACCATTTAAAAGCCACAGCAGGATACTGAAAAAGGAGGGCTTTTGAAAAGAAAGTATCTTTTCGGACCTGTCCCCTCAAGAAGACTTGGGTATTCCCTGGGGGTTGATATTGTTCCCTACAAAACATGCACGCTTGATTGTGTTTATTGTGAATGCGGAAAGACCACAAAACTCAGAAACCGAAGAAGCAGCTATGTTTCAGCTTCGGACGTAATCAGGGAGCTTAGCGATTATCTTTCCAAAGAACCCAAACTGGATTACATTACTTTTTCGGGAGGGGGTGAACCGGTATTAAATACCGAAATAGGGAAAATCATAGAGTTTATAAAAACCAGTTATGACGCTTATAAAGTGGCTCTTCTCACTAACGGAACCCTTTTTGGCGATAAAAAGGCGCGGGAGGATGTAAGCATGTGTGACCTTATAATACCTTCTGTAGACGCCGCCAGCGAAAAGGCATTTAAAAAAATAAACAGACCTGCTCCCGGGATATCAGCAAGTAGCGTTATTAAAGGAATTGAGTTGCTCAACCGTGAAGTCAGCGGGAAATTATGGGTTGAGGTTTTTGTAATACCCGGAATAAATGACAATGAAGGTGAGCTTAGGAAAATAAAAGAGGCGCTTATCAGAATAGGACCGGAAAAGGTTCAGCTCAACACCCTGGACAGACCCGGTACCGTAAAAGATTTAAAGAGCGCAGGCAGGGAAAAACTGCTTAATATATGTGAATATTTTTCGCCTCTGAAAACAGAAATAATAGGGAGATATGGAGGAAGTAAAAAGAGAGATTTTGCTTCCAGTGACATGAAAGAGAAGATGCTTCTTCTTCTTTCACGGCGTCCCTGTACGCTGGAAGATCTATCTGAAGTATTTTCACCCCAAAAAAATGACCTTGAAAAATATTTGAAGGAACTGAAAAACTCTGGTAGAATACAGAGTTATAAGGGGGAGAGAGGGTTGTTTTACAGAGCACCGGAAGAAGAAAACAAAAAAGCAGAAAGATGAAAGAAAATATTAGTGAAAAAGCGGCAAAAATCATAGAGCAGCTTCCCCGTGGGGTCAGCCTGGAAGCAGCCTGCAAAAACCGAAAGGCAGAAGAGATTCAAGAGGCTGTTGACGCGGGAGTTAAAATCCTGGGGCAGAACTATATACAACAAGCCCGGGATACCTATGATAATGTTAGAGGTGATATTTCCTGGCATTTTATAGGGCATCTTCAGCGGAACAAGGTCAAATATGCTGTTAAAATATTTGATATGATAGAATCACTTGATTCCATTCGTCTTGCTCGTGAATTGAATAAAAGATGCGCAAAAGAAGAGCGGACTATTAATTGCCTGGTGGAGATAAACAGCGCGAAGGAAGAAAACAAGTACGGTATATTACCGGAAAACACAGTGGAGTTTGTAAAAGAGGCTGCGCGGTTTGAAAATATAAAAATTAAGGGTCTTATGACGATGGGGGCTCTCAGCGGAACGCCCGAAGAATTCCGCCCGTATTTTCGAACTGTTAAAAATCTTTTTTATAAGCTAAGGGAAATGAGTATTGAAGGCGTGGAGATGAAGGTTCTTTCGATGGGCATGTCCGCTTCATATAAAACGGCAATAGAGGAAGGGGCGAACCTGGTTAGAATAGGGACTTCAATCTTCGGACCGAGACAGGAGAGACAGGAATGAAAAAACTCAATGAGATTATTAAAGAGCTGGAGAAGAAGTCTGAGGAGATAAAAGGAGACGATCCGGATTCTGCGGGAAGAATAAAAGAGGTGGCCGGAAAGCTTAAGAGTAAGACTTCCGGAGAATCCGAAGAACACAGGGATTCTATAATAGAGCATCTCAGGGAAAATATATATCATTTCGAAACAAGACACCCTGTCATAGGGGAACTTCTGGAACGGGCGGTAAACCAGCTCTCCGGTATGGGTATATAATCCGGCTAATATTTCATTGGCCGCTCACCCATAACTAAAGTTAATATTTACTTAAGCTGAATAATTAAACACTCCCCCGATAAATATTTTTTAAACCTAAAAACCTTTAAAAGAAAGAGATATTCTGTGGGAAAGGCCGAGCTTGCCATAAGGATTTGTAGCATAGTCAAAACTCAAATTGTCTCTCTTAAGGCCGAAACCAAAAGAAAACGCGGACAAAGAATCAAGGGCGCTGTTTGTTTTATATCCGCATCTTAAGGAAACCGGAAAATGGGAGCCTTTTTTCCAAATGTATTCGGCCCCCGCATGTATAATCGCCTTATTATCTGCGGGAATAGTTGCCTGAACAACTGCAGTTAAATTATCTGAAACATTATATCCGCATCCAAAACGGAATAGTATCGGAAGGGAATGGGAATGTTCATTTATTTTAATCGAGGAACCCAGATTTGAAATAGAAGCTCCAAACTCAAGGTTTTTTTCAGGAATTCTTCTTCTCAGGCCAAGGTCGCAGGCAAAAGCCGAAGCCGAATCGTCATATATATTCTGATAAATATATTTAAAACTTAAACCTGAATCGATTCCCCATATCCGGCGCGCGTAAGAAAACGACAGGGCAAGGTCATAGGGGCTAAAATATCCTTCGCTCTCTCCGGCGCTGGTAATTCTTTCAATGCTTCCGGCGTTAACATATGTAATGGAGGCTCCCCCCTTTCCTTTTAAAAAAGGAAGCGGACGGGCGTATGCAAGATAACTGTAGTTTATTTTCTGAAACCAGAAAGAATGCATAAAAGAAATTTCATTCTCCGCTATATAATTCAATCCGGCGGGATTAAAGTAAATAGAGTAAATGTCATCCGCCAGCGGAGTATAGGCTTCTCCCATAGCTGCCGGGCGGGCCCCGGGAGCAAGCTTAAGAAAAACCGCTCCCGTTGTTCCGGTATCGCCTGTGCCGTAATCTGAGCGGGAATATGAGTAAACAAAAACATTTAAAAGTGCAAGCAATAATATATGTTTCATTATCTTATAACCGCAATTTTTACAACCTTATTATCGCTGCCTGCCTTTAAAAAACACAAATAAACTCCGGATGCAACATAGTTGCCCCTGTAATTTCTTCCGTCCCAAGCTATGTCCCACCATTGGCCGGGAGGCTTAGTTTCCTTATCGAGCAGGGTTATTACCCTCTCCCCGGCTATATTGTAAATTTCAATGCTGAGAGGTACCCCATCCTCGGTATTTACTTTTATTCTGGCAATATCATCAGAGGAGCTTCCCGGGTAAAAAGGATTAGGCTGAATCTTTACTTCTTTAAAGACCTTATCTTCCTCAGGCTCTTGCGGTTCGTAAAAAACGCCGTAGACTCCGGAATGGTTGCTGTAAAAGGATACTGTCTTACTTTCCGTATCCACAGTACCGCCGACCCTCTCCCACACGCTCCCTGTCCAGTAGTAGGCGCGCAGCTTTGTCTCGTCTATTGACCCCAGGTCGGCAAAGTTTTCGGTGGAATAGTATATGTTGTACCTTACCATTTTCCTGAGGGGTTTATTTACGTTAAACTGCCGGACAGACCCGGGTATGAACTTATTACCCGACATCTGTGTATAAACCCTGTCTTGAGCAGATATTCTGTCCCAGTATACCGCACCGTCTTCTGCGGCCCGGTTCATATCCGGCAACTCTTCCGCGGGCCCCGCTCCTACAGATACCAGGGACTCTTCCTCTAATGAACCTTCATCCACATCGGCCCTGTTGAACGCGGTGTCTTTGGCCACCCCTCCTTCAACTCCCAGCAGGGTTCCGCTGACGAAACTTACAATCCTTGCGACAAATATGTCCATTTCTCCCGCATCCGGGTCATCGGAATAATTAAAATCTTCGGTGTCATCCGACTGAAAAAGGTTCATTCCGTGTGTGACATATCCGAAAAGGCCATCCGGAGACCACAGTATAGGAAGAGCTACGCCGGCAGTATTAACGAGCTTTTCAACCGAACCGTCCGAATTAAGGGAGCCGTCGGCGTTTATAAGAATGAATTCTATTTCTCCTATTTCCCTAAGGGAAACAGCTATAACACCTGTTCCGTCATAGGTCCAGGCAGGAAAAGCAGCTGGGCTTTCACTTATTTTTTCTATAGACTCCTGCATCTGGGCAAGATCACTGTTGTGTTCCATTATGTATATGTAATGTTCATCGCTGTAAGAATCCCCGGACTGAAATGCCATCCTGTATGTATTTTCCCCAGAGTCATATTTCAAATTATAAGCTTCGCAGAAAAAATCTCCTCCGGACCATATTCCTTCAGCCGTAACCCACTCGACCTCAGGATCCTGATCGCTATACTTTATCCTACCTATTTTCTGGTACTGTATTTCTTCAGTTTCATTTTCTTCATCAGAAGGGGCGCTGACAGTGAAATAAAGGTAACCCTCGATTGATACCGGATGAAGGGACTGTATAAAATCCTCGTAACCGCCCGTCCCATCAGCTATGCACTGATATAATTTTTTCGCATTGCTTCCGTCAATGTCTGATATCCATACTTCGGAAGTAATCTCCCCTCCCAACGGGTGATATACCTTTACATAAGCAATAGTGCTGTCTGAAACCCAGGTGGCCCCCTCCACCCATCCTCCCTGACCGGTGTATACCCCTGTTATTATCACGACTTCATAAGGTGAAGACCCTTTTTCAAGGTCAATGTAGGCAATTGCCGAAAGGTTGCCCGGATCGGCGCCATAATCTCCCGTGTCAGTATCGTCTGCCCAATAAGTGAAAACTATTTTACTTCCGTCGGGAGAAAAATAGGGGATATCAATGAAACTCTCCTGATAAACCGTTTTTTCAAGAAGGCTTTCTTTTTCACCGCTTTCAAGGTTATATTTGTAAAGCTGCGAAGGTACCGGGGGGGCGTTCTCAGGCAAAGGAAATGCATCCTCTTCCCAGAAAATTATTTTCTTACCATCGGGGGACCAGGATGCAGCACGGGGTCCGTCAAGTTCCTGGCGGTAGTGGGTGGAAACATCTCTTCTTACAACTAAACGGCCAAGGGCTCCTATCATGAAGTCCGGACCGTCTTCTCCCCTGTCCTGTGAGTAAGCATAGCTGCTTAAAACAGGATAAAGAATAAATAGTAATAGTAACTTTTTTTTCAAACAGTTTTCCTGTATTTTTATTATACTCAAGTTAAATATAAAATTTAGGAAAAGTCAAGACTGAGTGGCCTATATTTCGTTTAGGTAGTTAAACTATTTATTATTGTACTACTCCAAAATAAATAATATAACTGCTCCAGGGTTATCTAATCGAATTATTAAAACTAACGCCATATATCCCATGCATGAATACAGGGGCTTTAAAGAGTTTATTTTGGTAAACTTAAATATAATAATTTAATCTGTTTTTTTACCAATTAAATCGGCAATGAGTCCCATGGACAGAATTTGCAGGGACGCAAGGAAGAAAATTATGCTTACCGCTATAAGCCCTCCCCTTAAAATTCTATATATCAGCGCGGCGGTTCCGCAAATAAACATGAATAAACTTACGGGAATAAATATTCTAAGAGGATTGAAATAGATTGTTGTCTGAAAAATGAAAGAGATAAGGTTAGTGGTGTCTGATATGGGGTGGAACTTGGATTTTGTCTTTCTTTTTATATATTCAATTTCAGTGTATTCAACTCTGTCGCCGTGATTAAGCATTGCGATTGTGATAGTGGAGGTAAGCGAAAAGCCATCGGGCAGAAGCCTAAAATGTTTTAACGCTTTACTTTTCCTGAAAACCCTCAAACCTGAATTAAGGTCGGGTATTTTAACTCCGGTGATATAACCTGCCAGTTTGTTTATAATCCATTTTGCGGGTTTTTTAATCGGAGAAGGGTCTATATTACGCCGGGCTCCTACAAGCATATCGTATTCCCTGCTGTTTTCTATAAGTTTTTTCATGCTTTCAGGTGTATAGGTGCCGTCGCCGTCGGTAAGCATAATCAGTTCATATCTGGATTTTTTTATTCCCGTTTTTACCGCTTTTCCATAACCCCGGTTTGGTTTCATTGTAACTGTTTCAACATCCAGGTCTTTAAGTATCCGGGAGGTATTATCCGTACTGCCGTCATCTACAACTATTATCTCGGATTTAAATCCATACTCTTCAAGCAGGGATTTTATGTCTGTGATGACCTTTGATATGGTTTTTTCCTCATTATAAGCGGGTATTACTACTGATAAGTTTTTATTCATCAGTTAAATTATAAAAGATAATAAAATTTTAACAAGTTTTTAATAGACACCTTTAAGAATATCTCCTGAATATATTGCGCTTACAACGGTCTCACATCCGGCCCAGCATCCGGGGCAGTTGCGTATCCATTTTCTTAAGTTTTCAGTTTCGGGGTCTTTCCAGAAATCTTCTAATTTCTGTTTTCTTAAATTTCCTGCTACGGAATCGTTGTAGAGACAGACGGGGACATCCCCGTTTGGAAGTATTCTTAAATGGCTTTTTAGAGCAAGGCAGGCAGGGGCGGGCTTACTTATATTTTTCACCAGTCGGTTGTAAACCCCCTTCAGGTAGTATCTTTTAATTATTTTTTCTTTGAAGCTCGTAAAACCGGATGTTGAATTCAAAAGCTTTTTAATGAAAATTTCCAGTTCCTCTTTTGAAAAATCTCCGAACGTTTTGAAACCGGCATTGGTGATTTTGCTGCCGGACGAGTAAAGAGCAGTCTCTTTTGTATAGGCAAAAACAGGATGAATGGCTACGTCATATTCGGAAAAAACCTTGCTTAGTTTAAAATATGAATCCATGCTTTCTTTATTTACTATTGTCTGATTTACTCCCAGATAAAAATTCCTTTCGCTTCTGATTTCAGAGAGTTTTTTTACAGTTTCATAAGACTTTTTATAGGCGTTTGTAACTCCTCTTATTCGATCATTGGATATGCCTTCACTGTCTATTGATATTTTAATATGCAATTTTTTAAGGGGTCTGATTTTTTTCCCACCCTTAACAATTCTGTCCGGTGTGAGTCCGTTTGTGGTCAGGTGAAATATCTTTGGGAATACAGTTTTGTCTATAATGTTTATTACATTATGAATATCATTCCTCATAAACGGTTCGCCGCCAGAAATTCTCACAGCATCCAGCCTTTTAAATTGACCGAAAACCTGTTTTATTTCATTTAGTGAAAGTTCATATCCTGCATTCTTTTTCCATATGTCGCACATAATACAGCGCGAATTGCATCTCCAGGTAGGGAAAAATGTAACAAAAGAAGGAAAATGTTTAATATGTAGCCTGTTTTTTATTATTGATAGCAGGACATTTAATAACATTATGCCATCTTAATTGATTCTGCGAACTGCACCATCATCTTTGTAGCAACAATATTCATTCCTAGGGATTTTCCAGTTAGGCCCGTATCTGTAAAGAAGAAAATTTTCCGTTTGGGCAGGAATATTAACTTGAACGCTATAAAAAAGTATCGTTTTTAAGTTATGAAAAAAGTGCGCCGGGATTAATATGTCAACAGAACGGCTATTTAGAATATCGTATATATTAAATAAGGTTGAATTGATAATTCTATAGAAAGAAAACGGGATTCTTTTTATTTTTCTGGAAAAATCACCGTTTGTTTTTGAGATTCTTGCAGATGGGTTTTTATCTGATATAGTGCATGTGTTTAAAGACATTATAAGTCTTTTAATTAAAAGTGATCTTGGAATAAAAAGTTTACTTTTTGCAAGTTTTTTATGTTGTCTGTAAAAGCGAAAAGAAACGGTAACAGGTCCTTTTTTGAAGAAAGACGAGAAGACACATCCTTTAAAGATGTTTTTTCTTTCTATAATTGTAAATCCTCTGTTATGCAGCTCTTTGTATGCCCGGCCTATAATTCTTTTATTCTTCCTGTTATGCCAGGTACTTATGTCTATGTCGTCGTCCCAGGGAATAAAACGTCCCTCTCTTACCGCTCCAAGCAAAGTTCCTGTATCAAGCCAGAATATAATCCCGTTGCTATCAAGTACCTCTTTTACTTCTTTAAAAACAGCGGCAGCTTGTTTTTCATATTTACTCAAATGCATTTTTAACCTGCATGTAAAATTCCTCATACTCAGCACTTTTTTCCGCTGCCTTTTTTGCGTAATATAAAGCTTTTTCCTCTTCTTTCAGGATATAGTATGCATGTGATTTTAGATAGCGGGCGCGGGCAAACCCTATGTCCGCCTCAATGATTCTCCCTGATTTTTCAATGGCGGTTTCGGCATGTTTTTTTTTCTTTTTAGGGTCAGTTTCAGATTGGGCTAGTTCAAGGGCATTTTGAGCTTCTTCGCTGAAGTACTTCACAAATACAGTTAATACGGGGTTTTCAACCGGACTGTCAGAGGTTTCAACAATTTCATATAGAAAAACGCCCCTGCTGGTATATAGCAGATTTAAGTGGTTTTTGAAAAATTCACGGATAATTAAAATATCTCTTTTTTCCATGATTTTGAAAAAACCGCTTCCGGCTGTCCGAAAAACTTCCGGGGCGTTAAAAATTATGTGTGTGAATTCTCTCTCTTTTAATAAGCGGTAAAGATCTTCTCCGGTTTCTGTCTTTTTAGAATTGGAATAAAGAATAAGGGGATCCAGAGGCGAAGCCGAAAAAGCGATGTGGGGAAGTTTAAGGTGGTATGTTTTGGCTTCTCCGCTTACCATTATTTTAACGTCATCTTTTTTTAGGTTTCTGTGCGCATACTCAAAAACATCATAGGACGGATTGGGGTACATAGGTCGGCTTTCTGAGAGAAAATCATCTCTTGATATCATCCCGGTTACAACCGAAAAAGGCATATAAACATAATGAGCCAGAAAGGACATGACGAGTAAATTAACTATAAGGTGATAAATCAAAGTGCCTTTTGACAGTATGCTTCCTAATCCGCCTGAAAAAGACAGGCGTCTTACAGCCACTGCGGATAAAAGAGAAAAGGCGGGGAATGCAGGGGAAAAATATTTTACCTTGTCATCCTGAATGCCCCATAATACAAATGAAAATAATGAAAAAAGAAAGAGCATATTTATTAACTTCCGCTCTTTTTCATCGCCTTTAAACAATAGTAAAAGCGGAATAAAAATTAAAAAGACTGCTCCGGACATATAGTAATCATGAGAGTCGTAAGGGCCTTCCCTTCCTCCCTTGATTGAAATATTCCACCCAAGATGCATCAGGTTTTTAAACCTGTCAAACCGTCTGAATCTTTCTGCCGCCTCTTCATAAGTATCACGCCCGAGTGGAATGTCATACGGGTGTTTGCTGGTGAGTTGTTCGCTGAAAAAGGGATAAAACGGATTTCCGGTCTCAAGAGTGTTTCTTATCATCCAGGGCGAAAAAAGAAGCAGAGAAACCCCTGCCCATATTGCCGTATATTTTACCGCTTTCCATATTGAACTTCTGCAGTAGGTGAATATAAGAGCGGCAATTCCCGGAAAAAAAAAGAATCCGTTCAGCTTGGTGCCGGCCAGCAGTCCGGCGAATAACCCGGACAAAATAAGCCAGTATAAGTTTCTATTACAAATAAAGTTAATGGCTGCCCATAAAGATAAAAAGGTTAGAAATGTTAAGAGGGTATCTGTTGTGGCTGTCCATGAGCGGAACATTACGTTTGGAATAAGTATGTATATTGCTCCTGCATAAAGGCCTGTCTTGGGAGAAGAGAGCCGATCCCTGGAGAAAATATAAATAGCCAGCGCAGTGAATATAACAAAAGACAGATTTAAAAGCTTTGCCGATGCGGTGGAGTCAACCATTAAAGTGAATAAAAAAGCCATCTGGGAAACAAGCGGGAAGCTTGAGTGGAATTTATAGGGAAGTTCCACATAGTGCCCGAACTGCATATAAATGTTTGGAACACCAAGATGATAATTGAGCGAGTCATAAAATATTTCCGGGGTAAAAGACATTATGAATCCGAATAGAAGAACCAGAAATATAAGGGCCAGCGTGATTTTTTCTCCGGCTGATGGTTTCAGTTCTTTGAACGAAAAGTTCTTTATCGCTTTACGAATTTTCTTAAATCCGAATACTGAGCCTGCAAGCCATAAGGCGTACATAACGAAGGGATAAAGGAACCCTAAAAGTGCAAAGGCGAAGATTATCAGCCCCAGTATTCCCGTGCCCAGGCCTGTTGCCATCAGGGCTCGTTCTTCCGGAGATTTGAAGGTAATTTTACACAAAGACAGAATGGAATCGCCGATAAAGTGGATGCCTGTAATTGTACCGGCGAAAAAAATCACTGAAATGAGGTAAGACAGAAGAAGACGCAAAAATTCCAGGAAGTTAAAAGAGCCCTGCAAATCAAAAAGATAAAAAATGTCCCATTCGACAAGCCGGCCCCGTAAAAAAGCGGAGGTTACAATATATATCCAGACGGCAGAAATAATCAGAAGTATGTTTTTTGAAACCCCGAAAACCGGTTTAGATATATTTTTTTTTGTTTTTTTCTTTTTAGACACCATATCTCCCGGTGAGAAAAACTAACGGAATTGATACCGACACATACTTAATGACAAAATAAAACAAGTACGCAGAAATCACAGTCTCGGCACTTACACCGACAAAAGAAAAAAGGAGTACGGCGCTTCCCTCCCTTACTCCAAATCCTCCGATGGTAATCGGCAGCGCAGAAATAACCGATGCGATACTTGTCAGCAGCAAAACTGTAATCAGACTGATAATCTCCTGCTGCTGGATGAAAATTATAAATATCACAGCAGCAACAAAGAACCTCTCAGAGAGTTTAAGTAAAAAAAGCTTTGGTATATTATTTTTGTTTTCTGTAATCTTTTTAAGGGAAACCAAAAACCCCTTGAATTTAGCCTTGATTTTTTCTCCCAGTAAATTTTTAATTCTTTTCCTGGCTGTTCTATTTACGATTAGAAAAACTGCTGCACCTAATAAGAGAATAAAAAATAATGTCAGCCATGCGTAATTGCCTTTCTCCAGTATTATAAATGCACCGGCAAAAGAAAGAAAAAGAAGGGTTATGTAATTGAGCATTTTTCCCGCAAAAAATACCGCGGAAGCCGTACCCATAGCAACTCCGCGTTTATTTAGCAGTTTTATTATCAACAGGTGCCCTGCGCGGGCCGGGGTGAAGGCGGAAAAAGCGTTGATCCTGGATATGTCCAGATACAGTTCAGCCGGTTTCAATCTGATTTCCCCGGCCCATTGAAGAAGTTTTTTGTAGGTAGTTACCTGAAAAAAAAGCGCAACCATAAAAAGTAGAAACCCTGAAATAAACGCAAAAGGACCGGTTTCAGTAAAAACCTCTTTTATGTTTCTTAAGCCCACCCGTCGCAGAAGAAGGAAAACGAGAGCGGCAGTAACAATTGCCTTTAGAAAACTGGAAATTTTTAGCGGCGAATTTTCTTTTTTCATCTCATAGTTTCGTTCGGATATTCAATCCGTTTATTTATAAATTTGTCGTGTGTCTTATTTCTTCTTATTGCAAGCATTCTTTATCTAAGAAAAAAAGCCTTATTTCTTATTCAGGATTTTGGTTACGGCTTTATCTTCAGCTTAATATTTTTTATTTATTCATTGTGCGGAATAAATTATTTTAACGTTCGCACAAACAAATTATACTTACATTATATATCACTAAACATATGGCATGTCAATTTATAAAGCTTCCGGTATGTAGGTTTTGATTAATTTTTCATTTTTCAGCATTAAGCGTTAATAGATTAAGCAACCACTCAGAACAAAAAAAGTATAAATTAAAATTTTATTTTATTTTTGATTTAAGCTGGGATATCTCTTCCATCATAATAGAAATCTTCTCCTCAAAATCTGACATATCATTTCTCTGACTTTCAATAATTTCCTGCTGGGCCTTTATAGACTCTACAAGCACCGGTATGAGTCCGGTGTATTCCATTGAGTAACGATCGTTTATTTCGTCATGTATAACTACTTCAGGAAAAGTATTTTCAACTTCCTGTGCTGAAAGGCCTATCTGTCTCCTGTCATTATATTCTTTGTGTCCATCTTTCCACTCGAATTTGAACCCGTTTATTTGTGTAATCTTCTCAAGACTGTTTTCAAGCGGCGTGATTTCTTTCTTTAAACGAATATCAGAATCGTTATTCCATGCCCTGTTGCCGCCTATAAAACTTGCGTTATCAATATAAAACTCATTATCCCCAACATTTTTGCCTTCTTCAACACTTAAGTTTACCGCAAAAGAATTTTCACCTACAGCCCGCGCCTTGTACCCCATGGCTGTTGAATTATCACCTCTTGCCTCAGTAACCCATCCCATTGCTGTTGCCCGAGATCCTGCTGCTTCTGTTAAATATCCAATGGCTGTCGAACCATATCCGGTTGCCTTTGTTATTACCCCCATAGCTAATGAGTTTTCTCCGCTTGCAATAGGCCCTTTTCCTATGGCAGTTGACTTATCTGCAGTTGCCAATGACTCATAACCTATGGCTGTTGAGATATAGCTTCCGGTTGCTTGCGAAAACCTACCCATGGCTGTTGAGTAATCTCCCGTTGCCTGCGTTTTATTTCCCATTGCCACAGAATATTTTCCTGAGGCTTCAGTTTCTGAACCAACGGATAGCCTTCTTTTTATTCTCGCGCTACCGTTTACATGAAGCTCAGCTTCCGGCTCGCTAGTTTTGCCAAGTATAAGGTAACCTTCCGGAACCCGAAAACCAAGTTTTCCCTCCCCGAATGTATCTCTGTATGCAGCGGTATAAACTCTTCTTATCGCCTCTTCTCTTTCATATCCAAGATTCATGTTTGTTATTATATTACTATCCTCCACTGTAACCAATCCGGTTCCTGTAACATCCGCCCGGGCATATTCCTCTCTGCTTAATTCGCTTATACCCCAAATGTGATTGGATACTGCGCTTATATCTGTAGCATCAATTTTTCCGTCCTGATTTATGTCTCCGCTTCCTCCTTCAACGTAAATGCTGCCTCCTATATCCAGCTTCGCTTTCGGATCGTTTGTTCCTATACCAATATTCCCATCACTTGTAATTCTCATACGCTCAGAAGGAGAACTTCCATCTCCTGAACTTGTAAGAAATTGGAAATAAGCAGAATCATTCGCTCCATCCAACCTTGCATGAATACCCGCATTGTAATGATACGTTCCTTCAGCATCATGAAACCAGGATATATTTCCTATTCCTTTAGCTCCATCAAGCTCCCGGTTTTTCCCCACCAGATTGAGATTTCCATGCCTGTCATCAGCCTCAGTTCCTATCGTTATGTTATTGTATCCTTCGCTACCTACATTTGCATACATACCCGGATCTTTTATTCCTACACCAACATCCCCTTCAATCAGTATCCCGTTTGCAGGGACCGTGCCTGCATCTAACTGCCAAAACCTTTCTCCAACTGCTCCTCTCTTTACTCTCAATATATCCTGCCTGGGCATAATTGACGTTAAATCAACAGAACTTTGTGCCGCTGAAAACCGCACAATAACTGAGCCTGCCAGTAGAAAACAGATAATACTTGTTTTTTTAAACATTTTTCCTCCTCATTTTTGAGTTGTAAATTACTTGCCTTTCTTTATAATATAAAACTCAAAAAATCAAATTTTTCTCAAATTTTCCGCAAATTTTCTGCAAATCCAAACAATAAGTTTAAAAGAAAACATTCTTTTTTTAGTTATTATATCTAATTAAAAAATTAATATTATTTTATTGGTTTGTATTTGATGCAGTTTATATGGGGTTTATTGTGTTTTTTGATTTTTTCTGTCACAAGTTGTATAATTACAGTTCAAATCGCAGGTTTTAGTGGTGGGTGTAGCTCAGGGGCAGAGCACCTGGTTGTGGCCCAGGAGGTCGCCGGTTCAAAACCGGTCACCCACCCCAGGTGTTGACTTTTGGGAAAATATAATTAGAATGGTTCAAAATGTGTGAAAGAAAATGGTATAAAATAAGTGCAGAAGATAAGGTCTTAGGTAGAATGGCTACCAGGATTGCTGTATTGCTTATGGGAAAAGATAAACCCGGGTATTCACCTCATGATGATAAGGGTGATTTTGTCATAGTTACAGATGCGGGAAAAGCAAGGCTGACAGGAAACAAGTCAGAAAGCAAAACGTATTTTAAGGCTTCCCGGTATCCCGGAAACAGCAAGGAGATAACCTATAAAACAATGGTAGAGCAAAACCCCGAGCGTGTTATAATCAACGCGGTAAAGGGCATGCTTCCTAAAAACAGGAGGGGTGCGCGTATGCTGAAAAGGCTAAAGGTATATGCCGGAGATAAACATCCGCATTCTTCGCAGAATCCTATAGATATGGAGAAAAATTAAATGTCTGATATGACTCATATAAACGCAGTAGGAAGAAGAAAAAAATCTGTAGCCAGGGCATACATGTTTACTGGCGAAAAGGGTGGAATTACAGTAAACAAAAAGAAGGTTGAAGACTATTTTTCCGACAGAGGGGATCTGCTTAAGGATATTAAGAAGCCGTTGAATCTTATTGGCAATGGAAGCAGCTTCAAAATAAAATTAAATGTAAAAGGCGGGGGTAAAAAGGGACAGGCCGGGGCTATCAGGCTTGCAATATCCCGGGCGCTTGCCCAGCTTGACGAAGGTACAAGGAGAAGTCTTCGCAAAAGCGGTTTTCTTACCCGAGACGCCAGAATGGTTGAACGGAAAAAACCATACAGGCGCAAGGCAAGAAAGAGCGAGCAGTATAAAAAGAGATAATAAATGCGAAAACCTATTGCAGGGGCAATTCTTGCCATACTGTTGCTGCTTTCGCTAATTTCCGGAATAATACTCATAGTGGTTCAAAGGGCCGAAAGGCGGCCTTCGGTAGGTGTAGCTACAGTACGCAGAGACCCAAGAAATGCAGTCGGCATTGTAGAAATTTACGGGCCGATAATGAGTCCCCAGGATTCAGGTTCTTCACTTTTTTATCATCCCACTTCAAAAGTAGCTCAAACTCTCAGGCAGTATAAAGAAAACGACAACATCAAGGGGGTAATTGTAAGGTTAAACAGCCCCGGGGGTACCGTTGGTGCCATTCAGGAAATAACAAGAGAAATAGAAGAATTGAAGGAAGCAGGAAAACCGGTTGTCGCTTCAGTTTCCGACCTTGCTGCATCGGGTGGGTATTACATAGCTTCAGCCTGCGATAAAATAGTAGTAAACAGCGGGTCTATAATTGGAAACATAGGTGTTATTTTTACCTCTGCTGATATGTCGGCGCTTTTTGAAAATATCGGCGTAGATTTTCAGGTAATAAAAAGCGGGCCTTATAAAGACGCAGGGGCTTTCCACAGGGAATTAAGTGTTGAAGAACGGGCTTTTTTGCAGGATTTGGTTGATGATGCTCATGACCAGTTTATATCTTCGGTGAGCCAGGGCAGGGATATGCCCATTTCCCGGGTTCGTGAGCTCTCTAAAGGGCAGATATTTACGGGCCGGAAAGCGAAAGAGCTTAATCTTGTTGATGATATCGGGGGGGTTCGCAGGGCTCAGGAGATTACAGAAGAACTTGCCGGAATAGAAGATTCTGAAATAATAAAACAGCCGGCAGATACGTGGAGGAGGGTTTTGGGGATATTCGGAAGAAGTTTTAATATGCTGGAGAGAATCCTTAGTAAAGGAGAAACAGACGGCCTGAAATATCTCTACCAGCCGTAAGATTATGGAGACCATTTCCCTTCTTTTATTGTCTCCATCGGAAGCCGTATACCGCCTTTCAAAAAATATCCCCGGATACAGGGGGTTCTGGGTGGCTTTAGTATCAATTATATCAGTAAGTACGGGGATAGGTGTTTATACCGGGGGAAATATGAATGTCCAGCAATACCTCACATGGGGAGTCTTTACGCGGTTTATAGCTGTTTTTGCGATACTCTTTTTTTTAACAATCACATACAATTACTTTGCCGAGGTTTTTGGCGGGTATGGAAATGGCTCTGCGCTCTTTAAGATGCTGCCTTTCAGTCTGGTTCCCTATGTTTATGTTACCCCTGCCGCGCTTGTATTGAGGGCTCTAAGGCCCCCTGCAGCAGGGTTCTTAGGGGTACTCATTTTGATATTTCTCATTTTCCAAACCGCTTCAATGCAGGTAAGGATGATAAGTCATCTTTACAGTATAAAAATGAAGGATTCAGTTATTGTATTTCTGATACCATGGGTAATAGTGTTTATAACTCTGTTTACGCTGCCGTTTTTAATGATGGTGAATATAATGGTGCATTTCTTATGAGGAAAATAAATGCCGCGGTGGTGGGAGCGAGCGGTTTTACGGGTAAAGAACTTCTGAGAATCCTTTCGGGGCATGAAAATGTTAAGGTTGAAGCGATGCTGTCGAGGACTTTTGCCTCTAAAGAGGTTGACGCTGTTCATCCGGAACTTAGAGGTTCTATAGAAGGCCGTTTTATAGAATCTTCAGTTGAAAATATCCCGGAGTCAAGCGATGTTGTTTTTCTGGCTCTTCCTCATACTAAATCTCTGGAATATGTGCCGCCCCTTCTTGAGAGGAATATGGTGGTGATTGACCTTTCTGCCGATTACAGGTTCCGTGAAAAAGATGAGTATGAAAAATGGTACGGAAAAAAGCATTCCGATTCGGCAGGGCTGAAGAAGGCGGTATACGGGCTTGTGGAAATAAACAGGGAAAAAATAAAAGATGCCGGTCTGGTGGCAAACCCGGGGTGTTATGCCACGGCCGCAATACTCTCTTTGTATCCTCTTGTGAATGAAGGCCTTCTCAAAAACACTGCCTGTATTGATGCGAAGTCGGGTATTTCCGGCGCCGGGGGAAAACTCCATGAAGAGTATCTATTTTCGAAAAGATATGAGAATATTACACCTTATAAGGTAAATTCACACAGGCATATGGGGGAAATATTCAGTTTTATCGGCCGTGTTTCCTCATCCAGCTGGGAATCCCTGGTGTTTTGCCCTCATCTTATTCCTGTAGAGAGGGGGATATTATCAAATCTTTATACAATTTTAGATTCTCCTGTTGATGAAAAAGAGATAAGAGAGGTTTACAGGAGTTATTATAAAAACGAAAAATTCGTAAATATTTTACCCTCAGGATTCTTTCCTCAGACTAAAGACACGGTGGGAACTAATAATTGCAGTATCGGAATTAAGTGCGACGGAAAAAAAGTTGTTGTAATAGCAGCGATAGATAATCTTATAAAGGGGGCAGCCGGGCAGGCGGTGCAGAATATGAATGCGGTTTTTGGTTTTGGAGAATCAACAGGTCTAATATAAATGGAGTTTCCCCTCGGGTTTCATATAAACGGGGTAAAAAAATCTGATATCGGCTTTGGTTTGATTTCGGCTCCGGAGGGCATGGTGGCGGCAGGAGTATTTACTGTCAACAAAGCACCCGCTGAATGTGTGAAGTATTCAAAAAAGATAATTAAAAGAAATTCGCATAAGGCTATTATCGTAAACAGGGGCAGCGCAAATGCGGCGACAGGGCCGGAAGGCTTCAGAAGAATGAAAAAAATGGTTGATAAAACTGCCCGATCGATAAAGGCTAAACCGGAGGAGGTGCTCAATGCCTCAACCGGTGTAATCGGAGAACAGATAAGGTATGAAGAAGATTTCCTGGACAGGCTTTTTTCCGATGGCGAGGCGGTCAATCCGAAAATGTTTTCAGAAGCAATTATGACAACGGATACATGTCCGAAGAGGGTAAGCAGAAAGTATCTATGCGGCGAAAAAGAGGTGAGGGTTTTCGGCGCCGCGAAGGGGTCCGGAATGATATGTCCGGATATGGCTACAATGCTCGCATTTATACTTACAGATGCCGCAGTTGAGAAGCGTGCCCTGAAAACAGCTTTAAAGAAAGCATCAAGCTCCACATTCAACAGGCTTAATATTGACGGAGAGACAAGCACTAATGACTCCGTTTTTCTCTGTGCTTCGGGAAAAGCCGGAAATAGGAAAATAAAATCATACGGAAGAGACTTTAAGGAGTTCTGCAGGCAGCTTGAAAGTATATGCCTGGAGCTGACAGAGAAGCTGGCAGCCGACGGGGAGGGGGCTACAAAGATGATAAATATTGTTGTCAAAGGAGCGCCGGATAAGAAAACCGCTTATAAAGCTGTAAAAGCGGTTTCCTCTTCGCCCCTGTGTAAAACAGCGTTTTACGGGGCGTCTCCCAACTGGGGAAGAATAGTAAGCGCGCTTGGAGCGGCAGGCATTTCTGTCTCTCTTGAGAATCTGAGCATATTATTTGATGGTTTTCCCCTGCTTGAGAAGGGATGTTACCGAAAAGAGTTTGAAAAGAAAATCACGAAAATAATGAAGGGGGATAAGTACAGACTGGAGATTGACCTTCACAGCGGGTCATGCACAGACCGGGGCTTCACATGTGATATGAGCCCTGAGTATGTTAAAATAAATGCCCATTATTTGTCATGAATAAGAAAGATAAAATAGTAAATATACTTCTGGAGGGCGGGGTCGTTGTGATGCCGACCGATACGGTTTTCGGTGTTTTTACAAAAGTGGGAAATGAGGCGGGTGTTAAAAAAATATACGACATTAAGAAAAGACCTGCCGGTAAGCCCCTTCCCATACTTATTTCTTCATTAAAGTGGGTATGGAGATGGGTGGAGTATGATAAGATGATTGATGAGGCATGCGGTAAAAGCTGGCCCGGGGCGGTTACGTTTATCTTAAAGACATTAAATGGAAATACTGTTGGATTAAGGATGCCGGATCTTCCTGATTTGCTGGAAATAATTGATAGAACCGGTCCGCTGTACGCCACAAGCGCAAATATTTCGGGAGGCAAGGCGCCTGTATCCCTGGATGAAATACCGGGCTCAATAAAAAACAGTGTGGATCTATCTGCGGATTTTCAGAAACCTCTTTCCGGAAAGCCTTCAAAGATTATTGATTTGTCCGGCGGGAAGGAAAAAGTTTTAAGAAAATGAAAATTACATTTATATGCACGGGAAATACCTGTAGAAGCGTTATGGCTGAGCATATTTTCAAAATAAAACTAAAAGAGACTCCGATGCATGGAAAAGTGGAGGTGGGTTCAGCCGGTACCGCGGCTATGCCTTATTACAGTATATATGGAGAACTGAAGCAGGTTCTGGAAGAAAATGATATAGATTTTTCTGATCACCGTCCCAGGATGGTTGACCTGCGGATAATAGAGCAATCCTGTCTTCTTCTTTGTATGACTGAGAGGCATATTCAGGAAATAAACCTCCGTTTCGGAGTTGAAAATGAAAAAGTGCGGTTGTTAAGCGATTATGCTGCCGGGGAATTGAAGGATATTCCCGACCCCATGGGAAGGGGTGTTGACGCATACAGGAAGGTTTTTAAAATAATAGATGAATACCTGGAAAAATTAAAGGAGAAACTTGAAAATGAGTTTAAAGGATAAAGATAAAAAAATATATGATTCAATAGTCGCTGAGGGAAAAAGGCAGCAGAACAGTCTTGAGATGATTGCTTCCGAGAATTACGCTTCCCCTGAGGTTATAGAGGCTCTGGGCACTCATTTAACTGATAAATATGCGGAAGGTTACCCCGGCAAAAGATATTACGGGGGATGCGAGCATGTAGATGTGGTTGAGGAAACAGCTATTAAAAGGGCCAGGGAAATTTTCGGATGCGAGCATGTAAATGTTCAGCCGCATTCTGGAACCCAGGCTAATATAGCCAGTTATCTTTCTCTTCTTGATATAGGGGATAAGATTATGGGTATGGACCTTTCCTGCGGGGGTCATCTTTCACACGGGCATCCTCTGAATTTCAGCGGCCGTTATTTTAAAATAGTCCCTTACGGCGTAAGGAGGGACAACGGATATCTTGATTATGATGAAATACGGAATATCGCCCTGAGAGAGAAGCCCAAAATGATAGTATGCGGCGCTTCGGCTTATCCCAGGAAAATAGACTTCAAGAAATTTTCAGAAATCGCTGATGAGGTTGGAGCTTATCTTATGGCAGATATTGCTCATATTGCGGGGCTGGTTGCAAAGGGAGAGCATCCGGACCCTGTTTCATGCTGTGATATTGTAACGACAACTACCCATAAAACTCTGAGAGGCCCGAGGGGCGGCATGATAATGTGCGGCAAAAAAAACAGCAAAGAAATAGACCGGATGGTCTTCCCGGGAACCCAGGGGGGGCCTCTTATGCACTCAATAGCTGCAAAGGCGGTCTGCTTTAAAGAGGTTTTAAGTCATAAATTCAGCAAATATATAAAAGGGGTTGTTCTTAATGCGGCAAAGCTGGCAGATGAATTAAAAAGAGGCGGGATGAAGCTGGTTACCGACGGGACAGATACTCATCTGGTTCTGATTGATATGCGGCCTCTTAAAATAACAGGGAAAGAGGGGGAGTCTCTGCTTCAGGATGCCGGGATTGTGGCTAATAAAAACACTATACCCTATGACCCGCAAAAGCCCTTTGTTACTTCCGGCCTGCGGTTGGGCACCCCGGTTCTTACTACAAGGGGTATGGGACCCGAAGAAATGAAGGAGGTTGCAGGATGGATATGCGATATTCTCAAAAAAAGAGACCCGGGGACTATAAAAAACGTGAGGAAAGAGGTATCACGAATGTGTAAAAATTTTCCTGTCAGGTGACAGGTACTGTTCGTGAGTTACAGGTTATATATATTTGCATTCATTTCTTCTTTCTTAATTACACTAATATTTACACCCCTGGCAGGTGTTGCCGCTCTAAGGTTCAATGCGGTGGATTCCCCTTCAGGCAGGAAGGTTCATAAAAACAAAATTCCCCTTTGGGGCGGGCTTGCGGTATTTGCGGGTATTTTCGGCTCAATTCTCCTTTTAAAATTTATTTATCCTTCCTTCGGAATCAATGCAGGCGGTTCGGGAAAACTTCTTGAGGGAATTATCGCGGGGGCTGTCTTCATAACAGTTCTTGGCGTCGTTGATGACTTAAGAGGAATGAATCCCGTCACAAAACTTTTCGGTCAGGTTATATCTATTTTAATAGTGATGCAGTATGGACTTAGAATAGAAGGCCTGGGAGTGCCTTTTGCTTCCTATGTCAGTTTGCCTATTTTTTTGATTATATTTATTACGGTTATGTGGATGGTTTTCTTTGTTAATTCAATTAATCTTATAGATGGTGTTGACGGGCTCGCAACCGGCATTATGGCAATAACAGGTTTTGTTTTTTTTATAATTACGCTCTATCAGACAGTTCAGCAGGGGGATCCTGCAGTTGCCGGCAGGTTTGAGCTTGTTGCGGGGATAAGTGTTGTTGTCTGCGGAAGCTGCCTCGGGTTTTTGAAGTTTAATTTTCCCCCTGCAAAAATATTTCTGGGAGATTCCGGCAGCCTTCTTCTCGGTTATATGGCCGGGGTTATTACTGTCGTCGGAATCATGAAAACTGCAGCCACTGTGACGCTGGCTGTGCCGCTGATTATTTTCGGGGTTCCTCTGTGGGATGCGCTGTATTCATTAATAAGGCGGCTGCTGCAAAAAAAGTCCTTCATGGAGGCTGACAAAGACCATCTTCACCATCGGCTTTTATACCGGCCGGGATGGACCGCCAGGAAGGTATCTTTGAGGTTCTACCTTATAACCCTGCTTCTCGGACTTGCTGCACTGGTAATTACAGTAATAAAATGAGCGGTAAAAAGCATGTGATGACAGTTTTCGGGACGAGGCCGGAGGCGGTAAAGATGGCTCCTGTGATAAAGAAACTTGAAGAGGATCCTTTTTTTGATGTTTCAGTTGCGGTTACTTCTCAGCACAGGGAAATGCTCAGGCAGATGCTTAATCTTTTTAGAATAAAACCGGATTATGATTTGAATATTATGACTCCCGGACAGTCTCTGCATCATGTGCTTTCGGAGTGTATATCCCGTTTTGAAACAATATTAAGAAATGAAAAGCCGGATATCGTTCTTGTCCACGGAGATACCGTTTCCACTGCCGGGGCAGCCCTGGCGGCGGTACTTATGAAAATCAGGGTCGGCCACGTGGAGGCCGGCTTGCGCAGTAATGACAGGCGGAACCCTTTTCCTGAAGAATACTGCAGAGAAGTTGTTGACCGTGTGAGTGATATCTGTTTTGCTCCCCTGAATGAAAATAAGCGGAATCTCATCAGAGAAAATATAAGTGAAGAAAAAATATTTGTCACGGGTAATACTGTAGTTGACGCACTGGGCGGAGTATTGAGGGAAAACCCCTTTCCCGAAAACAGAATTCTTAAAGATACCGCTAGAAAGCGAAAGGTGCTTATTACCCTGCACAGAAGGGAAAACCTGGGATACCCCGCAGAAAATGTATTCAGGGGAATAAAGAGGCTTTCTGCCGAATATCCGGAAATTTATTTTTTTTATCCCCTTCATCCAAACCCTTCAATCCAGGAATCCGCTCGAAAAGAGCTTTCCGGAAAAAATAATATTATTCTTCTGGATGCGCTTTCTTACACGGATTTTGTGTGGTTGATGAAAGAATCTTCCCTCTGCTTTACAGATTCAGGCGGGGTTCAGGAAGAGGCTCCTAGTTTGGGGGTTCCTGTTTTGGTGTTGAGAAATAAAACCGAAAGGCCCCAGGTTTTGAGGGCCGGCCTGGCGGAATTGATAGGCACCGGAGAGGACTCCGTTTATGATTGGGGTAAAAAGCTTCTTTCGGATAGGGAGAGCCGCATAACCCATCTCCCTATTGTGAATCCTTTTGGTGACGGAAAGTCATCTTCGAGAATCCTTGAGTCTTTAAAATACTTTTACGGGGAGAGAAAAACAAGGCCCGGAGAGTGGAGAATAAAAAGAAGGTATTCACAAAGCTGCTAAATTTAGTATTATTATAACCATATGTATAAAATCACAGTTGAATCAGGTTTTTCAGCCGCTCACAGTCTCAGTGAATACGGAGGAGACTGCGAAAATATCCATGGGCATAATTTCAAAGTGCATGTAACGGCTTCTTTCAGAGAGCTTTCCCGGGAGGGAATGGGAATAGACTTCAGGGAGCTGAAAAAGATTACACGTGAGGTTCTTTCGAAGCTGGACCACAGGGACCTTGGCAATGTTGAGTATTTTAAAGAGGTTAATCCCACTTCGGAAAACATTGCAAAATATGTCTATGATGAAGTAAAGAAAAAGGATATTCCGGTACACCGGGTTACGGTTTTTGAAACTGATAAGTATCGTGTTTCCTACACCGAAGATGGTTAAAATAAGTGAGATTTTTTACTCACTTCAGGGTGAAACATCAATGGCCGGCAAACCTGCAGTTTTTGTCAGGTTTTCCGGATGCAACCTTCAATGCAGCTGGTGTGATACAAAATATGCCTCTGAGGGAGGGGGAAAGGAATATTCTGTTGATAAACTTATGCAAACCGTTAAAAAATACGGCTGTCCCTTTGTGGTGGTAACCGGGGGGGAGCCGCTTATCCAGAGGGAAGGGTGCATTTTGCTTTTAGAAAGCCTGGTTCGGGAAGGCTTCAGGGTTCAGCTGGAAACAAACGGTTCCCTGGACATTTCCGGGCTGAACCCTCGCTTAAGCATAATAATGGATATGAAGCCGCCCTCTTCCGGAGAGAGCGGCAGAATAAAGAGAAAAAATCTTGAAGCGCTTAAAGAAAAAGATGAATTGAAATTTGTTATTTCTTCAAGAGAGGATTATGAATGGGCGCTGAGAATACTGAAAGAAGAAAATATCTCAGCAGGGGAATTTCTTTTTTCTCCCGCCAGGGACAACTTGAGTTTTAAGGAACTTGGCGGCTGGATAAAGGAAAGCCTTCCTGAAGCGAGGGTTCAGGCTAATCTTCACAGGGTTTTCGGGATAAGATGAAAAGAGCGGTTGTATTGCTAAGCGGGGGCATGGACTCGGCAGTTTGCGCGGCAATTGCATCCGAGCAGGGCTATGAAACCCATGCATTAATTGTGGATTACGGACAGAAGAACAGGCATGAAATAAAGGCGGCGGAAAAATTAGCTGATATTTACTGCAGAGAAAAACTTGTTATGGATATAAATCTTTCAAAAATAGGGGGCTCTGTGATTACAGGAGACTGCGAAGTGACATCTGATGATTCTTCAGACGGAGTTCCTGCTACTTATGTGCCGGCAAGAAATATGATTTTCCTTTCCGTTGCGGTTGCCTGGGCGGAGAGTATAAAAGCGGGAAGTGTTTTTATAGGAGCCAATGTCAGGGATTATTCCGGGTATCCCGACTGCAGGCAGAATTTTTTAAGGTCTTTTGAAAAGACAGCAGATTTGGGTACAAGAAAAAAAACCAAAATAAAAATAAAAGCCCCTCTTTTAAGAATGAGCAAGGCTGCAATAGTGAAAAAAGGAAGAAGGCTCGGAGTGGATTTTTCCGCTACCTCCTCATGTTACAATCCGTCAGTACAGGGAAATGCTTGCGGGGTTTGTGAAAGCTGCATAATAAGAAACAGGGGGATGCGGGAGGCTGAAAATGAGTAAAAAGAATTTATCTATTCTGGGCGAAAGCCATACTGAGTATCCTCAAAAACCTGAAGATGCGAATTTAGAGGCATTCAGCAATCCGTCAGCCGGAAACGATTATTGGATAGAGTTTGAAACTTCAGAGTTTACTTCTCTTTGCCCGGTTACCTCACAGCCTGATTTTGCTACAATAAAAATTTCCTATATTCCCGGTAAAAAATGTATAGAAAGCAAGTCTCTCAAGCTTTATCTTTTTTCCTACCGTAATCATAAGGGGTTTGCGGAAGAAATAGTGAACCGAATGCTGAAAGACCTTGTAAAAGCCTGCCGGCCCAAAACCGCCCGGGTCGAGGGCTTTTTTACTCCACGGGGGGGTATATCCATAAAAGTGAAAGCAGAGTACGAAAAAGGAGAAGATGAATGAATATAGCGGTAATCGGAACCGGTTATGTGGGTCTTGTATCGGGGACCTGTTTTGCCGAGCTAGGACATAATGTTATATGTATAGATAACAATGAGAAAAAGATAGGCATGCTTAAGGCTGGAGAAATGCCCATTTATGAGCCCGGGTTAAAAGAGCTTGTAGAGGATAATGTAAATCGCTCCAGGCTGTCTTTTTCAACGAATTTAAGAGAAGCCATAGACAGCTGCGAGGTGCTTTTTGTGGCGGTGAATACCCCGCCGCTCCCGGACGGTTCAGCTGACCTTTGTTATGTGGAAGCGGTCTCAAGGGAAATAGCTGAAAATATAAAAGACTACAGGCTTGTCGTATCAAAGAGCACCGTTCCTGTAGAAACCGGTATGTGGATAAGAAAAACAATGAAAAAATATTCCCGTGAGGGGGTGGATTATGATGTGGCTTCAAACCCGGAGTTTTTAAGAGAGGGCAAGGCTGTATATGATTTTCTTAACCCCGACAGGGTGGTTCTGGGGGTTGAAACAGAAAGGGCAAAAAAAACAATGCTTGAACTTTATGCCCCTCTTTCTGAAAAGACGGAAATTCTTGTAACTAATATTGAGAGTTCTGAGCTTATAAAACACGCCTCAAATTCTTTTCTGGCGCTTAAAATTTCTTATATAAATGCTGTCGCCAACATCTGTGAAAAAACAAGCGCCGACATAAAAGAGGTAGCCAGGGGGATGGGCCTGGATAAAAGGATAGGAGAAAGTTTTCTTGAAGCGGGGGCGGGTTTCGGGGGCAGCTGCTTTCCCAAGGATCTTTCGGCGTTTATTAAAATTTCTGAAAAACTGGGTTATGATTTTAAACTTCTTAAAGAGGTAAAGAGGATAAATGCGGCGCAGAAGGAACTTATAATAAGAAAAACGAAGGATGCCCTCTGGAATCTCAGGGGTAAGAAGATAGGTGTGCTGGGGCTTTCTTTTAAGCCGGAGACCGATGATATGCGTAATGCCCCTTCAATTGATATAATTAAAAAAATACATGAAGAAGGCGCGCTGGTGAAAGCTTATGATCCGCAGGCAATGGAAAATGCTAAAAAACTTCTCCCCGCCGGGGTAAAATTCTGCGATGGCCCGTACGAGACGGCAAAAGATAGCGACCTTCTTATTGCTCTCACCGACTGGGAGGAGTTTAAAAGGCTGGATATGTCCAGGATAAAGAGCCTTCTTGTAAACCCCGCTACCCTGGTTGACGGCCGGAACATGTTTGATCCCTGCAGTATTAAAAAAGAGGGAATTAATTATTTTGGTATCGGCAGATGCGTATAGTTGTTACGGGAGCAGCGGGTTTTCTGGGGTCGCATCTGACCGACAGGCTTCTCAAGGAGGGCCATGAGGTTATCGGGATAGACAACCTTATTACCGGCAGTTGTAATAACATATCACACCTGGCGGGTAATAAAAAATTCAAATTCATAGATCATGACGTTACCGACTACATATTTATACCCGGTGAAGTTGACTGGGTCCTTCATTTTGCATCCCCGGCTTCTCCGGTTGATTACCTCAAGCTTCCCATAAAGACGCTTAAGGTCGGATCTTTGGGAGCGCACAAAACGCTTGGGCTGGCGAAGGAAAAAGGCGCCGGATATCTTATAGCATCTTCAAGCGAGGTTTACGGCGACCCCAGGCAGCATCCGCAGAAAGAAAGCTACTGGGGGCATGTCAATGCGGTGGGGCCCAGGGGGGTATATGATGAGGCAAAGAGGTTCGGTGAGGCGCTGACAATGGCTTACAACCGTTTTCACGGACTTGATACAAGGATAGTGCGAATATTTAATACATATGGACCGAGAATGCGGGCGGGTGACGGGAGGGTTGTTCCCTCGTTCATATGCCAGGCGATTGAGGGAAAACCGCTTACTGTCTACGGCGACGGCACCCAGACGAGGAGCTTCTGTTATGTGGATGATACCGTAGAGGGGATCTACAGGCTTATGAATTCAGATTATACCGGTCCTGTAAATATAGGAAACCCGGTAGAAATGTCAATTAATTCATTTGCCCGCAAGGTTTTAGAGGTCACATCTTCTGATAGTAATACGGTGAATAGACCTCTGCCGAAAAATGACCCGGCTGTGAGGCAGCCCGATATATCGCTTGCCCGCAAAATTCTAGACTGGGAGCCACTTGTTTCTCTTCATGAAGGACTTAAGAAAACGATTGATTTTTTTAAACAGAATTGATATAAGCTTATTAGATGAGTCAGACTTTTGAAGTTGATAGTTTGTCGTATAAACAGGGAGGTTAAAAGATGGCATCGAAAAAAACTAAAATCGGCATAGAGGAAAACCTTGCCGGTGTGTTATGTTATCTTGTTGGATTTGTCAGCGGAATTGTCATGTTCGCAATTGAAAGAGATAACAGGTTTGTGAAGTTTCACGCGCTTCAGTCTTTTGTTGTATTTCTGGGATTAACCATAATTAATATGTTAGTAGGAGTAATTCCTTTCATTGGATCGTTATTAGGGGCTTTAACCCTTATTCTGATGATATTCTTATGGATATTTCTTATAGTAAAGGCTTTTGGCGGGGAAAAATACATGGTTCCCGGCGTCGGAAAATTCGTAGAAGAAACATTGATGAAAAAAGCTGACAGCATGGCTTCGGGGTCCACAGAAAAGAAAAAAGAGAAAAAAGAGAAAAAAGAGTAAGAGCCTTCTAAAGAAAAAGCCTGCGGTAAAGGTTTCGTTTAATCATTCTGCCGCGGGATTTGTGTTTTAAAAAATAACCTCCGGAAAAGCCGGAGTGCGGAGGAATATATTACTTGACTGCATGCATATCTATGCCCGGGGGGAGGTAGTCTATGCGGCGCGACATTTCAAGCTGCATAAAATCTCTGTTAAATAAATCAATATGTATTAAAAAAACCCCGCCATTTCTTCTCCTCTTTTTTTTATATTTAAATTCAGAAATAATCGCAGATATCAGAGTAACATCTATTGAAATTGAAGACGGCAGAGTTGCTGTACTGATTAACAATTCTCTAAAATTGCGGGATGTTCGAATAGAAGAGAGCACCGTAAAATTTCCGGTATATAAAACTCACTCGGGAGAAAATATCGAGAATGTTCGATTCTTAAAGTCCTGTGTACAAAATTCGCTGAAAAGTTCTATTTTAAGTGGGAAAGTCGATTCCCCTGCCTGCAGTGATACAATTAACTTCAGAATAGTTTCAATGGTCCCCTCTCAGAATAAAGACTCATATGTCAGGGCCCGCGCTTCAGTCGTTTTCAATGAACTAATTGAGGTGGATTGCAGTATAATGCAAACTTCGCAGAAAGAGGGGGATTACTGGATAAGCTGGCCGGCTCGACCTCCTTCGCATTCAAAAGGCGAGAACGGATGGATAAATCAGTTTATCATAACCGACAGAAAGCTCAGGACCCTTGTGGAGAAAGAGTTGGTTGACACATACATAAAAAACAAAATAAAAGAGAAAGACAGTGAGAGGGTTGTTGGTGAAAATTCAAAGAGAGCTCCCATGGCGGTTACATATGTAAAAGTAGAAGAGGTTTCCAACCATGGAGATTTCTTCGCTGTAGCCGATATTGATTTAAATGACGCCTTTAGAATATCAGGGATAAGAGTTTATGAAATAAGGGATAGGGTTTTTCTTGATTATCCTCCGCATGCTTTAGAAGGCGAAAGAGGGCAAGATCGCATGAGGGTTTTTTCAAAAAGGCTTAAAAGGCAGATGCGCAGGGCTGTTGAAACAGGCAATCCTTCCGGGAAGATTTTCAGGGATGTTTTTTTTGAGATAACGGGTTTTGAAAAATTTAAGGGTACAGGCGACATAAAATATGCTGCTTCTGTTACCCTTAACGGGGTTGTTGAGATAGACTGCCTTGTTATAGACGGGGAAGGGTATGAGGCTTTTGTTAGCTGGCCTTCGGAAAAAAGGGGCGGGGACTATTATGACATAATATATCCTTCTGATAGGGAGGTGAAAAAGAAAATTGAGGATGCTGTTTTGTGTATGTACCGGGAGGAATTGTGAAGGCAGGGTTTTCGTTGAGGTTAATTTTTCTTTTTGTATTCATTCTGCAGGGCTGCGTTTCATCCAGGCCCGGAAAACTGCCGCAGACGGCAGAACGTTTTGTTCCTTATGAGAAATACAGCCCCCGCGGAAAAGAAATGGCCGTTTCATTTATTGATGTGGGACAGGGGAACTCTATTTTCGTGGAGTCGCCTTCCGGAAGGACCCTTATCTATGATGCGGGCGGAATGCCTGACTGGATGGAAACATACAGGGATCCCGGAAGGGAAACCGTTGTTCCATTTATAAAAAAAAGGGGAGTAGAGTATATTGATTATGCGGTTATATCCCATGCGCACGGGGACCATATAGGGGGGATGAAGGCAGTGCTCGAGAGTTTTGAGGTGGAGTATTTCCTTGATCCGGGCTATCCCCATACCACCCATTTATACATGGATTTACTTAAGACAGTGCGGGAAAAAGAAATCAGGTATAAAAAGATCCGCTCCGGAGGCGGAGACGTTATAGAACTGGGCTTCGGAGTCTCATGCGAGGTGTTTAATCCTCCATCGGAATATTATTTTCATGGGGAAGGGTCCGATGTGAATAATAACTCCGTACTTTTAAAAATTACATATGGAGATGTGAGTTTTTTATTTCCCGGCGATATGGAAAGAGCATCTGAGATGCATGTGGTGGGGAAATACCGCGGAGAGCTTTCTTCAAATATTCTTCAGGCTTCGCATCACGGCTCAAACACCTCGTCAACGAAGATTTTTCTTAAGAGGGTGATGCCCGAGGTCGCCGTTATTCCCGTAGGAGAGAGAAATCAGTTTAACCCCCCCGGCCAAAAGGCCCTTAATAACCTCAGAAGGATCGGCGCGGAGATATACAGAACCGACCGTCACGGCCATATAATCATACTTACTGACGGGAAAACATTTACGGTTAAGACTCAGAAGAAACGGGGGCGAAGGTGAAAAAAATTGTTTTATGCCTGCAGGCATGCCTTATATGCTATTCATGGGCACACTCTTTATATTCGCCTCGGGATGTGGTGATAAATGAAATTGCATGGAGGACACCCGCCTCCGCCGGTTATATCTGGATAGAACTTTATAACAATACAGACAGGGATATAAACCTTGAAGGATGGAAAATAAGGGGTAAAGACAGAAATCCCGGGGAGATAATAATTGAGGGGTATCCAGAGGACGACAGTGTGAATTTAAATAATTCAACCATAACGGCCGGAGGTTATTTTCTTATAGAAAGGATATCTTCAGCCGGTGATAACCCTTCAATTGGGGATATGCAGGGGGATTTTCAGCACAGAAGTTTCTGGAACTGGCTGAGAATGGGCGGAGAAAGAATATCAATCCATGATATGGAGGGTACCGAGATAGATTATGTTGACTGCTCCGAAGGGTGGTTTGCCGGATGTAATGAGCTCAGCATGAGCATGGAAAGGATAAACCCTGAAGGGGAAAGCTGCGATCCGCTCAACTGGGGAACTTATAACCCCGCGCTGCAGGAGCCGTATGCCCATGATGCCGAAGGAAATCCAATATACGGTACGCCCGGGAGGAAAAACAGCCTGTATGATAGTCGCCACGGTATCTATGAAGAGCCTGAAAAGATACTTGAAGTTGATGGTTCCCCTTTTTTTCCCTATTCGGGCAAAAGCACCGAAGCCGGCAGAATTATTTTCAAAAACTTAAGCGGTAGAGCCTCCCGCTTCTCTTTGAAAATTTATAACATAAACGGCTCCCGCGTGAGGCACCTTCTGCGGCGTAAGGAGCTTTACGCAGATGAATGGGATTATATTATTTGGGACGGCAGGGATGATTACGGAGAAATTCTTCCTGTCGGGATTTATATTGTTTTTCTGGAAGCAGTTTCGCTTTGCAATACAGAAAGAAAAAGCGAAACATCGCTGGCGGTTTTGGGCAGGAGATTTTAACAATTAGATGAAAGGATGGATACTTTGTTTTTTCTTCGTTTTTTGTCTCTGCGGCATTTCCAATGGAGCTTTTGAATTCAAAACCCGCGGCGCAAGGAGCGCCGCTGTCGGCGGGGCATATACGGCTGTTTCCGATGACGCCGAGGGGGTATGGTGGAATCCGGCCGGGGCGGGCTTTGCGGAAAGCATTCAGATGCAGGCCTCCTACACATCTCTTTTTGGAATCAGCGAGCTGGCACTTAAAGACTTTTCCGCCGTATTTCCCCTGTCGGATTCTGCAGCCTTAGGGGCGGGGTTCTCCTCTTTCGGCTTTTCTGATTATACAGAGACCGATATCCGGCTGCTCTTTTCGGCAGCTATTGCGGAAGGGGTGTATGCGGGAGCTTCCGCAAAAAAGAATAGCGTTACTCTGGATTCCGGGAGTGAGTCTGCGGAGGTTTTTTCGGTAGATGCCGGTTTGATTGCCACAGTCAGCCGGAACTGCAGGCTGGGTCTCTCTCTTTATAACATAAACCGGCCTCTAATAGCATCCTCGCCGAATGAATATCTTAATCAGCGTTATATGGTGGGCTTTTATGCCTTCCTTTTTGACGAGGTTCATTTGTCAGTTGACCTGCATAAAAGCGCAGGCGATGACTGGCAGCACAGGCTGGGCGCGGAGTTTCCGGTTGCGGATAATTTTTCACTGCGATGCGGGATTCAAAGCCGTCCGGGGAGGTTCTCAATGGGATTTAATCTCACCAGGGGTATGCTTAGTTTTGATTATGCTTTTATAAATCACAGTGTTTTAGGGGGGCAGCACCTCTTTGCCCTGGGGGTTTCTTTTGGAGGCAGGGATAGCGGATGCGGGATAAATAATCATCATTAAAAAATATTTCTTTACGGCGCTTCTGCTTCTAAAGGGTCCGGCACTTGATTTATATGCGCAAAGAATACATCCAGAGGATGCAAAAGAGGCTGAAAGGGTAATTGAAAGACTTGAAATTATGAAGGAGGAAGACCCTGAAAGTTTTATTGAGCTGGATATAAATATAGAAAGACTCCGCGATTACGGGTTTAACCCTGTTGAGCTTAACAGGGCGGGTTATTTGGAGTTGATGGAGCTTCCGGGTATTGACCGTAAGATTGCGGGGGAAATAATGAAGAGGCGCGGTAGGCTTGATGGTTTTAAAACAATCTGCGAGATAAAAGATTTGCTCGGCGACAGCATGTTTGAGATGGTTTCGCCTTTTATTATTGCCGGAGATAAGAAAAGCCCTCTTTATTTCAGCGGCCGGTTTAGCATACTGGCCAGTATAAAATACCCGTATCATGATTATTACTTTGAGCTTGATGAGTTTTTTCAGCGCCCGGTGCAGATTGAATCCATATTCAGGGTAAACTTTGGCGACAGGATTGAGGCAGGCCTGCGTACTTCAAGAAAGGCTTCCGCTCATCATCCGCCTGTTTATGCAGGCGCGGGAGAATTAAATTTTAATAACGTAATCAACCATTTCCCCGGCACCCGGCACCTGATGGTACGTGACCTGGGCATTATAAATACACTTATACTGGGCAGCTACAGGGTAGACTACCTCAGGCCTGCTTCCAGAACAAGAATATTGAGAAATATCCGGCCCGACGACCGGTCATCTTCATCAGGCGGTTTTTACGGCGCGGCGGCCCGTTTTTACTACGAGAGCTGGGAAGGATCCCTTTTTGTATCCGACAAGCATTTTCCGGTGAGGGAAATAAATGAACATGACGGATCTGTTGCGGTAACCCAGAGGGCGCTTTATTACAGCGGCAATTACCCTCTTTTTAAGGACCCTGTTTTAAATGAGAGGGCCTGCGGCGCTGTGCTGCATATCTTTCCGGCCGGCAACGTAAGGTTAAGCGCGGGCGGGTATGATAAAAGATTCAGCAGGGTTATAGACCACAAATCGGATTTTACAAACTTCAGGGGAGACAGAATCAGCATTATTGACCTGGAGGCGGAGTTTCGGTTGCGCAACCTCAGAATAATCGCGGACTGGGGGTTGTGCATATACGACACTTTTGAGTTTTATGGCGATGATGAAAGAGAAAGAGACTGGTTTCAAGACAGCGGTAACGCTTTGAGGGTAACACTGCTTTCAGGATACCGAAAGGCTCAGTTCTGGGGGTATTACTGGACGGTGGATCATGATTATTTTGACCTGCCGGGTGAAGGATACGACGCTACTTACAATGCCAGAAATGAAAGGCGCCTGGGTGTGGGTGCGCGTTTAAACATGAGCAGTTCTGTGAGAGCCCAGGCGGAGGCCATATACAGAGAAAAAATTATGCCTGAACCCTCCGGCTCAATGAAGGACAGCCTGGAACTCCGGCTTCGCAAATCCTGGGATGTGGCGGAAGAGTTGTTTCTGAGGTATTCGGGAATAATTAGAGAAAGAGAGGGTTTCAGAAGCGAGCAGGTCGGCTATACCCGCGCCGGTTCGGTTCTCCACCGGCTGGAGCTGGTAAGCAACCCTGATGAGCGCCTGCGTCTTAGAACGGTTTTCCGGAGCCGAAAGGAAATTTATCATGAAACGGCTGAAATAGCCGGCAGCGATGCCATAAGCGGAAACTACTTTGAAATACGATACAGGCCCGTGAAAGCGGTACATTTAACTACCCGTTTTTTTTCGGGGGCCGAGAGAACGGGTATTATGATAAGGCCGGTCTTCAATTTTTCTCAGGGCACTAGATTTTTCATGGAGTATGCATCGGGCGGAGCTTACGGAAGCTCCTACACCGTAAGCTGTAGTATTAACTGGTGAAGTCATGAAGACTCTTTTTCTTATAATTTCTCTGATTATCTGTTTTCTGACTTGCGGTTCCCATGCCAACGACTCAATATATAAAATGGGTATTCCCGTTATTTCAATTGATGCGAACACGTTGGCCATGGGGGGAGTCTCGGTTGCATCTTCAGGAAGAACTTCCGGGGTTTTTTACAACCCGGCCTTTTCGGTATCAGCCCCGGAAGGGGTATCTCTCTGCGCCGGGGTGCGCGCAGATTATTTAAGCGAGTCTGTTATGAAGAAAGAAATGCAAACATCTTCTTTTCTTCTTAAAAAACCGGGTTTTGCGGCTTCTTTAAATTTAGGAAGAATCGGCGTGGCAGGGGGCTACAGGAAAGATCTCGACATGGGATATTTCAGCGAATTCAGTATTATAAAAAACGGGCAAAGGGATACTTTTAAAAATAAATCAGAAGGAGGAATCGGCCGGTGGTTTTTCTCTTCTGCTTTGAAGCTTACGGAAAATTTACATGCGGGGCTGTCTTTAAACCGCCTCTGCGGAGAGGCGGAGATTTCATCATATTCTCTCTATTACAAAGATTACAAAAATAAAGATAGAAAGGGGAGGAGTTTTAAGGGCGGTTTCGTTGAATGGGGGTTGTTTTACGAACCTGCTATATTGCCGTTAAGTTTTTCCGTCTTGTTATCACCGGGCTATACAGCTACGGAGAAATATGACAGGTATAAGGAAGAATTTGTGTGGGCCGGCAGAGACTGGAAAAAGGCAGCGGAAGTTTCAAAATACGGCAAAAGGAAGATAAAAATGCCGTATTATGCTGCAGCCGGTGTAAAGTATGAGTCTCCGAATTATCCCGGGAGCATTCTTTGCGCTAGTATAAGATATGATTCCTGGGAAGATTTAAGGTTTACGAACGATGACTTGAAAATAAATCCGTATTACAGGAATGCCGTTATCTTTGCTGTAGCTGCCGAATACCGGTTTCCCTCGGATGTGATTTTCAGGGGGGGCTTTTCGTTTGAGCACTGCTACGGATGCAGCGCTTCAGACAGGGTTTCTTTTTCCCTGGGAGCAGGAATTAACCTGGCTGATTCTCTTGTTCTGGATATGGGGGTTTCTGTAAATAAAAAAACACGCAGGGGTCCGGTTTCTTTTTCCGATGAAATTAAAACGGTTGATGAAACCGGTATAAAGAGTATGATTTCGCTTCAATGGAGTTTTTTTAAAGAACGAAATAAAACTTTAGAGTAGGTTTTTCCGGATGCATATAAAAATATTTTGCAAATTTGAAGAATATAAAAGAATGTTATAACATTAAAGTATGGGGGAGTATTTGGGAGGAATTTTTTATCAGCGAGAAAAGAAAAATATTGGTAGTCGATGACGAAGAGCATATACTGCGGCTTATGCAGTTTCTGCTTGAGAAAAACGGCTTTGAAGCTATTACGGCAGAGAACGGTTCTCTGGCGCTTGAAAAAGTGATATCTGAGAAACCTGATCTTATACTCCTGGATTTGGATATGCCGGGAATGAACGGTTTTGATGTTCTTGAAAGGGTGAAAGAAAGCCCTGCCACGAGACGTATCCCGGTTATAATGCTAACCGCCAATTCTGAAGTTAACACCTTTGAAAAGGCTATCAGCAAGGAAGCAGACAGGTATGTTTCAAAACCCTTCAACACCAATTTTCTTATGGAAAAAGTGCTTCAGGTGCTGGAGGAAAATTATAAGAAATGAAAAATACCCCTTAATTTCCCTTTAAATTTCCTTCAATATACATTATAAATTAAAAAGCAAGAAAATAAGAGTAAATATAAAGTGAAAAAGTTTATAAATTCCGTAACAGCGCTTATCTTATGCGCATCAGCCGTTTTTGCAAGTGAGACGGCGATGTATTCATTTAGGGGAGCTTCGGTTGAAGCTGCCCGGGGGGAACTGCTGGTTAAATTCAGAGAAGACACCCCCGGAAATAAAAGAAGGGATATTATAAAAAAATACGGCGGGAGAAAAGAGAGAAAAAGCAGGATCCCCGGTTTGGTTAAGATAAGTGTGGATTCCCAAAAGCTTGAAGAGGTGATGCACAGGCTTGAGAGCAATCCTGCCGTAGAGTACGCAGAGCCCAATCTTATCTACCGAATTCAGGAGCTCCCCCCCATGTACGATACCATCCAGGAGCTTGAAGATAATCAGTGGGGTCTTGCAAAGATACAGGCCCCGGCTGCCTGGGATATTGAAACCGGCTCGGAGGAAATCGTTATTGCCGTTATAGATACCGGTGTCGATATGGATCACCCGGATCTTGAAGAGAATATCTGGGTTAACCCGGAAGAGGAAGAAGACGGTCAGGACAAATCCGGCAGCGGTTATGTGGATGATACATATGGATGGGATTTCGTAAATGAAAATAACGATCCACAGGACGACAATGGGCACGGAACCCATGTTGCCGGCATAGCCTCCGCAGCGGGGAAAGAGGTAGTGGCCGGGGTTTCGTGGGAAAGCAGGATAATGGCGCTGAAGGCTTTAAACGAAGATGGTGAAACAGATGATATGGTTGATATTATAGAAGCAATAGATTATGCCGCTGATAACGGCGCCCATATTATCAATATGAGCTTCGGGGCAAGTCTGCCTGCCGGTATTATGAGCAATTCAATGGGGGATGCGATTGAGTCGGCCTACGAGGCGGGCTGCATCCTGATTGCCTCTGCGGGAAATGATGGGGAATACGGGGTGATGTATCCGGCTTCCAGCGAATATGTGATTGCCGTGGGGGCCACGGATATGGATGATGAGAGGTGGGTTTATTCAAATTACGGCGCGGGCCTTGACTTGATGGCCCCCGGCGCGGGTATCCGCTCCGCGGCGCCCTCGGGAGGCTCCGTTACGAAAAGCGGAACCTCAATGTCAGCCCCCTTTGTCTCGGGTGTTTCGTCGCTTGCTCTTTCTTACCTTAAAGAAAGGGGTCATTCGTGGGAACCCTCTGAGATAAGAGAAATTCTGCTTACTCAAGGGGTAAGCGGCTATTCCGACTGGTTTCCCGATACGGGGTACGGCAGATTAGATGCCGGCGCTTTAATGATATTTCTCTCCGAAGGGGGCTATAAGACGGACTCCATGGATCCCATTGCTTATCCGAATCCATTCAACCCCCGAAAAGAAAGGGCTGTTATTGTCCTGTCAGAGAGAGAAACCGGAGAGCTGAAGGAGCTGAGAATTTATTCTCTTACAGGACAGCTTGTAAGAGACATATCCATAAAAGGGAATACTTATGCCATCTGGGACGGCAGGAACAACGACGGTTCGCTCTGCGCTTCGGGGCTATATTTTTTCCAGCTGGTTACCTATGACGGGTCTTCGGAGACAGGGAAAATCAGTCTTTTAAGATAATGAAAAGGGTATTCTTAATTTTATTTTTTCTCTGCATGATTTCTTATCCTCTTTATGCGGGCCATGGCTCCGGAGGCGGTCAGATTCTTCAATTGAACCCGTCAGCCCGCTCTGCGGCTATGGGTGAAGCTTATACCGCGGTTGCGGGTGAT
>PWEK01000075.1 GCA_003553445.1 Elusimicrobiota bacterium
ATCAGGTAGACAGAAAGGAAACAATGAAAAAAACAACAAAAATATTAGTTTTTATATGCATTTTTTTAACTTCTACAGCGGCTTCTCTGGAAGCCGGAGAATCTTTTAATTTCAAAATTGAAACTACCCAGGATAATCAGGAGTTCGCTTTTTGGGTAGATAATGCGCAGGATTTTGAAGTTGACTGGGGAGAAGAAGCAGGAGATAACTTTGTGCCGGTAGATGACAGCTCTTCTCTTCTTTCACATGAATACGTCTCCCAGGGAGAATACATTGTAAAGGTAAAGGGTGTTGCTAACAAAATATCTTTTTTTGGAGAAGCAACAAACTTCGTGGGGGGAACTGGAACCCCTGAACTCCTAATTGACATACTTACTCCCGTATCAGACGGAGTCGAAGGAATAACCAGCGCTGAAAAGATGTTTCGCGGAGCAAATAATATTACAGAGTTTACAGCAGAGGACTTTTTTGATGAAACATCAGGAAACGTTACGGATATGAGCGGAATGTTTCGTAGCGCATCTTCTTTTGACGGAGATATAAGCAACTGGGATGTTTCTAATGTAACTTCCACACAAAGGATGTTTCAATCTGCCGGAAATTTTAACAGCTGCATTAAAGACTGGGATGTCTCAAGCGTTACTAATATGGGGGCCATGTTTGATTCTTTGGGCATAGATGGAGGTGGTTCTTTCAATCAAGATATAGGGGGATGGGATGTTTCAAGCGTTGAGAATATGTCATTCATGCTTCGAAGCTGCAAATTTTTTAATCAGGATATAAGTAGCTGGGACGTATCCAATGTTAAAAATATGAAATATCTGTTTTATGAAGCCGAACGATTCAACAAGGATATTGGCGGATGGAATGTATCAGGCGTAGAAGATATGTCCTTTATGTTCAGCTTTGCGGAAGCCTTTGACGAGTATATCGGCGCGTGGGATGTCTCCGGGGTATCCGATATGTCCCGTATGTTTACAGGAGCAGAGAACTTCGATCAATATATAGGAGGATGGGATGTTTCTAACGTCACATCCATGAGCGGAATGTTCAGGGATGCCGTATCTTTTAACCAGGATATAGGAAACTGGAATGTTTCTAATGTTGAAGATATGTCAAGCATGTTTGATGCCGCGGATTCTTTCAATAAGGATATAGGAGGCTGGGATGTCTCTAATGTAGAAGATATGTCATGGATGTTCAAGACAAATACATGGGGGGGGCGATCTACAGCATTTAACCAGGACATCTCCGGTTGGGATGTTTCAAGTGTGAAAGACATGTCACTGATGTTTTATAATATACGCTCATTCAAGCAGGATATTGGAGACTGGGACACCTCTAATGTAGAAGATATGTCAGGCATGTTTGAAAAGGCAAGCAGCCATAACTTTGATCCGAAGATATATAAATGGGATGTTTCAAATGTAGAAAACTTTGAAGATTTCCTTAAATCCTTCAGGCTGCCTACTGATATTTACAACGAACTTTTAATAAGGTGGTCTAAGCTCGTCCTTCAAGAAAATATAGATTTTAACGGCGGTTTATCAAATTACGACATTGGGCTGCCTGAAATAAAAAGAAAAAATATAATTGATGAGTTTAACTGGACATTTGAAGACGGAGGAAGCAGCGGTGAAAATTACTCTCTGGAGGGATATACATATCATTTTATACATAACAACACCCCGGTAGCAAAAATAAAAATATCAACCTTTGCCTTTGACTATTCAGCAAAGGCCGAAGTTGACGAATTATCCCTGAGTCAGGAAAATGCGGCAGAACGGGCGGACAATAAGCTCACCACCGGGGCAGAAAGGGTATCCATTCCTCTCAGGGATTATAAAATTGTCGACCTTGAAGGAGAAGAAACCGGTCCTTCGGAAAACCCGGAGGGCATTACCCTGAGATTCTATTTTTATCCCGGTGTAGTTTATGCAGATTTTAAAAACACGAAAATTGCCCGGCTATGCGAAGATGACGAAGAATGGATTGAACTTGAAGCCTTAAACGTAAATAGCAAAAAAAAATGGATTGAGACTAAAACCGACACCTTATCAGTATACACGCTCATCAAATACCCCCATGAAACCCTGGATAATGTGTATGTGTACCCAAACCCCTTTAATCCGCATAACAAAAACCACCGGTCGGCATACGGAGGCAGGGGAATAAAATTCGCAGGGCTCCCGAATGAAGCTGAAATAAGAATATTCAATATCGCCGGTGATCTTATTGACGAATTAAACCATGAAGGCTCCACCTCTCTAAGGTGGGAAGAAGCCGAAAGAATGAGCTCAGGCGTTTATATCCTTGTAGTAAACTATAATGGGAGTTCGAAAACCCAGAAGTTTTCGATAATAAGATAGATTTGATTTTTACAATTATTTTTGTAAGTTGTAAGTAGGATGACAAATGGATATTGATGAACATTGCTGGGAGGTGATTTTTATGAAACTTAGAGGTATAATTTTCACGATTATGGCTGTTCTGGTACTCGGAGTAATGACCGGATGCGAACCGCAGCCGGATCCGGGACCGGAAGATCCGATGGAAGAACCTGTAGAACCATTCTAAAAGGTTAGAAACACAAAAGTAAAAAGCTCTCTCTCTTTTCAGGGAGGGCTTTTTGCTATATAAATAGCGAAGCCGGCTGGTGTGTAGCGCCCATGACGGTACGCCAGAGGCGCCCGCGGGAATCAACCTTCTTTCTTTTCTCCGTTGCCATTGAAAGGGGAACATGTATATAATCAGAATGACACTTGCTAACCATCATATCGGTCCTTCCGGAGATTGTTGCATGAACTGTATTCTGGGCCAGGTTCACGCAGTACATTGAATCAGCGGCATTTGCAGGAATGCTCCTTATAATATAACTGGGATTAAAATACTTAATATTTACCGGAATATTCTCATCCGCAAAATGTTCTTCAATAGACTTTTTGAGGTATACCCCAATATCCTTAAGCTTAACATTGCCTGATGCGTCTTTCTCCACTCCTTTACCGTCATCAATATGATTTTGGCCTGCACCCTCGGCTACTACTATTACAGCATGGCCTTTTCTATGGAGTCTTTCTTTTAAAACCTCCAGTAGTCCGCCGTCACCTTTCAGTTTGAATGGGATCTCCGGAATAAGGCAGTAGTTAACGTTCCTGTTTGCAAGTGTTGTTGCTGATGCTATAAACCCGGAGCTTCTTCCCATCAGCTTTACAAGACCTATGCAATTCTCATAACCCTTTGACTCCGTATGAGCGCTGTCTATTATTTCTGAGGCAGCCTGAAAAGCGGTTTCAAAACCAAAAGACCTGTCAATGTAAGGTATATCATTATCTATAGTTTTTGCTACTGCAGCAACTGAGATATCAAGGCACCGCTCCTTTATTCTGCGGGCAATGTCATGAGCACCTTTCATTGTTCCGTCACCGCCTATCGCATAAAGAATTTTTATATCCCTCTTAATAAGCGCATCAATCATCTCATCTGTTTCCTGGGGGCCTCTTGAAGATGACAGGATGCTTCCCCCGTCTGTGTGTATAGAGTCAACAACATCCGGATCCAGCGACATAGGTTTAATTTCATCAGCTTTTGCCAGACCCCTGTAGCCGTACCTGAAGCCCTTTATCTCTCTAACACCGTATCCCTGATACAGTTTTACGACAATTTCCCTGATAATATCATTTATGCCCGGGCATAATCCCCCGCAGGTGACGATTCCGCATTTCAGGTTTTCTGATTTATAATAAATTTTTTCACGCGGGCCGGCTGCCTCGAAATATTTTAATTCGTCTTCCCCAGAGAAGCTTCTCCTGTGTATATGAGAAATAACATCATCCCCTTCAGAAACAAACCTTACCCATTTTATCTTTCTCAATGGCGATGGGATCTTGGCTTTCCCGATTTTTTTAATATTGACCATTTTTGATTTCATTTTTTGCTCCTTTTAATTCGGATATTTAAATTAACTCTTTAATTTTAATAATAATTAATCTTTTTTTTTATGCAAAAAAACAATATTTGCATTATGTGACAGAAGAGTAAATTTTTGCTATATACTGTTAATATGAAAATTATTGTAAAGCCAAACGGCAAAGCTGAAACTATCCGGCACTACTGGAAAGAATGCGTAGGAAGCGGCCACGCTTCACTCGGATTAAGAGATGACTGGCTGGCGCAGTTAAAGCGGGTGAAGAAGGAACTGGGCTTTAAGCGGGTCCGTTTTCACGGGGTGCTAAACGACGAAATGACATCGCTATCGCCCAATAATAAAATCAGCTTTGAAAAAATCGGCTGTCTTTACGATAGAATACTAAACACAGGAATGGCCCCCTTTGTGGAGCTCAGCTTTATGCCTGAATCTTTATCTTCCGGAAAAAAAACAATTTTTAAATACAAGGCGAATGTAACACCTCCGCGGGATTATAAGGAATGGGGAAAAATGATACACGAACTCACGGGGTTTCTTACTTCCAGGTACGGGTCTGATACAGTCAAGAAATGGTTTTTTGAGGTATGGAACGAACCGAATCTCAGCGGTTTCTGGGACGGAAACATGCATGATTATATGCTTCTTTATAAAGAAAGCGCTTTGGCGGCAAAAGAGGTTCTCCCGGAAATAAAGATAGGAGGCCCGGCCACCGCAAAAAACCAGTGGATCCCTGAAATGAAAAACTTCTGCAGAAAAGAAAAACTGCCTCTTGATTTTATCTCAACACATCACTACCCCACTGACACGGCGCTGGGCTTTGAAAGAAATTTAGAGGAAGAACTTAAATCTACAAAAAGAGGAGTACTCGCTGAAATGACAGCAAAAGCCGGAAAAGAAGCGGGAAATATTCCTTTATTTTACACCGAATGGAACAGCTCTCCCTCAGCGAGGGACCATTACCACGACGAACCCTTTCTGGCCGCTTTCGTGATAAAAACAATTATGGATAACATCGGAATCACAGACATCTATTCTTTCTGGACTTTTTCGGATATATTTGAAGAAACTGGGTTTGGGAATAAACCTTTTCATGGAGGATTCGGGCTTTTAACAAACGACTCAATTCCAAAACCGGCATACAGGGCTTTTCAACTGCTCTCTTCCCTCGGGAAAGAAAAAATGATACAGCGGGTTTCCGGAAAGGCAACATGTGAATCCGTTGTTTTCAGAAAAAACAACGCCCTGCAGATACTTTTGTATAACCACCAGATGCCTGGAAAGGAAATAAAATCTGAAAAAGTTCAGATTCTGGTGAAAAATGCCGATGTATCATCAGTTCAAGAGGAAAGAATAGACAGTAAAAATTCAAACCCCAAAAGACTCTGGAAGGAAATGGGGGCTCCTGTAAAACTAACGGGGAAACAAAAATCTGAACTTGAAAAGTCCTCCGAATTAATAAAAAGAAATTATGAACCGCAAAAATCCGGAAAGAATTATTCTATAAACATAAACGTTCCGCCTCACAGCGTCATACTTCTTACAGTTAAACTCTCATATTGTAAAAAAGAAAAATAACATCTATAATAGAATAATATTTTAAATAAAGAAAGAAGGGATTATTTAAATATGGAAAATAAACAACTGGAAAAAGCGCTTAACCTTTCTATACTGGACGGATCCCTGTCTGCAATAATGGGGTCTTTGTGCGGGGGGATTTTTTTAATCGGATTTGTTTTAAAGGTTCTTGAAGCCGACGCCGGCAAAATCGGAATTATAGCCTCTCTTCCCATGTTCGCAAATCTTATACAGTTTATGGGATCTTATATAATAGAAAAGACAGGCAAAAGCAAGTTGCTGTGTCTTCTGTCTATTAGTCTGAGCCGAATCCTATGGCTTCTTATCATTCTCCTGCCCTTCAAAATTTTTTCACCGCTTGATGACTATAGAATATGGGTTGTAGTTGCTGTTATAGGCGTTTCCAGTTTATTTTCGTCACTTTCAGGCGTGGCCTGGGTTTCATGGATGAGCAATCTTGTTCCCGATAAAAAAAGAGGCTCCTACTTCGGAAAAAGAAATATGGTAACCTCTTTTAGCGGAATGATTTTTGTTCTTATAGGAGGAAGATTCTTAAGCTTTTGGGAGAACACCTATCCGGATAACCTTACTGGGGGCTTTATAGCAATCTTTTCAGCCGGGCTTGCAGCGGGCCTGCTCTCCCTTGTATTTCTTGGCATTATTCCGGAAATTTCCTATAAGGATAAAGATGACAATTCGGGGTTCAGCCTCTCAAGGTTCACCGCTCCCTTTAGAGATAGGAATTTCATAAAGCTAATACTGGCTGTTTCAGTATGGATATTCGCAATAAATCTTGCCGCTCCTTTTTACGGTGTTTACATGATAAACAATCTGAATATTAACTTTTCCAATCTAACGGTGTTTGCTACAGCGGCAACTATTTCCACTTTGATAATGATGAAAATATGGGGACCCATAACGGACAGACTGGGAAACAAACCTGTCATTATCGTATCAAGCGCCATCTTAATTTCCGTACCCTTTATCTGGATGACGGCTGTTCCCGGATTTTACTATTTGCCAGTAATAACTGCCCATATACTTTCAGGGGCTTTTATGGCCGGGGCGGGGCTATCTCAATTTAACATACTTATAAAATTATCTCCGCAGTCCGGGCGTTCCGCATACCTCGCTTTATACGCTGCCGTAACAGGACTTATCGGAGCTGCAGCCCCGATATCAGGAGGAATTATATCAGACACAATGGCAGATTTTTCATTCACCCTGCTCAATTATACTGTTTCAAACATTCATTTTCTTTTTCTCTTGTCCTCTATAATATTGGCTGTTTCCCTCTTTTTGTCATTGAGAATTAAAGAAGAAGGAAGCGCAAAACCGATGGCGGTTGTTCTTCAGCTCAAAAACGATTTGAATCCCCAGGCAGGAATCTCAAGCTCTTCAGATTTTATAATAATGAAAACCAAAAAAGGGGGAGCATTACTAAAACATATTGATAAAAAAACAGACCAGCTGGCTGAAAAATCTGAAGAATCAATAAGAAAGCTGGTGGAAAAAAGCGAAAAGCTTATCAACAAACCCGTGAAAAAATTAAAAGATTTTCTTAAGGATGATGAATAAAAGGAGAAATTAAAATGAATATTCATTCAGTTTTTAACGAGCTTGTAATAAATTCCTTCAGGCATGTTATCGAAATACTGCAAACCTACGGCCCAAGAGTATTACTCGCCGTTGCGGTGGTGCTGCTGGGATGGGTATTTGCAGTAATAATCAGAAAGATTATAGCAAAACTTCTTCGGCTGTTCGGATTTGACGTTTTTGCGGAAAAGTTCGGAATTACAGGTTTGCTTCAAAGAGGAGAAATAAAACGCAGCCCCTCATCTCTAGCAGGAAAACTTTTTTTCTGGCTTATAATTATCAACTCCTTTATAATGGCGTCAGACATAATGAACCTTGGTTTTACCACAAGGCTGTTCCATAGGATTTTTGTCTATTTGCCTAAAATAGCGGTAACAATAATAATTTTGGCAATCGGAATTGTAATCGGAAAATTTATAGACAGATTTGTATATAAAACTGCACTTATCGCTAAATTCCCTTTCAGCTATATCGCTGGGAAAATCGCGGCTTTTATGATTTTCGGAATAATATTTTTAATTTCACTTGAATATCTGGAGGTTTCAAGACATATCTCAGTTCAGTTTTCAATCATAATCATCAGCGCAGTCCCCCTGTTTCTTTTCATTACATTTTCAATTGGAGGAAAAGATATCATATCTAATGTATCTGCCTCAAAATTAATTCAGAAAGAATACAAAATCGGAGACTCAATAAAAGCCGGGGACTTCTACGGAGAGATAATTTCAATTAATTACTATGCGGTAAAACTAAAAAACAAAAAAACAGAATTGCTAATACCCAATTCCTTATTCATACAGATGGCTGTTGAAAAAAAGACCGGATAAATTAATTATTGTCTAATTTAATATAAACATAAATATTGTAAATCAGAATATAAGGTGTCATGAAAAGAAGCATAAACAAATACCAGAGGTAACGCAAAAAAACAGGCGGTAAAATCTGAGATAAGAAGAAAACAATAAAAAGCGTAGAGGTAACTAAAAAAATCGGCAAAATCACTGTCATCAATAAAACTTTTATTTCGCTTTCCTTAGTAATTTCCCAGCTGTAAACAATCGCATCCAGCGGTCCTTTTTCTTTATCCACTATAACCAATGAGGTAAAAACCAATCTTAAATAAAAATAAAGAAAGGCCAGCCCGATAATTATCAATGCAATTTTCAATGCCGGAACCAAATTACGAAAAACATATACTGTTGCAAAAAGAACAATGGCAATAACCGAAAATTTTATTAAGAACAAACCGATGACATTAATAGCAAGAAGCGACTTTTTGTACAAATCGGAAAATGAAGCTTTACCGTTCCGGCAGGTCACTATAAACACATTAAGAACCCCCACAAGATACAGGGGCACCAAAATAATTGAAAGAAGAAACTCAAAACTCAGTATAAACCCGGCAGGAATTGAAATAAGCATTACAGCGGAATAAAAAAGAGGCCTTTCCTTAATTTTCTCAAAAGCCATCATTAAGACCTCATTTACATCGAAACTCCTGCCTACACTTTTTCTTGAGGAAGATTTAAGACGGGCTTTAGAATCAGCCTCTTCCGGTTTTCCTTTTTCTTGCCTTTCCCGGGATTCTTTTTCCTCCGGCAAGAAACCTTTTTTTCTACTACTAAATATATCTTTAAACTCTTTAAACTCGCTGACATCTTTCCATTTCTGCCCGCCCGGCCTTAAAATCGGAATTTCTTCAGGCAGTTTATTATTCTTTTTTATTTTCTCAAGAAAATTTCTCACTGTTTCAGTGCTTGAGGATTTATAAACCTTATCCCCTATTTTAATTTTCCACTTATTATACATTTCTCTTTTTTAAGAATCCTCTCTTTTGGCTAAACATACCCTCTTTCAAACAAAACTTATTAGTTAAAAAGCAAATGCGCATATATATTCTTGAATTATCCCCCCTCCAGCTTAACATACAAAAAAGTGTAGGAAGTTGTCGAAAAACACACCACATACATCATTCCAAAAACCCATATATAATTACCTGCGCCGGGAGATACAATAGAGGAAAACAAATAGACCAGAAGGGCTAAAACTCCTGTTAATAAAAGGGGCATTAAAATCATTATAATCAGAAGTTTTAATTCACTTCTGTGTGTAATGCTCCAGCTGTAGGTAAGCGCTTCTATGGGGCCATACTCTCTGTCTACCAGCGCTATCTGCGCAAAGAAAAATCTCATGTAGAAATAACCCACTACCAGGGAAATAATAATTATGCCTGTTGTGTGAAACCTTATTAAATCTTCTACTGTTCTTGCCCCTCCAACATAATTCCTGAATATTATGAAAACTACAGCAAGAAACATGAATGTGACACCGCCTGAAATGAAATACAAACCAATCATATTAATTATAAGGTGAATTTTGCTTAAAAAGTCGGAAAACGATGCCCGGCCTCCACGCGATGTTATTATGAAAATATTTAAAAAACCTATTGTGAAGAAAGGTCCTAGAATAATTGAAACAAAAAATAAAAAGTCCAGCATATAAGAAAACACAGCCGCAAACAGCATAACAGCAGCAAAGAAAAGGGGCCTTTCTTTTATTTTATTAAAAGAGAATTTTAGGACATCCGTTATACTAAAATCATTATTTTCATCTTCTTCTTCAGAGAAAGAGCTGTCATTTACATCCGGATCCGGCTGAGCCGATTCTCTTTTCTTCGTAAACGGCAATTTGCAGAAATCGCAGTAAGCGCTATCCGGAGGGTTTACAGAACCGCACTTGGAGCATTTTCCGTCCTGACTGCCATCCCGCGGCTCTTTTTTTTCTTCTTCCGAAGCATCCTCATCCTCAAGAGTCAGATTATCCATAAGAAACATATCCTCAAACTCTTCAATCTCCCTGGCATCCTTCCACTCCCGCTGGCCCGGCCTCATCACCTGAATATTATCTGAGAATTTCTTTTCGTTTTTTATTTTCTGAATAAGTCTCCTTACTGTTTCCAGCTGTTCGGATTTGTAAACCTTCTCACCTATTTTTATTTTCCATTTATTATTCATTTTTCTCCTTTATAGTTCCGCTTTTCCGGTAAAGTATGAAGCCATTTGAAAACATACATACACATATACTAAGCTTGCTTTTGCGAAGCTCTTCCTTCCAATTTGGTGTATGCATAAACCAGTGCAATAATGGGAATACACAGAACATACAATATTCCCAAACCCCATATATAGTTTATCAATCTAAAACGGATTACCATTGAAAACAATGAAAGCAGCGATGTTAAAACCCCGAAAAGCAATAATGGAGCTATTATCATTATAACAACAAGTTTCAGCTCTTTTTTCCTGGTGATTTTCCAGCTTCGGATAAGCGATTCTGCCGGTCCGTATTCTTTATCAACCAGAATTATCTGTGAAAAGAAAAACCTGAGATAGAAATAAGCCAATATCACAGAGCCAATAATCATGCCCGCTTCCCTGTTTCCAAGCAAAAATTCAAAAATAAGGACAACTAAAATGGAAAAGAAAAAAATAACGGCGAATGTGATAAAATCCAAAAGTATCATATTAAATAAGAGATGACTTTTAGTGCTGAAATCAGAAAACGATGCCCGGCCTCCCCGGGCGGTTACTATGAAAATATTAAAAAATCCTATAGAAAACAAAGCAGATCCAATAATTACTAGCAACAAGGAGAATAGGGGGGTCAGAATCATAGCAAACATTGATACAAAATGCATTATAGAGTAAAACACGGCAGAAAACAGAATAACAGCAGCAAAAAAAAGCGGTCTTTCCTTTAATTTACTAAAGGCAAATATTAAGACCTCCTTTATATTGAAATCATACGTAATGGTTTTTTCAGAAAGACCGCTGAAATTTAAATCCATCCCCGGCTGAGCCGATTCTCTTTTTTTCTTAAACGGTAATTTGCAGAAATCGCAGCATAAAGAATCAGGTGGGTTTTCAGATCCGCACTGGGGGCACTTTCCGTCCTGGATTTTTTCCCGCGGCTCTTTTCCCACCGTTTCGTCTTCCTCCAGAGTCAGTTTGTCAACAATAAACAATCCCTCAAACTCTTCAATCTCTCTCGCATTCTTCCACTCCCGCTCGCCCGGCCTCATAATCAGAACATCCTCAGATAACCTGTTTTCGTCTTTAAGTTTATGCAGAAGCCTGCTTACCGTATCAACCTGTTCGGATTTGTAAATCTTCTCTCCTATCTTAATTTTCCATTTTTCCTGCATTTTTTTCTCCTATTCCCTTACAATCCCCGGGAAAAGAGGCGGAACTGGACAACCTATGGCATCGGCTATGACCCTAAGTAATTCTGACTGAGATACAGTTATCCATCCGTCGGCTGAAACGCAAACGGCAGCGGCCTTGATAATGTTCTTTTTCACTTGGGGAACAGCCTCATCAAGTTCTTTCAGGGCCTTGTCAATTTCCTTAAAACCGCGCTTCTTTTCCGGGAACATTTCAGGGTAATTATCCACCCCTAGCTTTTCAAAAGCTGATTTATATGATTTTTCCTTATTTTTTTGATTCTCTTCACCGTAATGCGCAAGAGAAGACAGCAGAATACGGCACTGCGGTATTAAAGGCTTAATATTTTTGTAACGGACAGCTGTTTTTTTAGTTTTTGCAAAAGCCGGTTTCAGGTGCCTTTTTATCATGCTGTAAACGGCATACTCAAACAACGATATTTTCTTATTCGCTCTTATAAGAAAACGTATATTTTCAGAAAACCTTATATAGTTGTCCCTGTCCATACCCTTCAATGTAGCAACAGAAATATCAATAAGCGGCAGCCTGAACCTTGAAGGCAATGAGACTGCATCATAATCCAATTTTTTTACATTGTTAAATATCTTTAAATCAACGTTTTCTTTAATATGTTTCAGCTGTTTCTTTTTAATATCGGAGGAAGCGCTGAAAAGCATTACATATATAATCGACTCAGCCCCGCTGATTTCATGCACATTATTTAATACATAATTAGGGATAATTTCAAACATACTCCTGGCGTAATTCAAACCGGCTGCTTCAATAGTTCCCACAGATGCCGCCAACTTTTCAGCGTTTATGCGGCTTTCCGGTTTTTCCCCTTCCTCTTTAGAACCACGTTTGTTCTTATCCCGGAGAGTCTTTTTCTCTTCAGAGCTATCCCCTGAAGATATTCCGACCCTCTTTATTCTATTTTCAAGTGAAGGATGCATGCCAAATGAGCCCTTAAGCCGCCTGGGGAGGCATTCAGCAAGAAACATGTGATTGGCTTCATGGGCATACAGATTGTTTATATAAGAACCAGGAAACCGGCTCATGAGTTTTCTGAAAACAGATGTCAACGCCTCCGGGTTTCTTGTAAACTGCACCGCCTGGGCATCCGCAAGATACTCTTGCTGGCGCATTATGGCTTTTTTAATAATCTTTGCCAGAAAAACACCTAAATATCCTACAACCATTAGAGCTATTCCCAGGGGTAAAAAATGTAATGGGGGGCGGTTTCTTCTATTACCGAGATAAATAGCTTTCCCTGAACGGGTTCTCCCCAGGACAAGAAAATATCCCACCAATGCCACAACAAGTATTCCGTGAAGAAGGCCCAAAAGCATGCAATCCAAACGGGTATCGCCGTTTGCTATATGACTGAACTCATGTGCAATAACTGACTGAAGCTCATCCCTGTTTAAATGTTTTAAACACCCCCGGGTGACCCCAATGACACAGATGCCGGGATAACTGCCCATGGAAAAGGCGTTAATACTTTCTTCGTTATCAAGTAGATAAACAAATGGAAGAGGCACACCGGAAGCTATGGAAATTTCTTCAATAACATTAAAAAGAACACGCTCTTTGAAATTTTCTGTTGAAGGATCAACATACCTGCCGCCGAAAAGCGATGCCGTGTAAGTCTCTTTTTTTGATATTTTACTTATCTTGTAGCTGGACCCTGAACCTATAATAAGTAAGGTTATCGCCGATACTGAAACCGCCAGAAATGTTCTCTCTGAAAACAATTCCATTATGCCTGAGTCAGTATAATAAGCCAGCGGGGCAAAGATAACAGCATTTACTGCAGCCACCAGTATAATCACCGCCAGTATATAAGCGACAATTAACCATTTTGCCCTTTTCCTGGCTGAATCCTGGTTTTCAAAAAAGCTCACTTTAAAATCCCCGCCTTTTTCAGTAACTTCGCTAATAGCATATAATAACTATAATTTAACTCCACTTCATAATTCAACATTAAGCTTCAGCGCTGCTTTTTAAAAAAAGCTTTATCCCATGATATAAGGAAAATAAATAAAATATTAAAAGGAAAAATAACAAGCAGCATATACAAGAAAATTGCTTTGTCGAAAAGAGCGCTCAATAACATAAAAAGAACAATAAGACAGTTATGTCCGGCAGGGCCTATCAGCCTTACTGCATTCATAAACGGTTTTCTTTTTGTAAGGAAATCCTGCCGGGACTGTGAATCCTGTATATAAATATACTCTGTTTTTTTAGATGATACCCCCCTTTGAAAAAATTGATAAACGCGGTATGCTCCTCTCAGAAAACCGGAAGATATTTCATTCCCGGGATCTCCGGTTTCCGGATTGTCTTCAACCGTATCGGAATAACCCTCAATCAAACCGGACAAAAACCACTGCTTTTTAAAATCATAGTAAATGCTGTGCGCAGCCATGGACAATGCAGCGCCGGCTGTCCACAGCCATGCGTGGTTAATGTATTCAGAAAGATATAATGCCATACCTATGTGTACGGCAAGCGCCGAGACGTAATCCGCAGTTCCGTCGAGCATCCTTCCAAGCAGGCTGCCGCCTCCTCTGAGCCTGGCAAGCTGTCCGTCTGCGCAGTCTAAAATCATTGAAATCAAAAGAAGCCCCGCCGCCGGGACCACCATTCTATATCCCGCCAGAATACCCGCGAAAACACCGGCTGAAGCAGAGAAAAATGTTATATGATTAGGTGTTACGGAACTGTTTTTAAATACATTTACAACTATAGAAGCAGCCCGCCTTAAAAAGAAATGACAGGGCTCTCTGGTATGTTTTCTTACATTCAATTTTTTATTTCAACCGGCTGCGGCAGGCAGCCCTCCGGATAACCCCTTCCCCGTATTTTTCCTGCATTTTTTCAACCGCCTTATGAATATCTTCTTTCACATCTTTTCTGCCATAAAATAAATCAAGTTCTTCACTGTCGAAGTTTGAAGCTTTTACGCCTACCAGCCTGACCTTCTTTCCACACCTGCTAAACTCTTCGTATAAGTCCTTTATCCTTCCGTATATATCTTCAACATAATTGGTCTGTTTCGGCATTGTATAACTCCTGGTATATGTATTAAAACCCTCAAGCCTTATTTTCATCGTTACTGTTCTTGCCTTCAGGGATTTTTTTCGCAGCCTCATCGAAACCTTTTCACATAAAGTCAAAAATGTTCCCATGATTTTTTCTCTTTCCGCGGTATTAGAGGGAAACGTAAACTCATTGCTCACTGACTTTATTTCCTGGCGGCTTTCTACCTCTCTGGAATCCTTTCCGTTTGCCAGATGCCACAGATTAACCCCGTTTTTTCCAAACACATTATATAATTCCCGAACATCTTTATCTGCCAGGTCCGCGAAAGTTCTAATATTCATTTCGTGCAGGATACCCAGCGTTTTTTTTCCAACCCCCCATAATCTGCCTATATCAAGGGGCCTGAGAAAACCGGAAAGATTTTCATTTTTTACATAAACAAGACCATCGGGCTTAAGGATATCGGATGCAATCTTTGCCGCCAGCTTGTTGGGTGCAAGCCCAACCGAAGAGGTTAATTTCAAGCTTTTCTTTATTTTTTCTTTCAGTATTTTACAAGTTCTTAAAGGAGAGCCGAAAAGATGAAAGCTGCCGGAAATATCCAGAAAAGCCTCATCGATGCTAAGCTTCTCAACCCTGGGTGTGAAATTCAAAAATATCTTAAAAAGACGGGCTGATACCTTCAAATACTCATCCATATTTACCGGAAGAAACACAGCATCAGGACACTTTCTGTATGCAACAGAAACGGGCATTGCGGAATGAATTCCGTACTTTCTCGCTTCATACGAACAAGCTGAAACCACCCCGCGTCCTTCACCTTTTTTGGGATCAGCCCCCACTACCACCGGTTTTTTTTCATACTTAGGATTATTGCGCTGCTCAACAGAGGCAAAAAACGCATCCATGTCAACATGAACAATATAACTTCTGTTATCTGAAGGACTCATTGAATTAGCCCTGGCTTACTATGTATCGAAATTCTTTTTTTCCTTTTCACATACTGGAAAAAAGACATCAAACGTAGTCCCCTGTTCCGGTTCGCTGGATACTTCGATAAACCCCTTATTCTGCCTTACAATTCCGTAAACAGTGGCCAGCCCGAGACCGGTACTCCTTTCGGTTTCTTTTCCGGAAAAAAAGGGATCAAAAATATCAGGCAATACTTCCTGCGGTATGCCTCGGCCGTTATCACTGAATTTGATCTTTACGTATTTACCGGATGAAACATGATGTTTACGGCAAAAATCCTCATCCAAGTTACAGCAGGAGGTTTCTATACTCCCCCTGCCCCTACCTGAGATCGCCTCTCTGGAATTTACAGTAAAATTCACTAGAATACGGTTTAGCTGTTCCGGATCCATCTTTATATTAACCCCGGAGTTACAATTCCATGCGATTTTTATCTTATCCCCTATAAGAGAGTTAAGCATCTTTTTCATTCCTTTAACAGTTTCATCAACATCAATAATAATGGGACACTGAGGCTGCTTTTCTGCAAATGCCTGCAGCTGAAAAGTCATCTCTGAAAGTTTTTCAGCGGATCTTTTTATCTTTTCTATCTCTTTCTCACTCTCATGTCCTGAAACGGCCGCTTTACCTGCATTTTTCATTATCTCACTCAAAATATTGTCAAAATCACTTGCGATACCCCCGGCAAGGCGGCCAACCGTTTCCATTTTTTGAGCCTGGGCCATCTGTTGCTGAATATTAACATTCTCAAAAGCATCAGATGCTATGTTTGCCAAAACTTTCAGAAGAGATATAGAATCCTCTTCCCATTTCTTTTTTTGCCTGACAGTATCAAACCCCATAAATCCGTTGAGACAGGAAAATCTGTCTTTTACCGATACACACATCATTGATTTTATCTTCTGCCTTTTGAACTCATTTTTTTCTTTGTCAGCTATATCAGGCATCTTATCAACATCATTTATACATACATGACTGCCTTTTTTTATTTTTTTTATAAACCAGGGCATTGTTTCAACGGGAATTTCCTGGATGGTATCTTTCTGCGGAGAAATACCATCCCGGCACCACTCGTGTGTATTGTTCATTTTCATTCCATCATTTGAAAGCCTTATAAAATAAGCCCTGTCAACTTTGAAAAACTCCCCGCAGTTTTTCAGCATAAGATTTATTTTCCTGTCAATATTGTTTTCATTGACATTTATGAAACTTGATGATATTCCGGCAACGAGACTGTTGAGCATTGCCTGTCTTTCTATTCTGTCTTCCGCCCTCTTCCTGTCAGTAATATCCACACAATGTCCTATATACCCGAGAAACTTTCCCTTCTTATTAAAACGCGGCTTTCCATTTACAAGTATCCACCGGTATTTACCATCTGCGCGCCTCAAGCGGTATTCGAGGTGATAAGCTTTGCGTTTTTCAAAAGACTTCATGTAAGTCTGCAGACACATAATAAGATCATCCGGATGAACGCTTCCGGTCCATCCGTCTCCCAGCTCCTGCTCCAGCGATCTGCCGGTAAAATCAAGCCAGGGTTTATTGAAATAATCCCTCTTTCTGTCTTCCCTGGAGGTCCAAATCATAGTATTTCCGGAATCAGCAAGGGTTCTGAACCTGAACTCACTTTCCGAAAGCTCTCTCTCAGCTTTCTTTCTCTCTGTTATGTCTTCCGAAATCCCCAGGAGGTAAACTGCTTCACCTTTTTCATTTAAAATCGGCACCTTTCTTGTATGAAGTATCCTGAGTCCACGATGGCGGGTCTTTATCGGCTCTTCGGGTATATTTACTGCTTTTTTTCCTCTCAAAACCTCATAATCTTTCTGAGTAAAAAAATCCGCCTGCTCTTTAGGAAAAAAGTCATAATCGTTCTTCCCATACAGGTCCTCTCTCGAAAATCCGAGCAGCTCTTCGCCCGCTTTATTAAAACGCACAAATCGCAATTCGCGCGCTTCCTTTAAAAAAAGCATCATATTCGGAATGTTTTCTACTATCGAGTCAAGAAGATTATTTGCCCTTCTCAGTTCATCTTCAGCCTGCTTTTGTTCAATAACGCCCGATATTATCCTGGAGATTGCCAGAAAATAATTTATATCTTCTTTTTGCCACTCCCTCGCTTTATTACACTCATCAAACCCTAAAAATCCGTAAAAAGAATCTCTTACAAGCAGCGGTACCACCAAAACGGACTTTACCTTTAAATCCATAAAACTTGACCTTAACTCTTCAATGTCAATATTCTCAGTATCGTTAAAACAAAAATAATCTCCCCGGTTAAGCGTTTTCATTATCCAATTACTGTTCTTGTAATTAAATCTTTTGTTTACTGCTTCTATCCCGGATTCAACCCCCTGACTTAGCCGCTCATTAATGCAATTAGCCCTGTCCTCCATATCATCATACTCATAAATATAACAGCGGCTCGCATTTACAGTATCAGCCATCAGATCAAGGCTCTCCGAAAGAAAACTCTCAAGCCTCTTTACTGAAACTGCCCTTGAAGATATGTCAACCAGCAGTCTTTCATAGGTCAACCGCTTCATAAGAGCTTTCCTGTCCTGTTTTCTTATTGTAATATCACGAACTGTTGCAAGTAGAAAGGATTTGTTATCAATATTAACCCTTGATAGCAGTACCGTAGAAGGGAATTCTTTGCCTTCAGAATTTTTGTGCTGCCATTCGAAAAAAACTGAGCCTTCTTTCATGGCTTTTTTAATCATTTTTTTCGCCATGCTTTGGGACTTTTTTCTATCCGGCTGATATTTAGGCGACAACTTCCAAATATTTTCTTTTTTTATCTCTTTTTCTTCGGAAATACCGAAAAGCTTCAATGCCGCCGGATTTGCAGATGTAAAGTTCCACTCCGGAGGCTCCATGGTCAATATCGGGTCTTTGGATTTTTCAAAAAGCGACCTGTATCTTTTTTCCGATGTCATAATATCACGGTTCGCAGCCCTGAGCTGTTGCTCGGTAGCCCTTAATTGCTGGTTGGCTGCTTTTAACTTAGACTCAGTCTTTTTCAAAGAGCTTATATTCGCCGCATAGATAATTACATTGTGTTTTTTCTTCAGGGGCTCAAAAATAAAAAGGTATGTTTTTTCATCCCTGCTTTCCTCCAGTCTGATTTGATTGCCTGTCTTGACAGCTTTCCTTGATGCTTTATACAAGCGCCCCGAAAGATTCTCCCCCTCTTTTATCTTAAGAATATTCCTGGCTGCGGGATTTGCAAAAAGAATTCTGGATTTTTTTATCCTTATCACCGGATTCGGGTTTTTATCCAGAAAGCCCTCTAAAAAAACCTCGTCAAAAATCCTTGTCATAGCCTTTCACTGTATTCTTTTACTTTCTTGGCTTTTCTATATTTGAAAAGAATTCTCCTTTCAGAGTCTCCAACAGTTTCATATACTATCCCGCTATTCAGATCCAGCGCAACAACCCTCCTGTCAAATCCTCCGACAGATTTCTTAACTATATTCAGAAGCATATTTTTCATTTCACCTAAAACCGAATGTACAATTATATCAGATACTGGGCGGTGCCTTTCTTTCAGCACATTCGCTCCTCCGGCAACAACATATGAAAAAGTATGAGGCTGTAAACCCATATCTTCAATCTCCCCAACAAGATACCTTAATGCATCTTTGGCATATCTGTTTTTCATCCCCTCATCAGCCGGGGCTTCCCCCGGCAGCATAATATGAATCAGGCCTCCGATGCCGCTTGCGGTGTCGTAAGTTACAACTGCTATGCATGAACCTAAAGGGCTTGTTCTCAGTATTTTATTTCCAGAACTCACACATACATAACCTGAATAAATATCCTGGAGACATTGCATTATAATTTTATTGTAACAAAATATCACCTATTTTTCATCCTGCAATATATTCTTCTTTTGAAATAAACTTTTTTCCAAAAAAACACACGAAAAGAGCATTGACAAATCCAAAATTCCAAATTAGTATTAAGCTGAAATGGAAAGAAAAAGAGCTAAAAAAAGCCGGAGAAGAAAAATGAAATTTTATATTATCACAGCAGCAATGATAATAATGACCAACATAGCTATTTCAGCAGAAAAGATAGACCCGGGTGAATATCCCTTTACAGAATACAGAAACGAAACCCGTAAAACTATTCAAATAAACGGTTCTGAATACAAAGCAGAAATAAGAAAAGCCTATTTATCTGAGAGTAAATCTGAAAAGGGATGGAGAGAAACTGTAAAGGAACTCAGTATAAGAGGACCCGACAATAGCATACTGCTTGAAAAGAATTATGAATCTGAAATAATCAAGGGACACGGCTTTAACAGAATTCACAATGTAAACATAATAAAAACAGAAATAGGCAAAGACAGTGTCATAGCTGTAAGAGATTCTGTAATACCCAGAACTGATAATACAGGAAATACACTTCAGTATTTCGTACTTGAAAAAAAAGAACTCAAGCCCATAACTCCCATTCTTAGTGGTGACGGTTTCTTTTCAGAAATTTCTCTAAATTCAAACAACGAGTTTTCTTTTCAGGTATGGGCGGAATATTTTTCTACTGAAATACCCTTAAAAGTAAATCCCTCGCGCGGCATTAGCTTTTCCGGAGAGGAAGTTTCATCTGCAGCACTAAAAGAAATGCCGGTAATGACACCGGTGACCTCATGGCCGGAAGAAGAAAACAGAAAATATGAAATCCAGCTTTTCGAATCGATTGAATCAGATTCATATAATAAAGTTTCAGTCTCTTCGAAAAAATCCAATATTAAATACAGCGCGGCTTACGGTAATATTGCAATGCCGAATCCATCAAAATCAAATACTTTTAAAATCCGGCCCGATGTTAAATACATAAAAGTTGAGATTGACGGCAACGAAGGCTTTGTAAAAAAAGCTCAATTTGAAAATATCGGGCTTAAAACTGCAAGATAAAAAAAGAAAGAAACTTGGTTTAGCTTAATTTTCTAACTCAGCAATAACCTCTAAAACACGCGGCTGTTGATCTGAATCCAGGACAAGGACTCCTTTTAAAATCTCCCCCCTTACGGGCACCTCAGTATCCATCCTCATCTTATATCCATTGCTGTTTTTTTCCCAAAAATATTCTCCGGGCTTTATCTTTTCCCTTTGTGAAGGAAAAAAAGTTGAATTATATATCCTTTCAGAATCATTTTTCGATGGAGTCTCCAATACAAGTACCGCTTCGTTTCCCTCTGATTTTGCTGAGAATTTCCAGCCTTCTTTTTTCACTGGAAGCATTTTCCGGGTTTCTTCAAAGTAATCCCGCCATTTTTCTTCCTCCGGCGCAGCTGCATCTTTTACTTTGAGACTGATTGTATCCGAATCTTTACGGGGAATGCACATTTCCCTGCAAACATACCACTTGATATCCGCCCCTAAAACTTCTTCGCTCCCCGGCTCCAGATACTCGGGCGGAGTTATCTTTTTTGTCAAAAGAAGAAAATCCTCATGTCCATAAGTAATAAGTGGCCCTTCTTCATATTTTTGGGGGGCAGGCCAATTTAGCTTCCCCTTTTCATAGCCCTCGGGCAAATTCCATTCAATCAATGCGGCCTCCCCGGATTCTCCGGGGTTTTTCCAATAGGTATGCCAGCCTTCGGGCAACTTAAATAAAACCCCTGCGTAAAACGGACGTCCCGGCTGAATCCATTTATTCTCACTGACCATAATTGTTTCAAATTCAACATCCTCTTCAATTTCAAATAAATTCCGGTCCTCCTCTCCGTTTTCTTTTACAGTTTCAATTATTTCAAGCAGTCTTTCGGACGACACAAACCCTGTGGTTCTTTTGTCCCTTATCTCATTTCCTTTGGCATCAAGAAATATTATTGTAGGAACCCCGCGAATATCAAATCTCTCTCTAAGATCTGCAGACTCCCTGCTCTCGTAATCGGTAAGATCCACCCGGAAGACAGTAAATGAAGAAAAGGCTTCTATAACATCTTCCTCGGAAAATGTTCTGAGTTCCATCTCAAGACACGGGATGCACCAGTCTGCTGAAAAATAGATCACAGAAGGCTCTTCTCTTTCAATAGCATCTTTCTGAGCCTCAAGTGACCAGGCAGTCCACCGGACAGAAGCATCCCTTACGGAAAGGAAAAAGAAAAGACCTGTTGCCGCGGCTGCTGTTCCTATTACTCTTTTCACCCAGATAAAAAAAGAAGACTTCATTCCTGCTTTATCCAAAAATCCAAGGTAAATACCCCCTGCTACTAAAATTATGGGAATGAAAATATAAATTAACTCTCTTGTGATAACAAGTGATAAGTAGAAAAAACCAAGCGCTAAAAGAAGGAGCCCCATCAGTCTACGAAACCAGACCATCCATTCGCCCGATTGCGGAATTTTTTTAATCATGCCGGTAAACGTTCCCATCAGAAGATAGGGAAAACCGAGCCCCAGGCTGAGAACAAAGAAAATTAAAAAACCGAAGTAAACTTCGCCGCGGTGGCCCACTACAGTAAGCAGACCTATTATCGGGGGCCCGATACAGGGAGCGGCAAATATGCCGACAAAAAGCCCGGACAAATATACCCCGACAGTACCTGCAGTACTTCTCCCGCCCAGGCGATTTATCAGGCTCTGAGGCACCCTTATTTCGAAAAACCCGAACATGCTCAAAGAGAGAAGGAAGAAAAGTGCCGCGATAGCTCCAAGAACATATCCGGACTGCAGAATACCCCCAAAAAGACCTCCCGTAAATGCAGCGACAACCCCAAGCAGGCTGTACATCGTAGAAATTCCAAGCACATAAACCAATGCGCGAAGAAAAGACTTCAAGCGTCCATACTCCCTGCCTTTGCTGAATACCGATGCGGTAACAGCTAGCATCGGATAAACGCAGGGGGTTAAATTTAAGGCAAGCCCCAGAATAAATATTCCAATAAAAGTAAACTCTCTCACATCGGGTAATTCGAATTCCGAATTAGATTCCGTAAATTCTCTTTCCAGAACGGAAAAATCCTGCTGTAAAGAATATACCTCTTTAACCTCGGTAAAAAAGGTAAATGTCAATATCACAGTAAGAGTAAGAAAACAAAGTTTAAATTTCTTTTTCATAAAATGACCTTTTTTGTGGTAGCCCGTAAGGGCTTATTCTTTACCATTATTTGTATCGGAAACATATTTCAAGTTATCTTTACCTGATTAATTATAACTATTTATGTTGGCTTTTAAAGACAGGAACAAATTATCTCATTGCATTACTTAATCTCACCTTGCCTTAACACTGTAAATAAGCATGAATAAGCTCCCCAGCATAAATGACTCATCAGCACTGATTCTGGCTCCTGCGCGAAGAAGGACTCTGGCTATTTCCGGATTTCCACATTTGATTGCATAATTTACCGCTGTTTTTCCCGCATTATCTTTCGCATGGACATCAGCACCGTAATAGAGCAGCATGCGGGTACTTCTGCTCTTTTCTTTAAGCAGTTTCAAATACTCTTTTCTATTTGAAAATAATCTTAGGTGCAGTTTTTTTGTAATTTTGGGGTTTTTCTTTATATTCACGAGCATAAGAGGAGTAATTCCCCCTTTTTGCTTTGCGTTGACATCTGCGCCGGCCTCAATCAATATTCTGAGTGTTTTATCGCAACCGGATTCAACTGCGTACATAAGCGGCGTCTGATAATAATTACCTTTTGGATTATCTCTGTCATTTACATTTGCTCCGGCTTCTATTAGGGTTTTTACTATTTTTATATTTCCATTCCATGCGGCAAACATTAAAGGGGTAATTCCACTGCCCACCTTTGCTCCGGGGTCAACTCCGTACTTTAATAACAACCTTACTGTTTCAAGGTCCTCATTTATAGATGCTGACACAAGGGATTCTTCTCCTTCGTTTTTTATATCCACCTTTTTTGCCAACAACTTTATGATATTCCAGGCGCATCTTCGACGAACATAATATTTCGCAATAGCTTCCAGGGGGCCCTCCCGATTTTTGTCTTTTATATTAACATCTGCTTTTGCTTTTATAAGCAGTCTGGTAATATTTGGATATCTGTAGAGAGCCGCCCAGTACAGAGGAGTTCTTCCGTCTTTGTCAGGCCTGTTAACATCAGCTCCTCTCCTTATAAGCCTCCGACACAATTTTACTTTGCCTGCTTTTACTGCATTAATCAACTCAGTCATGCTTTACCTCCTATAAAAACTCACCATAATCTTTAAGGGGATTCTCCGTTATTTAGTTTTTTCCTTTTAAATTTTTTAATTCATTCATAATGTTATAAACATCCTCATCTTCACTGTATTTTCCGAGGGCTTTGATCCAGGAATCCAGCTTTTCATTTTTTATCTTTAGCGTTTTTTTCTTTTTGATTTTCCTTTCATTATGTAAATACTCTTCAAGCCTGTATTTAATTAATCCGGAGGGTGTTCTTTTTTCTTCTTCCGCTGAATTGATAAGTTGATTATATGAAAATATGGAAATGATTTTCTTTAGCTGCGTAGTGCTTTTATCTTTAATTTCGTCAAATAAACTAATGTCCTGTCTGCCAAAAGCTACACTTACATTTTTATAGTGTTTTTCTCCTTTTTCGTCTATATGCGGAAAATATATTGATATAAATTTTCTTTTCATTTGCTGACATTATATCACACTGTGATATATATGTCAAGTCTGAACCTGTTTGGATTTTTAACTTGTTAAAATTGATACTCGAACCCGGCTGATGCCGACTTTTTTAAAGCAGTCGATTCGTCCGGGTTATCAGTATACTTTCTAAGCGCATAGCTGTACTGAGCCTTTATGAGAAGCTTTTCATAGACCTCCTGCTGGTAGTTTACTCTGGCTGTGAACTGATCCCTGTTTTTCCATATTTCGCCTTCATCGGCATAGCGCTGACTGTTTAACCGCAGGAAAAGATTCGCTCTTCTTCTGCTTTGCCTGTCAATATTCCATCTCAATCTAAGGTTAGGAACGTGTATGAGGTTGTTCCATGGGCGGACTTCATAAACCTGCTGGCGCAAATAATACTCCAGGCGCATATCAAAATCGTCACTTAATGTTATCCAGCAGAATGTACGGTAATACCTCATTACATTTTTATTGTTCAACTCGGGCTCCGCATAGGGATAATCCCTCCAGTTCCAGCTGAATCGCGCTGTATATCTAAACCCCGGGGTCAATCTCTGGGCAACCTGCAGATATCCTTTATTGTAGTTATACGCCCATGTCTCCTGTTCATTCTCGTCTTTGAGTTCCATCCAGGGGGTAAGGGTTCCAAATTTGTCATAGGGCACTGCATACCGCGAACCCTGCTCAATGTTACCCGACACCCTGGGCGCCGCCGCCTTAAGGATAAGCGGAAATAACAGAAAAATAACCATCAGCATAATTATTTTTTTATCCATTTTTTTCCCCCCTCCACTCGAGAAGCTCGTTCACAAGCGTATTTGCCCCGAATCCGAAGACGAAAGCTGTAGAGAAAACCCTTATTCCGGACACGAAATCTCCCACTACAATTATTTCACTCTCATACTGGGGTATCAGAAGAAGGGTGGCTATCACAGCAATTGCTGCGGATCCAGCTGCCTGCCTTAAGTACTTTTTGTCGAACTGTCTGATCTTGCCCTGCTTAATCTTGCGGATAAAGGGCAGCCACGTTCTTAACAATACCCCCAAAAAAAGACCGCCTAATTTCAATGCTATTTCCATAATGCCTCCTGGGCCGCAGTTTAATACGGCATACGGTTTTCCTTTTATTCAATTTTTCTTTTTCGCTACTGCAGAAGAACGAGAGATTTTTGTTATAAACCTTTTTTGTCTGTTGTAAAAGAATACGCAGGATATAATAAGGAAAGAAATCCAAAGAGGAAAAAATATTTATTTTTAATAATCCGATTCTCATTATTAGGAGCATCCTTAAAATGCCCGGTTACTCTCTGCTGTATAAATATTAATGTATTTTTGTGAATTTTTACAGGATAGCTATTTTAAAATCTTTCTTAAAGCAGATATTTTTTAATTCTGTTATGATTTCATTATTAGGTTTATTTCACCAATAATTTCCTCAATATCAAAAGGTTTGGATATGTATTTTTCCGCTTTCATAACTTCAACGCCATAAAACCTGTCTTTTCTGGAGTTTTTAGCAGTAAAAATAATTATCTTAACTCTTTTTTTTCTCCTTTTTATTTCTTTATAGACCTGCCAGCCATCCATACCGGGCATCATAATGTCAAGTATTACAAGATCCGGATCACATGTTTCAAAAGCATTCAGCGCCGCAGAACCGTCTTCAGCCATATGCACACTATAGCCTTCCTCCATAAGATTATCATACAACAACTCCCTAATGTGCCGTTCATCATCAACAATCAGAATTTTTCCAAAACCATCTGTCATATTTTATCACGTGTTTTATTTTCTATGCTCTTTTGAGGAAGCTCCATGGTAAATTCTGCGCCTTCTCCCGGGCTGGATTTTATACTGACTTTACCGTTATGCATCTCAACAATGCTTTTTACTATGGCTAAACCCAGTCCTGAACCTTTATTTTTTGCATTTGCCTTATTCTTTTTCCTGTAGAACTTCTGAAATATCCTTCCGAACTCCTTCTCATCAATCCCGGGCCCATAATCCTTAATTTTAATATTCACGTTATCGCCGGGTATCGTTACTTTTATATCAACCCCTTTATCAACAGGGGTGAATCTCAAGGCGTTGTCAATCAAATTCCCTACTGCCTGCTTCATGGCATTCATATCCCAGCGTACTTTTATATTTTCTTCAATCTCCATCCGTATTTCAGTGCTGCTGTTTTTTCGGTAAAACCTTACCGTTTCTTCCATAAACTCCTTCAATTTAAACTCGTGTGTAACAATTTCGAACTCTCCCGAATCAATCATTGATATATCTAAAAACCTGTCGACAAGAGAGGCAAGCCTGCTTCCCTCGGATACAATAACATTTAAATATTTTTTCTTCTTTTCCTCCGGCTCATCCCTTATTAAAAGTGTTTTTGCATATCCGACTATAGAAGTCAGAGGCGTCTTCAACTCGTGGGATACCAAAGAAACAAAGTCGGATTTCATCTTATCCATTTCTTTTAGTTTTTCGTTCTTTTTTTTCAGTTCTTCTTTTTGAGATTGAAGCATCTTGTTTGTTTTGTTTAAATTACGGGTGGCTTCTCTTACTTTCTTCTCCATACTTCCCGTAAGTCCTTCCAGCTGCTCAGCCATATTGTTCATGCTCATGGCAAGATTTCCGATAATGTCCTGCGATTTAACCGGAAGCCTCACTGAAAAATCACCCCGCGCAATTCTTTTTGAGGCTGCTGTAACGTTTCTCAGGGGCCTCAGAAGGAACCCTGATAGAGCCCACCCTACAAAGAACAAAATAATTACCGTTATGAAATTAAAAATAAGTGCTCTCATTCGGGAGATTCTGATTGAATCCTTTGTAGGCCTCATGTCGTATCCAATTTGTATTTCTCCCGCAGTAACCTCATCTATCTCAACCGGATAGCTTTTAATAAAAATGTCTTTTTCTTTTTCCCAAAAATCCTCGGTGTCCCTGGTTGGGTTAATTTCCCCCTCTATTTTCCTATAAGTAGAAAACCTTACAACACCATCAGGGCTCAGCACAGAAATGAATTCGATTTCGGTCTGATTATCCACAATATCAAGTATCTCGCGAATATCCTCGACAGATTCGCCTCTTATATATTCATCAATCTCTCTGGCTGCCAACTTTCCAATTGAATCCAGCCTTTTCAAGTCTCTTTCAAACATCAGTTCTTTAAAAACCTCAGTTCTGTTTAAGCTAAATGCAAACAGCATTAAAAATGCGGTAAAAACAATTGCAATCATCAGTTTCAACCGGTAATCTGAAACAATTTGTCTCAAATTCATAAAATCAATTATCCTGATCTGCAATATCAGCGTATCGCTGCCTCAAATCCTCATTCTGCTGTAAATTTTCTGATATTTTTTTGAAACCTTTTTCCCCCAAACCCGACTCTATTTTTATTTTCTCTCGCATATTTTCCATTCGGCCATGCATTTTTTCTATCTTTCTTTTTACTTTTTCAAACTTTTTTTTCTCTTCTTTGGGAATTTTATTTTTATTTTCATTCTCCAGAGCTTTTTGTATTTCCTGAAATCTCCCTTCTTCAAACCCTGCATCCTTCTTAATCTCTTCTGTCTTCTTTTGTGATTCTTCTTTCAATTCCTCGATTTTATTCATTACAAAAGCATATTTTTCAAGTTCGCTTTCCTTTATCTCTTCTTCTTTTTTTACTTCTTCTGTCTGTCTTTCTTCAGGTATTAGCATTGCGGAGGGTTCTTCATCGGGTTCTTTTTTATCTTCATCAACCGCGCAGGACTGTAGTAAAACAGCCGCAAAGAGGAGGGTTAATTTAATTATGGTAAATACGCCTTTATTCATAATTTTATATTGTCTGTTTTTAAAAGCTTTCCGGAAATAATTAGATTGCCGCTCTAAGAGTATCTATATGCAATTTCAAGAGTGGTTGCATTTATTTTTATCTTCATACATATTTTTATCGGCTTTTTCAAAAAGTTTATCAGGACTCTCTGATTCAGAATCCCATGTTGCAGTGCCGACGCTTAAAGAAACAGGCACCGCTTTTCCGGAATTATTATAAATGAACTTTTCTGATTCAACCACCTCTTTTATCTTATCGGAAACGACCCTTACCTGCGTTGAACCCAGGTCGGGGAAAATTATAACAAATTCATCTCCTCCGTAGCGAACAACAACATCCGATTCTCTAAGGTTTTTTTTAAGCAAATCAGCCAGCTTTTTTAATACATAATCACCCGTTTTATGTCCGTGTTCATCATTTATTTTTTTAAATCCGTTTACATCAGCCACAGCAATTGAAAAAACCCTTTTATTTCTTTTGGCCATTTTAAAAAACCACTGTATCTGTTTTTTGTAAAAATTAATGTTATACAATCCTGTCAAACTGTCTGTCATTGATATTTCTTCATAAACATCCCTTCGGCTTAATACAGATTTTACGCGGGCAATAAATTCTTCAGGTTCAACCGGCTTTGTTATATAATCATCCACACCGAGCTTATGGCCTTTTATACGGTCCGATGTATTTTTCATTACAGTGAGAAAAATCACAGGCACTTTTTTCAACCTGCTGTCTTCTCTGATTCTTTTACATACCTCATAGCCGTCTATTCCGGGCATTTTTACATCAAGAATCACAAGGTCCGGTGTTTCACTTTTTACCTTTTCAATTGCCTCCCGTCCATCTTCAGCTGTTGAGACATTATAATTTTCGTCATGAAGTATATCTCTGAGCAGCTCTCTTATGCTGCGGTCATCTTCAGCAATTAAAATATTTTTTTCTGGATTGAAAATTTTCTTCTCCCCCATATTGCAGTCACAGAAGAAGTGCTATTCAACTTTTCAATACCCTTTTATATACTTCTTCATGTGACAAAACACCGCTGCTGTCCGATACCCTCATGGAATCGGCGGAAATTTCATCTATAACGGCAAAGCCGCCTATATCACCAAACTCCAGCTTTATATCAAGAAGCTCCAAACCCCTGCTCTTTAAATCTTCCCTGATAAAACTGACTGCTTTTTTTGTCATTTCTATGAGCTCACAGGATTCAGACCTTTCAAGAACTCCAAGAGCTGCTAAGCTGTCAGCGTTAATAAGAGGGTCTCCCCCCCGGTCATCTTTCAGGGTAATTTCAACGACCGGCTTTTTTAAAGGCTGAAACTCCTTTTCTACTAAAGTCTTATAACGCCTGTAAAAACTACCGCAGGCAACCGACCTCCAGATAAACTCAAGTCCGCTGCTCCCCGGTAGACCGGCTTTCTTCACTTCAATTGCATTCTTTGATTCATCGGCAGAGATAAAGTGAGTGCGGATTCCTTTTTCTTTCAGAATATTAAAATAATGACATGTCAGTTCAAAGGACATCCTTCCCTTACCCTTAATCTTTCCCTTGACCTCATTGGCGCCGGGGTTTATTCCCTCTTCATCTCCTGTAACATCATCCTTAAAGAAAAGAACAAGATTTCCTTTTTCATTTTCATAAACATCTTTAGTTTTTCCCGCAGCTACTTTTCTCATTTTTCTCTCTCTCTTTATGAACCGTATAACATCCCTTCTGCACTTTAAGTCTGTTTTTATTTTATAACAAAATAATATAAAAAGTCTAACCGCGGCAGGCTAATCCTCTCCGGCCGGAAATAATCTACTCCCCGGTCCGCGGAATGTATGGGGTCTTCCTGTACTCCGTATGCAAAAGCCTGTGTGACAAATCTCCCAGCGGTTTCTCCAAAAATTTTTCATAAAGCTCAATTACCGCCGGATTTTCATGAGACTGTCTAAGCTCCATAGACTCGTCTTCCCTGTAAAGGGCCTCCATTCTTCTTTTTCTTCTTTCATAGTTAGTAGGTACAGGCTGTCCGCCTCCCCCGATACAACCCCCGGGACATGTCATTATCTCAATGAAATGATAATTACATTTTCCATCCTTAACCTTTTCCAGTATTTTTCTTGCATTGCCAAGCCCGTGAGCAACTGCAACATTAACATTGAGCCCGTTTATTTCCACCGATGCTTCCTTGATTTCCTTCATTCCCCTGGCAGGTTCAAAATCCAGCCTGGGCATTTTGCTTCCCGTCAGCTTGAAATATGCGGTTCTCAAAGCCGCCTCCATAACCCCTCCGGTCGCGCCGAAAATTGTGGCCGCCCCTGTGGAAGTCCCCAGGGGGATGTCAAACCTCTCGCCCGCCAGCTTAGCGTAATCTATGCCCGCTTCCCTGATCATATCTCCCAGCTCCCGTGTTGTTAAAACATGATCAACATCGGGGAAACCTTTCCCTTCATCCGTTCCTGTTTTCTCCTTCCAGTATCTGTATGCCGAATTCATCTCTTTTCTTTTTGCTTCGAACTTTTTTGCCGTACAGGGCATAACAGAGACCACCGTTATTTTCTCCGGGCTTATGTCAAGTTTTTCGGCATAATATGTTTTCGCAGCCGCCCCAAACATCTGCTGGGGAGATTTACAGGAAGAGATATGCGACAGAATACCCGGGAAAAAATTTTCCGCGAATCTTATCCACCCGGGTGAACACGATGTAATCATGGGAAGAACGCCCCCGGTTTTAATCCTGTCAATTAACTCATGCCCTTCTTCCACAATTGTAAGGTCCGCGGTAAACTGGGTATCAAAAACCCTGTCGTAATTCATCTTTCTCAATGCAGCCACAAGCTTGCCCGTTGTGGATGTGCCGGACTCAATTCCAAACTCTTCACCGATAGCTGCCCTGATAGCCGGGGCTGTCTGAACTACAACGAACTTATCCGGGTCGTCAAGAGCCCCCCATACTTTGTCAACCTCACTTTTGGCCATTAGCGCTCCGGTAGGGCATACAAGCAAACACTGGCCGCAGTTAACACATTCTGAATTCCCCAAACCCCTGTCAAAAAATGTAGAAACATGAGCATCCATCCCCCTGCCGGCAATATCTATTGCCTTTACCGACTGCATCTGACTGCATACTTCCACACACCTTGCGCAGAGAATACACTTATCATGATCCCTGATGAGCGAATGGGATGTCTCGTCCAGCTTCACTTTCTTTTTCCTTATATTGGGATACGTAGCCTCTCTTACATCAAGCTCGTCCGCCATCTTCTGAAGCTCGCATTTCATATTTTTATCGCACTGCAGACAGTTCCGCGGGTGGTTCGAAAGAAGAAGCTTAAGGTTTGTCTTTCTTGCCCGTCGAACCCTCTTTGTATTTGTGAAAATCTGCATCCCTTCACTAATTTTTGTTACACATGCCCTCAACAATGACTTTGCACCTTCCACTTCCACCACACAGAGGCCACATGAAGCTCTTTCGCTGACGCCCTCAAGATAACAAAGATTTGGAACCTTAATCCCCGTCTCCAGACAAGCCTCAAGGACTGTGGTTCCTTCATACATCAAATAATCCGATCCATTTATTCTTATCCGCAACTGTTTATGATTCATTTTTTTCTCCGTTTTCCTAATCTACCTTTACATCGCACCTTAAACACCTTCCCGCCTCAGTGCGAACCTGGTTTTTTGTAAACCCTTTTACAACCTCTTTAAAATTCTTCTTTCTCTCGGATATATTTATTCTACCCGGTCTCCTGGGGCCGCTCCCGTCGGGCTTATCCGGAGGAGCCATTTTATAACTGTAGTTTTTTATTATCTTTCCAAACCGGCTCTCCCCCATTAATTTGGCATCTGCGCCCCGGGCCGCTTTCTTTCCCAGGGCCATAGCCTGGGCAGCGGTGGCGGGGCCGCTGAAAACATCCCCGGCAGTATATATCCCCTCCGAAACCTCCATATTGCACGGATCCGCTTTAAGGGTATTGCCGGGAGAAACCTCAAATCCACAGCCTGAAAGAAATTCCTCATCCACACTCTCTCCTATGGCAATTAAAGCATTATCGCATTTGATTTCTTCAAACTTTCCGGTCCTCACCGGGCTTCTGCGCCCTGTAATATCGCATTCACCCGGCCTGGAAATTTCCACTCTGAGAGAATTAAGCGCGCCGCTTTCTCCCTTGAATTCCACAGGAGACCTCCAGAACCTGATATCAATCCCTTCCTGAATAGCATCTTCAATCTCATGAACATTTGCCGGCATGTCTTCTCTGCCTCTTCTATAAACCACAGTTACATCACAGCCGTATCTTAAGGCTGTTCTCGCGGCATCAATTGCGACATTTCCGCCGCCAATAACCACAACCTTTTTCTTTAATTCCGGCTCTTTTCCGGAAGCAACCCTGCGCAATAGAGAGATGCCGTGATGAACCCCATTAAGCTCATTTCCCTTAACTTTTAACTCTCTGCTCTTATAGGCTCCGGTTGCCATAATTACGGCATCGTTTTTTCCGCGCAGCTTCTTTATATCCGCAGGAGACATATCCCTGCCAAGCCTGAATTTAACTCCTGTTTTTTCTATAAACCTGATCTCTCTTTCCAGAACATTGCGGGGAAGCCGGTATGCGGGTATTCCCCATCTTAAAATACCGCCTGCGCTCTCTTCTCTGTCGTAAACCGTAACATTATGTCCAAGCATTTCCAGATAAAAGGCTGCTGTAAGGCCGGCAGGTCCCCCTCCGACCACCGCAATTTTTTTACCTGATGAAGGAAGCCTTCTCTTTCTAAATATTTCCGAGAACTCCTCCAGCTTGCCTTCTTTGGAAAACTTATCAGCAATATACCTGTGAACTTCCCCCTGATTAACCGGAGCGTCTATATCCTCCCTGCGGCATCTCATTTTACAGTGAAAATGACAGATCCTCCCTATAGAAGCCGGGAGGGGATTGTCCTGAAGTATAAGCTCAAACGCTTCCCTTTCTTTTTCCTCAAGGAAAAGCTCCAAATACCCCGGTATGTTCATATGAAGGGGGCAACTGTTCTCGCAAGGGGAAATGAAAAGCTCACCGCATACTCCGCCATCGCAGTAGTTCTCTTTTATGTGCTGACGGTATTCCTCCATAAAGTACTTCATCGTTGTTACCACCGGATTCGGTCCGGTCTGCCCAAGACCGCAAAGCGCGCTGTCCTTTATAACCTCACTCAGATTATCAAGTTCTTTCAGGATAGAAAAATCCCCCTGACCGTTTTTTATTCTCCTGAGCATATCAAGTGAATGATTTATTCCTTCCCTGCAGGGCACGCATTTTCCGCACGACTCGGAAGTGGTAAACTCCGTAAAATAGTGGGCCACATCAACCATACAGTTATCTTCATCCATAACGACGACCCCTCCGGAACCCATAATCGCCCCGAGCTTTTTAAGCGCCTCATAATCAATGGTGCTTTCAAACTTTTCCGCAGGTATGCATCCTCCAGACGGCCCCCCGGTCTGCACCGCTTTTACTTTTTTATTTCCGCCCGCTCCACCACCTATATCATAGATAAGCTTTTTCAGCGGCGTACCCAGGGGAAGTTCCACAAGCCCCGTATTTTTCACCTTTCCCACCAGAGAGAATACCTTGGTGCCGGTGCTTTCAGGGGTCCCGGTGCTTGAAAATTTCTTTCCCCCCACAGCGATAATCATCGGGATGTTTGAAAGGGTTTCAACATTATTTATGCACGTCGGCTTTCCGTATAGCCCTTTTTCTGAAGGATAGGGGGGCCTGGGCATGGGCCACCCCGGCTTACCGTGAACAGATGATATAAGGGCGGTCTCCTCTCCGCATACAAAGGCGCCTGCTCCCTCAACAATTTTTATATTAAAGCTGAAATCCCTTCCCATTATATTCTCGCCCAGTATTCCGATTTCTTCCGCCTGTTTTATCGCTCTTTTAAGCCTCTCAACCGCAACCGGGTACTCTGCTCTGCAGTATATAACACCTTCTTTCGCTCCTGTAACAAAACCCGCAATAATCATTCCCTCAATAACCATATGCGGGTCCCCCTCAAGTTCGTTACGGTTCATGTAGGCCCCCGGGTCTCCCTCATCGGCATTGCAGAATATATACTTTGGGTTTTCTTTGTTTTTCTTCAGCATATTCCATTTAATCCAGACCGGAAACCCCGCTCCGCCCCTTCCCCGCAAACCGGACTCTTTTATTTCTGCGAGAACATCCTCTCCGGTCATTTCACTAAGTACGCTATAGAGAGAACCGTAACCGCCCACACCTATATATTCACTGATTTCTTCCGGGTCAATTAGACCGCAATCCCTTAAAACATCCTTCTGCTGGCCTTTGTAGAACCCCACCTCGTTCCACAGCGGGATATCTTCCAGTCCGGAACCGTATTCTATCTGAGAGGTATGATGATTCCATTTTTCAATTTTACAGAATGTTTTGCTGTTTTTCGGTTCTCCTTTTTTAATATTTGAAACCGCCTCTTTTATGTCTTTTTTCTCAACGTTTTTCATAATAGTCAACGGCTTGCCGGGTATATAAATATTTACAAAAGGCTCCTCCGCGCAGAAGCCGAAACAGCCCGTCTTCCTCAAAACGGCATCCACCCCCTGTTTTTCAAGCTCTTTTCTGAATTCTTCGTATATCCTGTCAGCTCCGTTTCCCATTCCGCATGTGCTCATTCCTACAGCAATGCCCGGCTTATCCGGTTTAACGGCCGACAGCCCCTTATCCCTAACTTTTACAAGATCTTCATATTTCTCTATTTTCATGGTTTTCCCTTCTTTAAAGTTCGCTGAGCTTCTCCTTAAGCATATCCACTGTCACATTTCCATAAATGTCTCCGTCTATTTCTACCACCGGCGCAAGGGCGCACTGTCCAAAACAGGCAACTGTCCTTACCGTGAGTTTCCTGTCCTTAGTAGTAAGAAAAAGTTTTGCGTCATTTGTATCGTCTCCCTCGAAATCATAGCTGTTTTTTAAATAATCAAGTATTTTCTTTGACCCCTTGGTATGACAGGCTGTTCCCCTGCATACAGAGATACAGTGGTCTCCCTGGGGTATAAGGCTGAAAAAAGAATAAAAAGTGGCCACCCCGTATATCTCAGAATACGCAGTGCCTGTTTTTTGGGCAACATAGCTTAGCTCCTCCTGGGGCAGATATTTATACCTGTTTGCTTTCTGAATTTCTTCGAGCATGCCAAGCAGCGCTCCATGGCCTCCTTCATGCTTTTTTATTATTTTATCTAATTTCTCCCTCTTTTTCGTATTCAATTACTCTCTCCTTTCTTCAGTAAGACTCCGCCTTTTCGCTTAAACCTTCGTCATATTTTATTTTCCACGGCCGTAAAACCCTTTCCAGAACATTTCTTCCCGACACATATGATAAAAACAGGCCGTAATTGGTATAGGGAACCCCGGCAGATTCAATATCTCTCAGCCTGGCCTGCAGCTTCTGAGAACTTATCATACACCCTCCGCAGTGAATAATCAGGCTGTAGTCGGATATTTCATCATCTGCCTTAAACTCTCTTCCGAAGCTGTGGTCTACTTTGACGCCGCTGAAATATTTCTTAATAAGGCGGGGAATCTTTACGGTACCGATATCCTCAGCTATTCTTGAATGATTGCATGCCTCGGCTATAAGAACCCTGTCGCCGGACTTTAACCCGTCGATAGCCGCTGTACCTTTCGCAAAATCTCTTAATCTTCCTCGGCTGAAATAGTTTATCATGACAATAGAAAAAGTAGATAGCTCTATATCTTCCTCAAGCCAATCATGCATATATTCAACAGCCTGGGAATCTCCTATGACAGCATGAGGCTTCTTTCCTAAGGCCGATATAAATTCCCTGAATTTTCTTTTTTCTTTCTCTTTAAGCAAGGCATCGCCGCTTCGGGCCCTGTCAAGATCAAGCCGATAACACACAGGCCAGGCCCGGTGCCTGGTTATGTATTCCTGAATCATAGACTGCGGACGAAGCAACCTCCCCTCGGGAGCCTCTTCATCCATAACAATAACGAGAACATAAAACTCACCACTTTTTATAAACGGCAGCAGTTCGGTCTTCTTATTAGGGTTTCTGAAGTTTTCAAGAATAAAATTCAAAAGACGCATTCGCTCATATTCTTCAACAGCGCAAATACTGATTTTTTTATAAAACTTTAATACTCTTATGTCAGACTCTATCTTATCAAATGAGTTTCTGCTGCTTTCTTTGAAAATATTGTAAATAACAAGAACCTGCTTATTAAGCTTTCTTGCAGCCTCTAAAAGCTCTCTTTCCGGAGAATAAACACCTGAAGAGGGATCTATTACAATAAGCACAAGGTCACACTCTTTCAAATCCCCGAGAACTTTATCTTTCTTCTTTTTCCCGAGAGCTCCCTTTTCATCAACACCGGCAGTATCGTATAAACTTACGGGGCCAAGACCGTGAATTTCTTTATTAAGAACCCTGGTGTCTGCCGTTGTTCCGGGCGTTTCATCAACAAGCGAAGCAGGCTGCTGGAGAAGAAGATTCATAACAGTACTTTTACCGCTGTTCATCTTTCCGAATATTCCTATGTGGTTTCTGTCAACCGGCGCAGACATTATTTCTTTCCCCCTCTTTCCTTACGAACCTCAGTGAATCTCCCCATTCGTTAAAGGCCGCCTTCATCCCTACAGATTCAATTCTGCGTACAATGCATTCTCTGCATTCCGATGCCTTTTCAGTTAAACAGGGTTTCCCATCATAAAGAGTATAATCATTCCTGTATTTGACCGGGGTAACCCCGGGCATTATTATATTCGCCCCTGCCTCCAGGGCCATTTCCCTGCCTCTTTTATGCAGGGTCTGGAAGGCGGTCGTTGCAGCGATATTTATATCAGGCATCATTATTCTTAAAACGGAGATCATATTCAGGCTTCTCATTAAAGCCTCTCTTTTGCTGTAGGACCTCCTTCCTTTTAGAGGAGTCCTCTCATGGGGGATAAATGGGCCCATTCCTACCATATCCACATCCATTTCACTTATAAAAATGAGGTCTTCCGCCAGGTTATCCAATTTCTGATAAGGAGAATGAACCATAACACCGGTTCCGGTTTGAAAACCTGTTTCCTGTAAACTCTTCAGGCATTTAGTTCTTTCAGCGAAGCTCATATATGCCGGATGCAGCGAGCCGTAATGCTCCGGGCTGGAGGTTTCTATTCTTAGTAGGTATCTGTGAGCCCCCGCCTTAAAAAACCTCCTGTAAACATTTTTTTTCTGCTCTCCGCAGCAGAGAGTTATACCCAGCCCGGGAAATTTTCTTTTTATACTCCTTACTACGTCACAGACAAAATCCACGAATTCCCGGGAGTTATCCTGTCCGGACTGCAGAACAAGAGACCCGTAACCGGAGTCTTTGCAAAACTCAGCGCATTTAAGAATTTCTCCGGCGGTCATACGGTACCTTTTAATACCCGAATTGGATTTTCTAATCCCGCAGTAAAAACAGTCATTGCAGCAGATATTGGAAAACTCTATTAACCCCCTGAAATATACACTGCTGCCTACTTCCCTGTCACGCAATGAAGAGGCGGCGGAAAAGAGTTCTTTCTGCTCATCCCCGTCAAACCGGAGCATTTTTTTTATTTCCTTCTTAGAAATACAGATCTCTTTCTCCTTTCTCTATTCTGCCAAGAAAATCCTCTGTCCGCCGGCGCCTTGAACAATCAGGAATATCCCCCAGTTTTTCATCAATAAGCTTTTCTCCGGCCCTCCGTGTCTCTTCATCAGCGTAATCAACCAGGTATTCTTTCAGTGTAGTAAGGGCATTTGGGAGGCAGTGAAGCTTTATCAACCCGGGCTTGGCCAGCTCCATGAAATCAGTTCCGACCCTGCCGAGCCTGTAACATCCGGTGCAGAAAGATGGAATATACCCCAGTTTAATGACTGACTTAATTACATCACCGGCCGGACGGTTGTCATTCAGAGAGAACTGACCGCTTTCATAACAGCTTTCTTCTCCCTCATATCCCCCCGGAGAAGTTCTCGAACCGGCGCTTATCTGAGAAACCCCCAGGTTAAAAAGCTCTTCCCTTAGAAGAGGCGACTCCCTTGTCGAAAGTATAATACCGGTGTAAGGCACCGCGCACCGCAGAACCGCCACGATTTTTTTAAAATCCATATCGCTTACAGGATGGGGGGTATTGTGCGAAAGGGGCGCTCCGGCAGCCGGTTCAACCCGGGGAACTGATATTGTATGAGGGCCAACCCCGAATTTTTTATCCAGATGACTGGAGTGCTCAAGAAGAGAAAGGACTTCAAACCTGTAATCGTAAAGGCCAAAGAGAGCCCCGATACCCACATCATTGAGGCCATTCTCCAGCGCCCTGTCCATTGTTGAGAGCCTAAAAAAATAATCGCTTTTTCTTCCCCCGGGATGCATTTTCTCATAGGTCGGCCGGTGATAGGTCTCCTGAAACACCGTATAGGTGCCTATACGGGAATCAGCCAGTTTCCGCAACTCACCGGGTTCAAGCGGAGGAACCTCAACATTAATACGCCTTACGTAACTGCCGTCTTCGCCAGCAACTTCATAAGCTGTCTTTATTGAATTTAAAAAATAATCAAAAGAACACTTCTGCGGATTCTCTCCCATAAGCATAAGAATCCTTTTATGCCCCTGCCTCAGCAGCGCCCTGACCTCATCCTTTATCTGGTCATTACTGAGACATTTTCTTTTAATACCTGTATTTTCTTTTCTGTATCCGCAGTATAGACAGCTGTTTGAGCAGTAATTTGATATGTAAAGAGGAGCAAAAAGAACAAGCCTTCTTCCGTAAATGAGATTTTTTATCCTTGAAGCCGCATCAAAAAGCCTCTGCAGCTCCCCCCTGTTTTTAATATTCAAAAGGACCGCCGCCTCATAACAGGAAAGCCCTTTAAGCTTCAGCGCCTTATTAATTATTTTATCTTTATCTGAAGAAGAAGCTTTTTCAGTTTGTTCTATTATATTATGTAAATCTTTTTCTTTTATTACTGCTGTTTCCTTCATAATCTTTTTTTTAGCCTCTAAAACCCCCAGTTTGTGAAAAATTTCACAATATTGATGGAAATTTTACCATTTTTCAGCACTAAAATCAAACAGATTCCATTCGATACAATTAGGAAAAAATAAAATTATTATTGAGATGCTATCAATAGCCCTGGATTAGAATTTATCCTGGCTGCTGAAAAAAGTCCTGTTCGTTCGCGGCAACTGAAGTTCTATCTTCTGATCAGAATCATTTCCCCGGGATTCCAGGCGTGCATCGTCAAACATAACCGAACAAAACTGCCCCGAAATGGAAAAATACTCGCTTCCGAAAGAAACCCTTACCTCGCGGCTGCCTTCGGGAGAAACATCGGAAATAGATTTTCTTTTCCAGTCCGTACATAAGGTAAATGTTTTTGAAGTTACATGTATCAAATCTCCGTTTTCATCAAGCCAGTCCATCATAATAAAAAAATCACCCTTAAGATTACCATCATCCCGTCTTGCCCAGAAAGAAAATTCATACCTTTTCCCCTCAAATATATTAACTCTCTGCTTAACCCTCGCGCTATCTCCCAAATCGCCCAAAAAACCGTAACCCCATTTGCCCGTTCTGGAGGCCCACTCTTCAGTCTGGGCAGAATCGCTGTCTTCCCATCCCAGAGCCGTACCGCCGGCTCTGCTGCCGGCCTCAAATGAGGGGTTTTTTAATAAATTATCTGTAACTTCTATTTCAAAAAGAACTGAATCAGAAGATAATAATCCGCCCTCTTCTATAATAAGAACCCCTGAACCTTTATCTTTTTTTATCTCCCCCGCGATCTCCACTTTAGCTTCTTTCTCGGAAAGCAGGTCAAGAGATTCAACCTTGACTTCCCGGAAATCCCCTTTCAGCCTGATATCATTTTTTGACAAATCATCGAACTTGCAGTTTACCAGCGTCAGGGTTATTTCTTCATTAATGGCGCTGTGAATAAAAACTTTATCTGTACACGCTTCAATCCTGGTTCTTATAAAATCTTCTTCTATCTGTTCGGCTTCGGAAAATTCACTCCAATTAAAATAACCGTCAGACGCCCTTATCCAGAACCTTGTCTCATCGGGCCATGACGAAAGATCAGTATCATAATCTTTAAGATCAATTACAATATCGAACGGGTTTTTGCTCCAGGAGCTTGTAGAAAAGAGGATATCATAATCCAGGTAGTGATCCGGAGCGTGGCGCGGATCATCTATTGAAGAAACTGTTGAAAAACGTATATCGTAAAGGCCGTCATCAAAATAAACGTATTCATTTTCTTTCAACGGCGCTCTCCATGAAAGATACGCCCTGCTGCCTGATAAGCGGACCCTGAAACCCCCGATCCTGTCGGGTGAAGTCGATTCTCTGTTTTCATTAAAACCCAGCCTCTTAAACGCATTCTGAATATAATCCGTACGGGATACTTTGTCTTTAACAAGACCCGAACGCATATTTTCAATGGCAAGAAGCACCGCCCCCTGCTGCACACCGACTACATCGTCCGACCTCCATATACTGCCCCGCCTAACTACGGAAGGTTCGGTATTGTAACTGTCGGAAAACCCGTATTTTCCCCACAGATCCCCAGAATGATTCCGGTAAATATACCTCAACGAGTCCGCAACAGCTCCCGGAAGTTCATGTGCTGCGGCTGCAAGATTTGTAAGAGCCACAGTCCCGTCGTTATCATAAAGCCCGTATGCATAATACCCGCCGGGATCCAGGGAATCCGCCGCTCCGATGCCCCAGCTGTATTTTGAATATGTATCATATTCTTCTCTTCTGTTATGAGCATACCTCCTCTGGTGAATGGTAGCCCTGTACACATTCGAGGTGTAGCATGCAAAGTCGTCCCTCCTTCCGGAGAAATCTATAAAAAGCAGGGGATACTGATGGGTAAAAAGAGATTTTTCAAATATATATTCAAGGGATTTGGTAGATTCTATCGGGCGATACATATTCTTCCATCCGCGCCGGTCGAGTCTTTTACTTTCTGAAGGAGCTCCGGCACCGAGAATATAAGCAAGTATACCCTCGCTGAAACCCCCGATTAAACCCTCACTGAAGTTTCCTTCCGGCGTCCAGCCCCATTCCAGAATCCCGCCGGGGTTATTATTAGTCATCCACTTCCAGTCTATTCTCTCATAGATGCCTTCGGCAAGCTCTTTCGGGTAATCATCTCCATGGTCGCTGAAGTATTCCCCCGCAAAAAGAGCCGCAGACACAAGTATGGCGGTATCTATTGTGGACAGCTCACTGTCCCATACCCGGTTGCCCTCCATGTCGGTAAAGTGATAGAAGAAGCCTTTATAGTGAACAAGCCCGTCGGGATTTAAGCTGTCTGACTCCCTGGCATTATAGTAGCTCTCCAGGACCCTGACCACCCTTTCATAGGCTTCATCGTAATTTATCCCCCCCCGCTTGTGTCCGATACATAGTGCCGCTATACCCATACCCGATGAAGCGCAGCTTACAATATCATCCCTGTTGGGAGGGGTATTAAAGTTGTGAGCTCTGTCCTTAACCAGCCCGTTTTCAGGGTTTGCCTCCTCAATGAAGTATGAAAAAATCCTTCTCTGAACTTCATCATATAATTCTTCATCTGAAAGCGAGGAATAATCTTCCAGATACTCAATCCCGCCCGCTGCATATCCCTGACAAAATATGAGGAAAACAAAAACCAGCCTGGATACATTCCTCAATACCCCCCCCTTAAAGAGAGTTCCGCTTTTTTCCCTGCTTAAAATTTTCATATATAAAAAGTAATACAAAGATCCAGATTTTTCAAGCCCTTTTTAAAAAATCTTCCTATTGAATTACAGAAAACTTTCCTGTTTCCACATTGCCGTCGTGGTTTACAACAAGAATATACACTCCGGAGGAGAGATTGGCAGCATCTCCCCACCTGTAAAAAGAACCCTCACGGTGAGTAAATTCATCCACAAGGCTTCCGGCGACATTGAATATCCTGACCTTTGCTCCAGCGGGCAGTCCGGATATTACTATTCCTTCTCCCTTATCCGAACTTCCGTATTTTCTATGCCCCGGAATATAGGGGTTAGGATATACATACACATCACTGATGTCCCTGTAAGGAAATACCGCCAAGCCAAGAACTGACATTTCAGAAAGATGAGCTTCAATCCAGTTGTCTTTTTTATCTTTTCCATAATTTTCCAGCTTCACCCAGCTTCCGCTATTTTCATCAAGTTTAACCACCCTCAGATTTTTTTCCTCAGCCCTGCTTAGCCCTCCGGGATAGTAAAACCTTGCGGTAATGCCATCCGGTATCTTTGTTTTTTCCTTGACTTGTTTTTCATTTCGGTTTCTTACAATATAACTTCTAAGCGGAGCTAAATCTCTAATAGTCTCTTCAGGCAAACCCTCATCGGCGTTCCTAACCAGGTCTCTCTCAACGCCGGAGAGCTCTGCAATATCTATTCGGGTCGGGAATTCATACGCCCCCTCTGAAAGAGTTATTCTCGAAATAAGTCTTCCCTCCTTTATGAATTCAGCATAGTATTCTCCTGTAAAATACTGATGAAGCGTCCTTGTAGAAACCGTATTGGAAAACCCGGATTTTTTATCGCCATCATTATACGACCAGGTCCGGAAATAATATGTTGTAGCCGGACTAAGGTCCACAATCCCGGTGCCGGTTGAAATGAGATTATCAAAACTTCTTACCGGGGTGGAGACACCAACAGAAAAATCCGGGTCCCGGGCATAGGAAACCCCATATCTCGTACCCTCCCTGTTTATCTTATCCTGCCAGGAAAGAGCGGCCGAACTTGTGTGAACACGAAGAACCTTAAGCTCCCGGGGCGCAGCCGATAGGGTGTAAACGGTTCTTTCCGGGGATGACAGAAGCTCTACTTCCTCATACCCCTCAACCCGGGCCACAAGGTATCTGCCCACGGCAGTATTTGTAGAAAACCCCTTTTCAGTAAAAGTTTCTGACTTAATCCCCTCCGCAACCGGGGAATCGTCCAAACAGTACAGGCTGTAGCTCACCGGCCCGGGCAGATCATTCCACTCCCACTGAATCTCGCTGACTGACTTGGCCGTCCCTATGAAATCAAGCTCCGCCTTCCTCGAAATAAGCGATGCATCATCAAACATTGCAGAATAAAAATCTCCGGTAATTGAAAAATAATCGCTTCCGAAACTCACCTCCACTTTCTCCGCATCTTTAGGTGAAACTGCCGAAAGCTCCCATTCCTCCCATACATCGGACATTTGAAAAGATACAGAAGAGATATATATAGTATCCCCGGAACTGTCCAGCCAATCAAGCTTCATGAAAAAATCACCTTCCAGAATCCCGCTGTCTCGTTTTCCCCATAAAGAAAAATCGTAAATTTTTCCGCCCGATACCTGAGCCTCCTGCCACACCTTCCCATCTTCTTCATCTCCGAGCAGACCGTATCCCCAGTCTCCGCTTCGCGCAGCCCACTCTTCTATCTGCGCCCCTCCGGAATCATCCCAGAAGTCGGTACTTCCCGCCCCCTCACTTCCCTTCTCAAAAGAGGGGTTTCTTAAAATATTTTCCGTGACCTCAACCAGGGCAGTAAGCGGATTATCCCCCTGCAAACCAGAGGGATGAAAAAGAATCGCACCCATGCCCAAATTCATTCTAAGATTTCCGCTGATTTCAATTTCTGCCTCTGAAGAATTAACCCTACTTACGGATTCTATTGCAAGATTCGAGAAATTTCCTTTCAATTCTATATCGTCCCTGCCTAAACCCTCCTTAAAATTTTCGTTCTTGAGAAAAACGGAAAACTTTCTATTAAAATTCTCATTAATGCCGACCCTGTCCGGCTCAGCCGAAACCGAAGAGCCGGCATGTTTTTCTTCCACAACTTCCGCCCCGGTAAATTCAGACCAGTTGAAAAAGCCGTCCGAAAACCTTATCCAGAACCTTGTATCATCGGGCCAGCTTTCAATTCCCGCATCATTATTATCCAGGCTTACTCTCCAGTGCATCCCCTGCCCGCTGCCGAATGAGGTGGACACAATGATATCAAAGTCCAGGTAATGATCCGGCGACTCCCACGGATTATTCACAGACGGATCTGTTGAAAAACGGACCTCAAAGATTCCATCCTCCACATAAGTAAAATCCACGCCTTCATAGGGCGCCTCCCAGGAAAGGAAAACATCGTCTTCAGAGATGAATGCCTTAAACCTGTCCGCTTTATCCAGAGAGCCTCCGCTTTTCTTTTCCCTGAAACCCAGCCTTTCAAGGGCATCCTGAACATAGACAACTTCAGTAAGCGCGCTGTTTACCAATCCGCTGCGATGATTTTCAATCGCCACAAGGACCGCCCCCTGCTGTACGCCGATTACATCATTTGACCTCCACATGTTGTATTCATTAAAATCATTTTCTATTGAAGGGTCCGTATTGAAACTGTCGGAGAATCCATACTTACCCCATAACTCCGTTTCGTATTTATTGTAAATATACCTCAGGGAATTTCCCGCGACGCACGGCAGCTCATAAACAGCAGCCGAGAGGTTTGAAAGAGCAACCGTACCGTCATGATCCCTTATTCCGTAGGCGTGATACCCCCCATCCCATGAATCCGCCGCTCCCAGGCCCCAGCTGTATTTTGAATAGGTATCGTATGCATCTGCTCTTTCATGAACATACCTTCTGTGATGCACTGTCGCTTTAAAACTGTTGCTTGCATAACACGCATAGTCATCCCTGCGGCCGCTTAAATCTATAAAAAGCTGGGGATACTGATGGGTAAAAAGAGATTTTTCAAATATATATTCAAGGGATTTTGAATTTTCCCGTGGGCGTCTCATGCTTCTGAAACCGTCATCGTCAAGCCTTTTTTCCTTTTCCGGAGCCCCGGCTCCCATTATATAGGCAAGTATACCCTCACTGTATGAGCCTATATAACCCTGGTCAAAACCTTCTTCCGGCGTCCAGCCCCATTCCAGAATCCCGCCGGGGTTATTATTCGTCATCCACTTCCAGTCTATTCTTTCATAGATGCCTTCGGCAAGCTCTTTCGGGTAATCATCTCCATGGTCGCTGAAGTATTCCCCCGCAAAAAGAGCCGCAGACACAAGTATGGCGGTATCTATTGTGGACAGCTCGCTGTCCCATTCCCGATTGCCCTCCATGTCGGTAAAGTGATAAAAGAAGCCTTTATAGTGTACAAGCCCGTCGTTATTTACGCTGTCTGACTCTCTGGCATTGTAATAGCTTTCCAGTACCCTGACCACCCTTTCATAGGCTTCATCGTAATCTATCCACCCCCGCTTGTGTCCTATACAGAGCGCCGCTATACCCATACCCGATGAGGCGCAGCTTACAATATCATCCCTGTTGGGAGAGGCATTAAAGTTGTGGGCTCTGTCCCTAACCAATCCGTTTTCAGGGTTTGCCTCCCGGATAAAATATGAGAAAATTCTTTTCTGTATCTCTTCGTAAAACTCTTCGTCTGAAAGAGAATCTAAATCTTCAATATATTCAATATTCGCATCCGCATAATTCCCTGCTGACAAGGTTATAAAAAGAACGAAAAATGCAGGGAGAACCCGCAGGGCTTTATTTATCTTAGAAAGTATCGTTTCCACCCTTTTCACCAGGTAAGCCTTCCGGGTAATCCCGGTGGTCCAACCTTTCCCGCTCCAGCCTGTATCCGATAGATATCCTGTGGGTAATTCCCAGGTCTTCATAAGGCGAAAATGCGTAGTCAAAAACTATATTTGAATACTCAATTCCAAAGCCCGCGCTGAGATGGCTCCATCCATCCAGTCCCTGTGCGTAAGATGTCAGTCCCAGCCTTAATGAAAAAATAAAATCCTCGTAAGAGTAGTCTGCATTCAAACCGGTATTGATCTGAAAAGGGACCTCAGAGGAAAAATTAAGCTCTGATACTGCAAGCATCTCTATTTCTGAAAAACTGAAAGGATAAGAGGCCCCCATCCTGACAGTCCGGGGAAGGGGATAGGATTTATTGCGGAACTTCATCCTGGTACCGATATTCTGTATAGATATCCCGGCAGTTAACATACTGAATTCGCGCGCAACACCTATATCAAATCCTGCCGCATTTGCCCTGTAGCCTGCAATCCGGGATCTTATAAACTTTACGGAAGCCCCGGCATGCATTTCTTCAAACTCACGAGAATAAGAAAATGTTGCCGACATATCACTAGGACTGTAGCTTCTTCCTACAAAATCCCCTTTCCGGTCATATTTATCTATTTCTCCGTAAAACAATCCGCATAAACCCAGCGCCATATACCCGTCAAACACAGGAGCGCCGGCTGTGAAATTCGCGTAATCTATGCTGTCCAGCCAGAAGGCATGTGAAAAAGAAAACTTGTACCCGCTGCTGGATGCCGGCCCCGCCGGGTTATAATAAAGAGAAATGAGATCGCCTTTTACCCCCGAATATGCCCCTGCCATCGCCGAGGGTTTTGCTCCAACTCCTATCCGAAGGAAAGCTGCCGTATTATCTCCCGGCTTAGCATACAGAAATGTAGCATTGAGCAGAAGAAACAGAGATGCTGTAAGAATTTTTTTCATATGTAATTCCGGCAAAACTAAGTTTACCAAAATGGCGGAGAGGGTGGGATTCGAACCCACGGATCCCGTTAGGGATCTCACGCTTTCCAAGCGTGCCGATTAAGCCGCTCTCGCACCTCTCCAGTAGAGGACAATAATATCAATTACCGGGTATCAATTCAAATCAACAACAGGCCTATCCGTACTGCCTGAAACCTTAATTATAAGCTCACGCCCGAATATATTGGGCCTCATATTAAAATCCAAATTACCGTCCCAAAAGTAACTTCCCGAAAGGCTGCCCCTGATATCACCGTTATCGGCACTCAGTGATTCTATGTTTAATTTTTCCCTGTCTATTTTTAAGTCAACATCCGTATTTCCCAGCCTCATAAAGTCCCTTTGAATTCCGGTTATCCTCCTAAAAAGATTTTCCAGGGCACTGAAATTTTCCACCCTTACATCCTCAGAGCTTATCCTGCCGGAAAATAACGGGTCATCCAGGCTTCCGGATACTGCCCCATTTATATCCGCCTCTCCCCCGGCTATATATTTTCTCCACCCGGGAAAATCGGAAACCGCTTCCGTAAGTTCAATTGAATCGGCAATAACGCTTAGGTTTATCTCCCCTCCATAGATTTCCCCTACAAAAGATAAAAAAGTTCCGCCGGTTTCAAAAACACACCAGTCAATTTTAATGACCTCATTATCCAGGCCGGCTCTCCCCATAAATTTCAAATTCCGCCCCGGCTGCTTGTAATATATATCAGAAATACTCAAAAAACTGTCTGTAAAATCAAAACTCCATTCTAAATCAATACTTGACAACTCTTCTTTTACAGTTCCACTGATTCTTGGTCTTCCTTCGAAAGTGAGAAAATCAGAAAGAAGCCCGTGGGGAAATTTCCTGACACCCCACTGAAGGTTAAAGGCAGGATTCCCCAAAACATTATCTATATAACCCGACATAACAAACTCTCCCTCATACCCTTTTAAAACAATCTCATTTACCAGGGTCCTTTGTTCTCTTCTGTCTACAGCCGCGTTAATGTCCAAACTCTCCAGCTCAGAATCCAAAAACTCCGAACTGAAAGATAAATCATAGCCTGTGCCCCTTCCTATCTCTTCCACACTTATATCTACAGCAACCATTTTAAGCTCTGGAAAATCAGGAGGGTACATATTTACTTTGCCTTCCCTTACTTCTACGCATCCAATGCTGAAGCTCATATTTCTTGTAATTGTCCTGTTCAGTAAAATACCACCAAAAAGCCTTTTGTAATCAAAAGCTATTTTTCGTATAAAATTCACTTCGGGCGCCTCTAATTCTATTTTCTTAAAAACCAGCTGCCTTCTCAAAAGGGGCGCCAACCTGAACTGCAGAAATATTCTTTCACAGGAGATAAAATTTGTGACCCCTTCGGGAACCTCTCCTTCCTCCCTGAAACCAACCTCCAGCCCTTCAAGAGAAAGCCCCCCGGGCGTAAGGCGAGCGCTAGAAACATCTACCGGCCTGTTCAGTACAGACGAAGCCGTACTTACAAAAAGCCTTTCAACGCGTTCGGGGCTGAAATAAATTCTGAATGCCAGGTAAGCAAACGCAAGAATTCCTATAACCGAAAATATAAGTACTTTTAAAAATTTTTTCATAATTAATTGCCGAAAAAAATATGGCGGAGGGGAGAGGATTCGAACCCCCGGTGCCTTAAAAAGACACTGCGGTTTTCGAGACCGCCGCCTTCGTCCGCTCGGCCACCCCTCCTTTTATCTTAAAATTCCGTATTCTATCTCAGAGATCTCTTCTCTCTCCTGCCGGGTAGTTAATTCGTTTCTCGCAATGTAAACTCCGATAAACAAAACCACTCCAACTAAAAGGCCTATAATAAACCTGATAATCCTGAATTTTAAAATCTGAGCCAGAATGACATAAGCCGCCAGCGCCAGCATCACTATAGCGGAAATATACGCAAAAGAATAATCCAGTGACCATCCAACGCCGAAAATCATGTACATTCCGTAATAAATGAGAAAAGGAAGGACAAAACACTGAACCATCTTTCTCTTAAGGAAAAGCGCAACAGCCCCGATAAACATGTAGGGTGAAAAAGAAGTAAGCATCCACTTACCAAAATTCATCCCATGGACTACAACAACAACATAGAAAGAAATCAGAGAAACAATCAAACTTAAACCTATAATTATTCTCTTCATTTTCTCCTTTCAGCAAAAAAACTTTTCATTAAACGGGTACATTTAACTGAATGTTTTTTTTCCTTTTCATAAGCTACTTCCTGAGTAGATTCCTTAGCTTTCTCAGTTGCATAATAAATTTTCTTTATCCGGGCCCTCTTTATTGCCTCTTCACACATAAAGCAGGGTTTTACCGTAGAATACAATTCACAGCCGTCAAGCCTGAAGTTTTTTTCATTCCGTGCCGCTTCTCTCAAGGCTGCAATCTCAGCATGCCCTGTAGGATCATTATCGCAAGCCTGGACATTCATCCCCTCACCAATAACTTTTTTTTCTTTTACAACCACCGCCCCTACAGGAATTTCCCCTTTTTCAGCGGCTTTTTTAGCCAGAGAAAAGGCTATTTTCATAAATTTTTCCGGCTTTTCTTCTTTCATTTATTTGGAGCGCCCGAGAGGATTCGAACCCCCAAACCTGCTGATCCGTAGTCAGCCGCTCTATCCAGTTGAGCTACGGGCGCCTTGAAAAACTATCCTTTATCCCGGATGATATTATAGTTAAAAGTCATTACGAGGTCAAAAACCTGAAATAGACATACAGGTATGGAAGAGAAAAAGAACAAAATCTATTAATATAATATAAATTATAGATTAATTTTTGCTTAATATCGTTACTTTGGGAAATTGAATTTAACCAAATAAGTTATTAATTTAATAGTCTCAATAGATGGGAAATTTACATTCTATCAATTTAAAATTTTCTCAGCAAAATTCGAAAAAATTTCCCTCAGTGTTTTTACACCAAAGGGTTTTTGAATAAATTCATACTCATTCAATGTGATTTCTTCATAGTTCACTGCCTCATTAGTATATCCACTGGCTGCGATAATACATAAATTTCCCTTCATCCTTATAAACTCTCCAGCGAGATTCAAACCGTTACCGTCCGGCAGTACAACATCGGTAAATACGATATCTATCTTTTCTTTATTTTTTTTGAATATGTTTTTACCTTCTTCGAAGGATGAAGCAGTAAAAATTTTAAAATTCATCTTATCAAGCACCCTGCGGACCGTTTTCATAACCTCTATTTCATCTTCTATTATTAAAACTCCTATCTCAGAGTATCTATTTTCCGAATTTTTTTTATTTGCCTCTTTTTCATGTTCTTCATATTCCCCATGCAATCTTTTTGTCAATGGTAAAAAGATATTAATTGCGGTTCCTTCTCCCGGAGAAGTCTCTACGACAACATAACCGCCGCTGTCTTTTACTATTCCGTATACTACCGGAAGCCCCAAACCGGTACCTGCCTTAACTCCCTTCGTAGTGAAAAATGGTTCAAAAATTTTTTCTTTGGTTTTTTCGTCCATTCCCAGGCCGTTATCCCGAACGGTTAACTGCACATATTCACCGAGCTCCATTTCTATAAGAGGAAGGTTGTCTGAAGTTATTTTCACATTTTTGGTCTTTATGTTAAGAACTCCCCCATCCGGCATCGCATCTCTGCTGTTTATGGCCAGATTTGTTATAACCTGCTCCATGTTTGAAGGAGCTGCTTTTACGGGCCACAAATCTTCTTCTATGGTGGTTTCTATATCTATATTTTCGGGCATAATCCTTCTCAACATTTTAAGGGAATTTTCTATTATTATATTTAAGTTAATTACCTCTTTATGGGTCTTATCCTTTCGACTGAACTGCAAAAGCTGTTGAGTAAGATTCTTTGCCCGGTCCGATGAGTTGTTTATCTCCTTAATATCGCTCAACACTTCCTGCGGAAGATTTTCTTCAAGTAAGAGCTCGGCTGTCACTTTTATGGAAGTCATAATATTATTAAAATCATGTGCTATCCCCCCGGCTAAAGTACCCACCGCTTCCATTTTTTGAGACTGAAGGAGCTGATTACGATATTTTTCCCTTTCTTTTTCGGATTTCTTTAGTTGGGTTATATCTTGCACCATACCTATGCTCCGTATTATATTACCATCAGAATCTCGAAAATGGTTGCTTCTTTCTCTAACGTAGCGTATTTCACCCGTATCTTTTTTAATTATCCGGTGCTCAATTTCATGCGAACCCCTACCTTCTGCCACCGATGAAGTATAAGTCTGGTCAACTTTCTTCCTGTCCTGGGGGTGTATAGAGCTTAGAAAAGTTTCATAAGTGGGCTCTATCTCGCCCGGTTTGTATCCAAAAATCCTGTAAGTCTGATCCGACCATATAAGTTTTCCACTCGAAACTTCTATCTCGCAGCTGCCCAGATTAGCTATCTCTTCGGTCTTTTGCAGTCTTCTTTTACTTTCAATCAGGTCTTTCTCGGCTTTTTTCTGCTCCGTGATATCCCTTAACTGCTCAACAATCTTAATAATTACTCCATTCTCGTCCTTAACAGGATTGCTGCGGCAATCCAGGTAAACGCCCAGCTCCGGAAAATATTTTTCCAGATGTTCCATCTTTCCGCTTTTTAGGACTTTACGTGTGGCGCACTCTTCGCATTCCCGGTCACGCCCGATAAGCTCGTAACATTTCTTGCCTTTCACCTCTTCAGGTGTCTCTCCTAATAAATCATATCCGGCCTGATTGTATCTCTCTATGCTATAGTCAGGTTTTTGAATGGCAAGAACATCTGAAATGTTGTTTATTACTCCTTCCAGCAAATTTTGTTGATATATAATTTTACTCTCCGATTCTTTGCGCTCGGTTATATCCCGGGCTATTTTTATGATTTTATCCGGATCTCCATTTTCATTAAGTATCGGCGCCAGACTCACCAACCAGTATCTACCGTCGGGGCTATTCACTTCCCCGCTAAAAAACTTCTTTGTATCTATTACTTTTTTAGAAGGACAATAAGGACATTGATCTTCCCGGTTAAATCTTAATTTATAACAGTATTCGCCCCGGGCCTCTTCCGGTTTTTCTAAATTCAGATCATCAGCAAAAGCTTTATTCGCCCATACAATCTTGCCATCCGTCTTCATCATGGATATAAATTCATCCGTTGAATTTAAAATTAAATCCTTTTCCTGCTCGGACCTTTTGAGTTCCTCGTAAGCTTTCTTCCGCTCCAAAGCTTCACAGATAACATCTCCAGCTACTCTTAATAGATTTATGATTGCATCCTGCCAGATTTCGTTTTTTTCTATGTAATCAAAGCCTATAAAGCCTTTTAGGGAATCCCCGGCAACCATAGGCAATACTAATAATGATTTTATTCCCTGTTCTTTCCAGTGCTTTTTCTCCTCTTTTGCATCAGAAGAAAGAAAGTCAACATCTGGAACTATTATATTCTGGAATCTTTTTAGTTTATCCATTAACCAGGCATATTCTTTTGTAGAAAGACCCTGTAATTTTTCTACCTCAGACGACACTCCTTCTGCGCACCATTCGAAGGTGTTAGAGATTGTTACTTTGTCCGGAGAAAAATGAAAAACATATCTGCGGTCAGCTCCCGCAAATTTCCCGATTTCCTCCAGGGCCTTTGTAATCTGAGCTGGAATTTCTTCAATATTAGCATTTAATAATTCTGTTGAAATTGTAGTTATAATTCTTTCAAGTTTCTCCCTTTGTTGTAGTTCTTTTTCCCTTTTTTTTCGTTCTGTGATATCTTTGACCAGGACCAATACAACATTGGTGTTTCTATATTGAACGATTCCGGACGAGAGTTCGACCGGATAAATGGTACCATCTTTGTGCCGGTGTTCCAGTTCAAAATCAAAACGCTGTCCCGGCTTCCATTTGCTCCACATTTGGAGAAGTTCAGATTTAGACTGGTTAATTTTGCTTTGAGCCGTATGAACGTCAAACACGGTAAGCCCGAGCAGTTCCTCTCTGGAACATCCGGATTGTTTGCACGCCATTTCGTTAACGTCCAGAAAACGGCCCTCCAAATCGTGGAGATAGATGCCTTCCGTTGACTGATTGAATAAGGTGCGGTACTTCTCTTCGCTTTCCCGGAGCTCCTGTTCCCTTTTTTTTCGTTCGGTGATGTCAAAGCCAACACCAACCATTCTCTTTCCTCGCTGGTCATCAATCACCTGACCGCGCACATCGAGCCAACTATACTTACCGTCAGCTTTCCTAACCCTTTGCTCAACGTGGTAGGATTCACCTGTTTTCAGGGCGGATTCGATAGCGGCCCTGGTCCGTTTGAAATCGTCAGGATGCAGCTTTTCGTTAAAAAAATCGATTGTTCCGAGAAATTGCTCTTTCGAATAACCAAGTAAGTTAAAAAGATCTTCACTCCAGTACAAGTCATTCGATTCAATGTTCCATTCCCATAAGCCGCCGTTGGCCTTTTCAAGAGCCAGATCCAGTCTACGGCTCGTTTCCTCGAGTTTTCGTTCTCGTTCATTTTGCTC
>PWEK01000123.1 GCA_003553445.1 Elusimicrobiota bacterium
TACCAAAAAACTGGCGGCGGTTCAATGCTGTGTCCATGGTTTCCCTCCTGACTTTTTGCCTCTTCGGGCGATAGCCTTAAATCCACAAAAGGATCTATCTTTCCTTCAATTATCTTTTCCGCAATTTTCTCAATAGCGGCATTTGCCTCGCTTAATATTTTTTCCCTGAGTTCGTTATCCGCACCTTCTTTCATCATAGACTCTTCTACATAGGAAAGAAGCTTCTTCCTTACTCTGAATGCACATATTTCCCTTTTAAATTTAAAAAGTTCTAACTGGGGAGAATTAATCTCTTTCAAATATTCATGAAATGTTTCAGCATCGGCCTTTACATTTTTTTCTTCAACATATTTCTCAAAATCTTTATAAATTTTTGAATGAGGATTCTTCAAAGCATTATACTCTTCCAATTCGTGTTCCATTAGAAGCCCAAGAATTCTTTTCCTTTCCGGAGGGGCGCGCTCACTTAAAGTTTCTAAAATTGTTTCATGTAAAATTAAGACATTTTTTTCGCCGACCCTCTCTATTGTTGCCAGTCCATAAACGTTTTCTTCCTGGAAAACAAGGGAAAAATCTTGTGTACTTACTTTTACCTCGTCGACTTCCTTATGTCCTATTGCAAAATCATACATATCCTGGAATCCTCTATCCCGAATATTTTGCCCGGACATTATCTTTCTATCACCTTCACTCCCTTGAAGAAGCAAAGCAAGAAGATTTCCCTCACCCAAAGTTAACCCTGAAATAAGGCTATGACTCGGAGCCACCATCGTAAACCCATTTATTACATTAGATATTAGTTTGTCAACGTTTTCTCCATATGAAATATTTCCGGGAATACTCAAAAGGCTTCTATTTGAATCCGCAGGAGCTGTATGCCTCATAGCTCCTGATTTAGCTTTAGTTTCTCCGGCACTTCTGAAAAACCAGCCACCGACTGCAGGGAACACAGAATCATAGAGGCCATACTCAGGTATCGAACCTGTTATACCAAGGGCCGAATAGTAATCATAAAGCCCCTGCAGATAGGACGGAATTTCAGTTAGAAAATCACTAAACATGCTCAAGAATTCCGGACCCGCAAAAATCGCTGTTATGCCAGCCAGCGCAACTCCGGCAATAATAGATATATTGGAAAAACCATCCTTTGGTTCGCCTTTTCCTTCTGCCCCCATTAATAACCCGGTGCCAATTCCTTCAACTTCTTTACGGATTCCTTCATCCTTCGCTTCGGTGTATAATCTTGCAACATCTTCAGTGCCTGAGAGTCTTATTAAAAACCAGCTGTCATCCTCAAAAACCACCTTGAGGCCGTCTTTGTATATAACTTTTTTAACCTTTTTCTCACAACCAACAGATTCAAGAACATCCTTTATATCTATTTTCTCTTCTTTTACATCACTTATAATCTTTTCGGTATTCTTTTTCAGTTCCGGATTAAGCTTAACATTAACCCGTTTCCAGTGAAATTTACCCGTTTTTTCCTCTATGTCTTCTAAATACTCGGAAAGGGATTTTTCGGTATCCGCTTTCATCCATAATGCCAGCAATCCCATTACAATACCGTCATCCCAGGAACTGGAAAACGGACCGCACATAACATGGGCGCTTTCCTCTCCCCCAACCAAAACAGTTTTTTTCTGAGCGTGCTCTACTACCCATTTAAACCCGGTCGGAGTTTCATAAACTTCCGCGCCAATCAACTTTCCTACTTCATTCGCAAAATTACTGGTGCCTACTGACTTTACTATATCTCCTTCATGTCCTTTTTCATGCAGAAAATATGCAAGCATACCTATAAATTGATTTGAAGTTATTTCTCTCCCCCCCACATCTATTATGCCGAACCGGTCAGCATCTCCGTCAGCAGCAATCCCCATTATATTTTCGGAAGGTGGAACTTGTTTCATAAGTTCCTCAATACTGGATTCCTCCGTAGGATTTGGAGCCCCGTTTACCTCGCTGAATCTGTGGTCCTTATTATTATCATGTATGACTCTTACAAAATTTCTTCCTGCTTCATATTCAATAGCGCTATAAATCTTTCTCATATAATCAACTGAAGCACCCTGCATCGGATCCAGAACAACTTCAAAATCAGGGTTATTCTTTACATACTTTACCATAGTTTCAAACGCACCTATTTCTTTTAAACGGGGTATTATATACTCGCGAACATATTTATTACTTGCTTCTTCCAAGCTTATTTCTTCTATCATATTACTCTCAACACCAAATTCGTAATCCACAGTTTTAAATGTCTTTCCTTTATTTGCATACGAAGATATTCTATCGGTTATATCACTGCTTGCGGGACCTCCGTGGGAAGGTGAAAATTTTATACCGTTATCCGTATACTGGTTATGACTTGCTGTAAAATTTATTACACCTGATATTTCATCACTGGTATTAGCCAGATATGCCAAGACAGGCGAAGGAGTAGATTCTTCCTCAATTATTTTTACTTTCACCCCGTTTGCCGCAAGTATCTCTGCAGTTTCTTTGACATTTTCTCGATTGTATTTTCTCGGATCGTATCCTATCAGTATATAACCTTCTTTTATGTGTTCCCTATAATAATCGGCTATACCCTGAACAGCTCTTCTTATGTTAGCCCTGGTAAAATCTTCTCCTATTTTTCCCCTCCACCCATATGTACCAAATTTTATCTCCACACCGGTATCTTCCAGGGGTTTCTCTTCTACTTGACCGAGATTATATCCAGTTGGATCTTCGTGTGGTTCTTGTCTTTCCAACCCGCCTATTGCGAACAGTCCCGCTACCCATTCAGGAAGCTCCATTGCGGCAAAAGAAAAGCTTTCAGGAATAAGATTGTTAAAGATGCTCAAGAATTCCGGACCCGCAAAAATCGCTGTTATGCCTGCCAGCGCTACTCCGGCAAGAATAAAAATATCTGCAAACCCGGCAGAATCTACAAACGAATCCTCTTGACGCGAAAAACCCAGACCGCTGATCTCAACATCTAATCCCGGATCGGATATGGATATAGTACGAATAACTTTAGATATCCCCTCATTGATATCGCCGCTCAAATCTAATACTATTCTCCTCTTTTCCCCTTCTGTATCGGGAATTGGCACATTAATTTTCGGTACTCCATGCCGGATTTCATTTTGAGCTATAGGCTCACCTTGAATATTATTAAGTTCAAGCCACAGTTCTCCTTCTTCATTAGTTGTTACATCCATTATCAAAAACGGTTTCTCTTGAATATTAACAGCCGGGGTATAACTCCATATCCACCCCGTTGAACTTTGCAAATCAATAACACTTAACTTATCATCTTCATATTTTTTTTCATATTCTACTTCTCCACCGGGGTTAAAATCTAGCTCTCCCAAAAAGTCAACATAATCAACTTCAGTCGACGGTTCTGTTTTTTCAATATCAGCCATTTCTACGATTGGATCATCTTCCGAGAAAAAACCCAGACCGCTGATCTCAACATCTAATCCCGGATCGGATATAGATATAGTATCAATAACAGTAGAGACCCCTGCAACAATATCGCCGCTCAAATCTAATACTATTCTCCTCTTTTTCCCTTCTGTATCGGGAATTGGCACATTAATTTTCGGTGTTCCATGGTAAAGTTTTCTTTGAGCTATAGGCTCATCTTGAATATTATTAAGTTCAAGCCACAGTTCTCCTTCTTCATTAGTTGTTACATCCATTATCAAAAACGGTTTCTCTTGAAGATCA
>PWEK01000135.1 GCA_003553445.1 Elusimicrobiota bacterium
TCCAAACACAAAACACTTAGAAAAAAGCAGGCTGAAATAGAATCAATCCGGCAGCGCATCGATACCCTGACTCCGCGGGAAAAGGAGGTTTTTGAGCTTGTTGCCCGGGGAATGCAGAGCACGCAGATTGCTTCCAGGCTGTGTACAGTCCTGCAGACGATAAAGGTCCACCGGGCCCGGGTTATGAAGAAAATGGAGGCTGAAAACCTTAGAGAGCTCATCCGGCTCGCCCGGAAAGCCGGTATCATTCCTCCGCTTAAATAAACTACTGGGATTTCCTCCGGCAGTTTTCGCTGCGCCCTCTTTCTTTATCCGCGTCTTAAGCGGCATAGGATAGCGGCACCTTCTCCCCTCAATAAAAACCTTCTCCTGTAAAAATTCCAGAAAACCCATGTTATACCAGAGTACAATTTACAATGTTTTGCATTTTACCTACAGTTGAATTGTAAGAGTAGGTGGAATTAAAAAAGCGGAAGCTTTTTAAGACCGGGATTCGGCAGCCCACCCGGCTGTCGCATCCTGCTATGTATAATTAATGATGAAAAAAAGAAATGACCCCAAAATTCAGGACGAAAGCTTAAAGATATCTCAAAAACACCAGATAAACATCAGCCTTATTGAAATACTTGTTGGTTATAAAAAAGGAACCGCCGCAGAAAGCAAGCTTCTGAAAAAACTCCAAAAAAACCTCGGGGATAAATTTTACACAGAAGTTATCTATTTTCTCACTCATACCCTTATAAAACCCGGCAGTCAGGCAAAACAGGTATTTAATGAAATAAAAAAACATCATTCTGAACTTAACAGGCGCCTAAAACGCAACATAGGCATTCAGGTGGCGATACTTGATTATTCAATGAATATACATAAGACGATGAAGAGTCCCACAATTATTGAAGAAGCTAAAATCACGGATATGGCGCATACAGCCATAACCGATAAAATGACCCAGGCATACGACAAGAAGTTCCTGTTTCATGATCTCTGGAAAGAAATTGAGAAGACCAGGCGGTTCGGGAGAAAATTTTCCCTCCTGATGCTCGACCTCGACAATTTAAAAAAGATTAATGACAGATTCGGACATATCGCCGGAGATGAAGCGTTAAAACAGCTTTGTAAAGCAATAATGAGGAATATAAGAAAAACCGATACGCTGTACCGCTTCGGCGGCGATGAATTCCTGGCGCTTCTTCCGGAGACTACGCAGGCGGATGCGGAAAATGCGGCTCAGAAAATTTTAGAGGCTATTAGAAATATCTCATTTAAAAAACACAGAATGAGCATTTCGGCCAGCATGGGCGTTGCGGCATTTAATAAGAACAACATTAGAAATATCAGCGAAGTACTCGAAACAGTGGATAAGGCATTACATTTCGCCAAAAAAACGGGGAAAAACAAATTAAGCCTGCAGCCGAAAGACTCTGTTTTTCAGATAGAAAAAGGCGCAAAAGAAACACAGGGCTTAATTACTGAAAGACATAAAGGAGGATCTCAGTCAAGGTTTGAGATAACAGGCGAAGCTATATCTCCCGGCACGGCAATAGGAAAAGCCTTTATTTATGAAGATATCCTCTCAAAAAAAATGATTTATAAGGATCTGACAAAAGCGGAAGTGGTTGAAGAGCTTAAAAGAATCAAAAAGGCCGTATCGGAGGTGGAAAAAGACATTATTGAAATGAGGGACAGGGTTACCGTTGTGCTTGATAAAAAGTTCGGAGATATCTTTGACGCCCACCGGCTGCTTTTAAATGATCCTCAAGTCCTTATGGAACTTGAAACCGAACTTATAAATGAAAGAATAAACGCCGAGCATATTGTAAAAAATGTTTTTAAACGCTTTGAGAACAGGTTCAGAGTTTCGGAGAATAAAATCATCAGGGAACGGGCCGACGACATTGTGGATTTATCCAGGAGATTGCTGAATTCATTATCCGGAATAGGCAAAAATACGCTCTCAAAAGCCCCGCCGGGAAGTATAGTTATAGCCGGCAACCTATTGCCCTCGGATACGATAAATCTAAACCGGAAAAATGTAAATGCGATTGTAACTGAAGAAGGCAGCAGAACTTCCCATGCGGGGCTGCTGGCAAAAAGCCTGGATATACCTTATATCGCGCAAATTGACTGCGCGAAAGAAATGATTGAAACAGGGAGAGATATTATTGTGAATGCGGAGAGCGGGAGAATAATTGTAAATCCGTCACCGGATGAGATGAATAAATATGCAAAAGTTATTGAAAACAGCAGAATTGCGCAGACAGCAGTCTATGATAAAATAAGAAAGATAAGATTGAAAAGCAATGGTAAACAAATAAATATTTTAGCTAACGTCAATTCCAGGGCTGATATTGAAAAATCGGTAGAATTCGGCTGTGACGGCATAGGATTATACAGGATTGAACAGGTTTACCTGAAAAAGACACTGCCGCCCACAGAAAAGGAGCTTTTTAATGAATTAAATGATTCTTTTGAGGGGCTCAGCAAAGATATAACAATAAGATTACTTGATATCGGAGGAGATAAAATCCTGCCCTATATAACCGATGTAAATGAATTTGATTCATATCTGGGTATGAGAGGAGTCCGCGTACTGCTTAAGAACCCCAGGATTCTTGAAACCCAGCTCAAAGTATTTTTGAGACTCAGTCAGAATTATAAAATCAAAATATTAATTCCTATGGTCACCCTTCCTGCTGAAGTTATTGAGGTAAGAAAAGTCCTTAACAGGATTAAAAAAGAATTCAGGTGTAAGGGTATTAAATATAAAGTGACTCTAGGCTCAATGATTGAGACTCCGTCGGCAGTAATAAAAATAAAGGAAATATTAAAATACTCAGACTTCGTAAGTATAGGCACAAATGACCTTATTCAGTATACTATGGCTTCCGGCAGGGACAATGTTTCGGTTTCCGATTATTATGACGCAGGCTCGGAAGTTGTCCTGGATTCCATAGAAAAAGTATTGGAAGAAACAACAAGAATTAAGAAAGAATGTGTTTTATGCGGGGAACTTGCTTCTGATCCAGGACACTTGAAATCTCTGCTTAAGATCGGATTGACAAATTTCAGCGTTGCTGCGGGCCGTATTCCCCAGTTTAAAAGTGAAATGTCGGAAATCCTTCGCAAAAACATTCCCTGATTTTTCAATCATTGCCGTAATTATGCGGAGACGGGACCTTAGATGAAACTGCTGAAAAAGAGGGAAACTGAAAAGAATTCCCTGGATATCAACTATATTGTTAGGATAGATATTATTTCTCCGCTTAAATAAAGCGCCTTAATTATACCCGGGTACAATTTACACTGATTTTTCTTTATGTTAACCTATAGTAAAAGAAAAGCGGGGGGAATAAAAACTGGAGAAAAAAAATGTCTCAAACCGGAAAACAGGTTTTCATTGTCGATGATGATAAATCAGTATGCCGCGCCCTTAAAATTCTATTAATGACTTACGATTTTAAAGTAAAGACATTCCTTTCCGCGAAAGATTTTTTCACCTCCGTACCCGGCAGCGTCCCCGGCTGTCTTATCCTTGACATTCATATGCCGGAAATGGACGGGTGGCAGGCTTTGAAAAAGATAGTTAAATCCAACTCCGGCCGCCCTGTCATTATTATGTCCGCGGCCAGAGATTCCGGGCAGGACAAACAGGCTTTAAGAAATCACGCCGCGGGGTTCCTGGAAAAGCCGGTCAA
>PWEK01000109.1 GCA_003553445.1 Elusimicrobiota bacterium
ATTGCAGGCGCATATCGGGCGGATTAAACACTTGATCCATGACCGGCAGCTTTATGCACGGCTTGATCCCGGGGTAAATTACTGCCTGGCCCACGGAGATTTCGGGAGATATAATTTGCTGGCAGATTCAAATGGCAGAGTTTATGTCCTTGACTGGAACAGTTACTTAGCCGCTCCCCGCGGGTATGACATGGCTTACTATTTCCGTAAAGTAAGATGGAAGTGGCACAAGATTGAAAAAGAATTTTTAGAATGCCAGAAGAGGAGCGGCTACCTGACTCAGCTTGAAAAGATATTTTTTGTATATGCTTTAGTGGTACTGCGTTTTGTCGATGATCTTACCGACACACCTTTTAAAGGGGATTACCGCGAATTCTTGGAACCGGCGGTGGATTACCTGGAAGAGCTGGTTGCAGAATAGCACTACTAAGCTTCCTATCCTGCAATCTCTAAACTTATGCTGCTAATTTGGCAAGACTTTTTTGGTGTTCCCAAAAACGCCGAGTTTCGGCAGCCCATTAATTTTTAACACCGAAATTGGTGAAAAGTATTTTTATTGAGGGTTTGCGGAATTCCTGGTTACTTTTTAGGTATAATTGACAACTGCAATATTTAAAGCTACTATAGTTCATAAGATGAACAGCGGTATGATTTAAAGAGGTATCCTTACATCAGGAAGATATCTTGCCCTATTACCTCTTTTAGCAGAATGTAAACTAAAAGTGGGTTCAATGACTGGGAAACTTTAAGGTGTGGGAAAAGTAACTATGAACAGTAATAAAGTCTATGTGATGATCGATGCCCTAAAGTGGCCTCAGGACAGAATCAATTACAGGCGCCATCGTTTGGCCCGGTTTTTGGCTCGCCAGACAGATACAAACCTTGTACTCTGGGTTTACCCGGTGAGTGCCTCTCCCCGTAAGCATGGCAGTTATCAGGAAGCAAAGGAAAAGCTAAAAAACAACTTTTATCCTGCTGCCGGGGAAGAAAAAATAGTAGAATGTGCACTTCCCGATTTTGTCCCGGGAAGATATATGCTCTTTAAATCGGGGTTAGCTAACCCGGTTTTAAATGAGCTTAAAGAATACTTGCAAAAAACCCGGGCAAAAAAAATCCTTTTGTTCACTTACCCGGCCTTCCCATACCTGGATGGGTTAATTAAATGGGATAGAATTATTTATGATTGTAGCGATTTGTGGCAGGAACCGTCAGGAGGCTCAAGATCGAATACTTTTTCGGCTAAACTAGCCGGTCGATTGATTGCTTCTGCAGAAAACAGAATTGTAAAAAAAAGCGACTTTGTTTTTGCTTCTTCTGTTTATTTAGCAGAAAACATTAGAGCAAGAACCGGGCGGCAGGTCATAACTGTTGAAAATGGGGTCGATCTTGCTTATTTAAATGAAATAGTACCTGTTAGATCTGATGATTTAAATCATCTTCCCCGGCCTAGGCTTGGTTACATAGGGGCAATGCGTTCTAAAATAGATTTTGAGTTGTTATACGAGCTGGCCCTGAGTAATCCTGGTTGGAGCATCGTTCTTGTTGGACCTGATTGTTTAAACAGGAAGGAAACTTTTAATCAATTGCTTGGGTTGGATAATGTTTATTGGACGGGAGAGATAAAACCGGAATTAATTCCTGCCTACATAAGAAACCTTGATGTTGGTTTGCTGCCGTACAAGGAGTCTACCTACAATAAGGCGGTTTTCCCAATTAAATTCTATGAATACCTGTCGCAGGGCATTCCGGTAGTCGGTTGCGGGGTACCTTCTACTGCTCAATACAGCCAGGAAAAGATCTACCTTCATGTGCAAAGAGAAGAATTTAAGGCGGCTTGCCAGAAAGCACTATCCTGGCCGGCAGATAATCAGGATACTTTTACTAAGATGAGCCGGATTAACCTGGCCCGAGGGGGCAGCTGGGAAAAGAAATTGTCTTTTATGGCCGGGAAGATAAAAGATAGCCTCTAATCCTAAATTAGTGAGGAATTAATAGGGATTTAATGGTTAGATCAAGTAAAATTAGTCAAAATAGTGCGTTCTCGAAGATTACAATGCAGGTACTGGTCTTTGCAGTGTTGTTTCTAGACTGGCTTTTTTTTTGGATCAGAAAAAAGCGGATCTGGATGATTGGATGCGGGGGTAACCGGTGGGGAGATAGTGCCGATGCCTTTTGGCGTTACATGCAAATAAACCACCCGGAGATAAAGACTATTGCTGTATTAAAAAATGGTGTTTCTTTAGATCCTGGTTACGGCAGCCAGGTTCGCCGGAACAGCTTAATAAGTTTTGTAATGATTGTCCGGGCAGAAGTGTTGGCGACTACCCATACTTTAGAAGATCTTGGCCCGGAAAGCATAGTTGCAAAATCAAAAGCAAAGAAGGTATGGTTACAGCACGGCGTGATCGCTATCGGTAAAATTACGGCTCAAATCGCCAGGTCAGGCAAATACGATATGATCTGTGCCAGCTCGACTAAAGAAAAAAATCTAATGTCTACCAAACTTGGAATTAGACCAGAACAAATTAAAGTGACCGGCTTGGCCCGCCATGACTTGCTGCAGGATAGGATTAAAGGCAAACACGCCCGGCAAGGGGTTTTATTTATTCCAACGGCCAGAACCTGGGCTGAACCGGAGCAAATTGATTTTTACAAGGAAAACCTTTTTTCGTGGTTAAGGGAATTGCAACAAATAAGTGTAGAGCACAAAGCACTTGATATCAGTTTTTGGCTGCATCCAGGCTGGTCTAAAAGAGGTTTATATAACCTAGGAATCGATATTAATAAGATATCTTTTTACGGAACAGAACGTGATCCCCAACAACTCATTGTTAGCAGTGGTATACTGATTACCGATTACTCGAGTATTTATTTTGACGCTGCGCTCTCCGGGATTCCTACTATCTTTTTTCAACCTGACCGGGATGCATACATAAAGCACAAGGGTCTTTTCCAGGATTTTTTGGACCAGGATTCCCTGCTGGTGGTAGATACCAATCAAGATTTGCTTTGTAATTTAGAAAAGCTGATCAGCGACGAGGAATTTTACCTGGATAGGGTGAAAAAGGATCAACAATGGGCGTTTCAGTATGTAGAAACTTTTGACGGGAAGTGCTGTTTCCGAATCTATCAAGAAATCTGCAACCTGCTTGGTAGTGATGTTAATAATCTCGCAAATTATAATGGCAGGGTTGATTATGAATGAAAGGCAAAAAGATATTTCGATAATTGAATTTATCGGTTTACCCGGCGCAGGCAAGTCCAGCCTTGCTTCAGAAGTGATCAGGGAGCTTAAAGAATCAGGCTATCAATGCTATAACCATGAACAGGTTTTTAAAAATTCGTCTATTTCTAACAAATGGTTGCATGCGCTCTGCTACTACTTGAAAAATATACAATTAGCCACCCTTCTATTTCTTTACACCTTGCGTTCATCTCCCTTTAACTGGCGAAACTTGAAATATAACTGCAGCAGGCTGCAACATTTACTGAAAATGATTGTAATGCTTGAAAAAACTTTACAAAAAACGAAGAATTCTTCTGTAATGGTATTTGGCCAGGGGATTGTTCAGTGTGTCTGGTCAATAACTTCTCTCAGTGGCACGGCGAATGAAAAAATATTAAAAAAGTGTGCAGCCC
>PWEK01000084.1 GCA_003553445.1 Elusimicrobiota bacterium
TAATTCAAAGTCTTATTATGTGGATTCTTTCCAAAAGGCAAAAAAAAATACGGTTATGAAATAAGTTTTTTCAAATAAAATCTGAGCAGATAAACTGCTGTTTTTACAAACTTCAAATTACTTTTAAGATTGGTACAACTTTTCCATTAATTATTTACTTGCAAATCCGGTCCAATTATAAAGAAAATACTTTAACAAAAAAGTTATTCCTACTACTACTGTTCCGCTGATAACCGTAGGTATTTTCAAAATATCAATAAGGAAATATAATAGTGCAACGTTTATAATACTTACAACAATACCAACAGCAGTATACTTAATGAAATTTTTATGCTTTTTATAATAATAACTACATTTCTTCATTTTTAGTTAATTTTCAGCAAGAGTTCCATATACTATAATCCATGGAAATGAATAATAGAATCTATAATCACTGAAATAAAGCTTTATTAACTTGTCCAATCTCGCTTTATTGTAGTTATTTATATGCCCCGGAGCATTTCCAAGACTTTTTAAATGATTAAGCGCCAATAAATTGCTTAGCCTAAAATATGGTTCATTTGGGACACTTATTATTGCTCGGCTTCTGGAAACCCTTCTTAATTCATTTAAACAATAAATTGGTTCATCTAAATGCTCCAGAACTTCACTGCATATTACAAGATCGAATTTATTGTCATCAAATGGTAAATCTTTAATATCTCCATTTATTAGTTTAACTTTGTTGTTACCTTTATGTATGGTTTGTGCATATTCAATAGATTCTGAATTGATGTCAACTCCAATTATCTCGCAATTGAGCGCCCTAGATATATAATCGATCATATATCCTTCTCCGCACCCAGCATCGAGTACAACCTCAGGTAAATCTGTTTTAATTAAGCTGATTATTTTTTTTATAAGCTTATTGATTAACCATTTCTTTATAGGGTTTTTTGTATTATATTTTGCCTGGTTGCTGGAAATTATTTTGCTTTTTGCATCTTTTTGCTTAATGTTCTTTTTTGAATAAGTATTTTTCATAGTTAAAGTTATTTAAAGTTGCTCTTTTTTTCATATAGATAAATAATCAGTTCACTTATCAGGCCGGTTGAAATAAACTGTATGCCCAATATAAACAGCAATATTCCAAGGCTAAGGAGAGGTCTGTTTCCTATTCTCTCCCCAAAAAACCATATTATTGTTAAATATGATAAAATCAAAAATCCAGAAATAGAGCAAAAAAGACCTATTTTTCCAAAAAAATGCATCGGTTTTGACATATATTTAATTAAAAAGTAAACGGTCATAAAATCAAATAATCCATGCATATACCTTTCCATACCATATTTGGACTTTCCATACTTGCGATAGTTGTGCTTAACCGGTACTTCACCAACTCTATAGCCCTTCCAGTAAGCTAAAGCCGGTATATACCTGTGCATTTCACCATATAAATTAATGTTTTCTGTCAATTCTTTTCTATAAATCTTAAAGCCACAATTATAATCATGTATTTTAAGACCGGTGACGGTTCCGATTACATAGTTAAAAATTTTTGATGGAAGTTTTTTTTCCAGTTTGTCTTTACGATTTATTTTCCATCCACTCACAAGATCATAACCTTCATTTATTTTATTAATTAGTACAGGGATTTCCTCCGGCTTATCTTGCAAATCAGCATCCATTGTAATTATCAATTCACCCATTGCGATTTGAAATCCTTTATTTAATGCGACTGCTTTACCAAAGTTTTTATTAAAATGCATATGTTTTATTTGTTTATTGTTATCTGCCAGTTTAATAATTTCATTTTTTGAATTGTCCGTACTTCCGTCATTAATTAATATAATTTCATACTTGGTTTGTATTTTATGCAATATATTTTGTATCTTTTCTACTAATAAAGGCAGGTTGTGTTCTTCATTGTAGACAGGTATAACTATTGAAATAAAATGTGGTTTTTTTATCATTTGTTCTCCAGTAATAAGTTTAAATATTTTCTTTTATAACACAAATTATATAACGCGACTTAATATATGGTATTCGTACATAAATAATTTATGATTTGAGATAATAAAATTAAATTCTACCAACAAAAACCATGTTAGGTGATTTATTCTTTTGCTCTCATATCATAAACAGCCATTATTTTAATGGAATCTACTGATAATGTATAGACCTCTTTTTCTTTGCAGGCTATCTCCAGTTCTTTTCTGCAATTGCCTTTTACCCATCTAAAACAGTCAACAATGTAGTCTGCATCATCTATTTCTACCCATTCTATTCTTTTTTGATCACTGGGGCTTAACATAACAAGATTATGTTTTCCAAAACCAACGGGTTTAAATATTTTTATATGACTTCTATCATCGTTATTCACAATATATTCTAATCCTTTTCTTGCAGAGAGATACCAGTAATCACGTTCGTAATTGTTTTCTATATTACTGCCTGCCAGAATATTAAAATACACATGTTGAAAAGGGTGATTTTTGAACATCCAAAAGGCAGTATTCCCCATTCCTAAAATGAAGAACCCGCAAATCATGTATAATAAAAATTTGGAAATATTTTTTCTTATATTAAGTGTTGAAAAATAATTGTAAAAAAATTTTAAGCCTTTGATACTTATAAGAATAAAAGGAACATATAAAAAATACATATGTCTCCACCCGTCATACAAAGGGCTGTTTAATATTATCACTGCTAATATAGGAACAAAAAAAACCAGCAGCGAAAAAACATCCTCCTTTTCTGAGTTGTTACTGTAGAGTTTAATTTTGTTATTAAGAAATATTTTTACAGTCGATACAAATCCGGCCATGAAAAGTAAAAGGTACATAACAGGGGTTGTTATCAATAACCACGTTGGGATGTAATGCCATGGTACTTCCTGTGCTTTAATAAAATTGCCCATATATAAAACAGTGCCCTGCCAAGAAAAATCTGCTTTTAAAAAAATTGTATCTATAAGGAATTTTATTGGATTTTCCCAGGCAGCAGGCCAAAATAATACTGTTAAAAAAAGAGTAAGAAACGGGAGTATACAAAGACTGACGTATTGTTTTTTAGTTATTTGTTCTTTAGATTTAAAAAAGTCAAATATAGTAAAAAAAAGAACCATAAACAGAAACATAATTCCAACTACTCTGACATTTATACATACTGCTAAAGAAAGAGAGAGCAATAATGCATTTATCAAGTTATGGTTCTTAAAAAATTTAAAAGAATAATAAAAACAAATAATTGTTGTTGAAAGAAAAACCAGATCTTTTACATTAAAAAATGAATGAGCAAAGATCCGTGGGCTGAGCAACATAAATAAGCAACCCAATAAACCATATTCCCATCCATATTTGTTTGCTATTAATTTATATAAAAAAATCAATCCGACATAAAACCACATGAATGTATATAAATGTTTAAATTTCCAAAATGCCGGAGTATTTGCATCAAGATAAAATGTTTTTTCGATTAACAAAAAAGGCAGATGGAACAATACACCATAATTACTTCCAATATATTCTGGATAAGGTGGAATGCCTTTAAATATTTCAAGGTTTTTTATGGATGGCAAAATACTTTCAGCAATATAATCAGCTGCCACATACCCGTGCACATGTTGAATTTGCTCATCAACAGACATGCCGTAATCAGGATGGATTCTCAACCCAACTAAATAGACTATAACAAAAAAGGCCAGAGTAATGAATTTTTTTGTTTTCTGGTTTTTTTTTATGGACTCAATTATAAAATTTAAGGTACTTCTAATTTTTTGATGTAAAAATTTCAAATTTTTAAATATGAATTTTCAGACAATTTTAATTTTTTTATACGCATGCTTTCTTTTTTTTGTTATTTGTATAGTTTCATAACACTTTTACAAAAAGTTGTATATTTATGTCAAATCGAAGTAAAAAATAGTATATATTACTGTTCTAACAGAGTTTGACATAGACAGTAGGTGTTATTTAGCATATAATAAAAAGGAATTATTTACAGAATAAAAGGGAATATGAAAAAGCAAAGGACGTGTATGAAAAGATAATAGATACGTCTGCTGATATAGAGGTGATAAATAAGATTTATAGATCATTGTTGAATATTATTGATGAGAAAAATGAAGATTCCGGAAACAGTCGCTGAAGCAAGAAAAATACAGAAAAAACTTCTGGCTGAAAGCTCTTTTGAAAACAGGGCAAAAAGGGTAGATACTATTTGCGGCTGTGATGTAAGCTATCTCCGCAGAAAAAATGTGGTTAAGGCGGCATGTTCGGTTTTTGAGTACCCAGCTTTAAATGAAGTTGAAAGGGCAGTGCATAAAGAAAATCCCGGGAAATTATTTCCTTATGTTCCGGGTTACCTTTCGTTCAGGGAAATACCCTTTTTGTTAAAGGCCATAAAAAAAATTAAATCAACTGTGGATATTTTTATGGTAGACGGACATGGAATGGCTCATCCCAGGAGAATAGGACTTGCGGTGCATCTTGGAATAATGCTGAAAAAACCCACAATAGGCTGTGCCAAGAAGAGGCTCTTTGGGATAGAAGAGAAGGTTGGAGAGGAAAAAGGCGATTATTCTTATATAAAGGATAGTAAGTGTAAAATTATTGGCGCTAAAGTGAGAACCCGAAAGAATGTTAAACCGGTATATGTTTCTCCGGGATGGGGATTAGACCTGAAAAGTTCAATAGAAATTGTGCTTAAAACAGCCCCCAAATACCGCCAGCCGGAGATGCTTCGTTCAGCTCATAAGTTGACACAGTCTGCTTAACTTATTAAAACCAAAATAAAGAAACAAAAGAGGAGGAAATGTGGAAAAAGCAAGAGTTGCTATGTTTGATTCAAAATCTTATGACGTGGATTCTTTCCAAAAAGCAAACAAAGAATACGGTTATGAAATAAGTTTTTTCAAAGAAAACCTTAACAGTGAAACTGCTGTTTTATGCCAGGACCATAATGTGGTCTGTCCGTTTGTGAATGATACTGTTGATTCTGAAGTAATAGATATTCTCAAGTCAAAGGGTATAAAGCTGATAACACTCAGAAGCGCCGGTTATAATAATGTGGATCTTAAGGCTGTTTATAAAAAAATACATGTAATGCATGTTCCCCAGTACTCGCCTTACGCTGTAGCGGAGCACGCGGCGGCGCTTATGCTGGCCTTAAACAGGAAGACCCATAGGGCTTTCTACAGGACCAGAGACAGTAATTTCAGTATAGAGGGACTGATTGGTTTTGATATGAGAGGTAAAACCGCAGGGGTTATCGGTACCGGTAAGATTGGAAGGGTAATGATAGACATATTAACAGGTTTTGGAATGAATATCGTAGCATATGATCCATATGCTGATGAAGATTATGCCAGGGAAAAGGGTTTTAAATATGTGGAGATTCAGGAGTTGTACGGAAAAAGTGATATAATAACACTTCATTGTCCTTTAACCAAGGGCACATATCATATAATTAATTCGGAAAGTCTGTCCAGAATGAAAGATGGAGTGATGATTGTCAATACAGGACGGGGGCAATTGATAGATACCAGGGCGCTTATTAAGGCACTTAAGGAGAAAAAGGTATCTTCTGCGGGTCTGGATGTTTATGAAGAAGAGAGCGAGTATTTCTTTGAGGATTTTTCCTCTAAGGTTATTTCGGATGATGTTCTGGCAAGACTGCTTACCTTTCCAAATGTTCTGGTAACATCCCACCAGGGGTTTTTTACCAGAGAGGCGTTGAATAACATAGCTGATACAACTCTGCAAAATATCAAAAAATATTTCAACGATGAATATCTGGACAATGAGATATGTTACCGTTGCGAGAATACCGAATGCGTAAAGAAGAAAAAGGGAAGATGTTTTTAAGAAATGAGAAAAGACATAAGAGATTTACGACCCGGGGAATTAAGAGATTATATAATATCTTCTGGAGAACCGGCCTATAGAAGCAGTCAGGTTTGCGAGTGGCTTTACGGAAAACAGGTCCGGATTTTTGATGAAATGCAAAATATCCCCGTAAGTTTACGTAAAGTTCTCAAAGAGAATTTTACGATAAATTCTCTTGAATTGAAGGAAAAGGAAGTCTCAAAAGACGGGGTTGTAAAATACCTTCTTGTTTTGAAGGATTCAAATGTAATTGAAACTGCTTTAATTCCATCCGAAGATAGACTTACTCTGTGTGTATCTACGCAGGCCGGCTGCAGGTTTGGGTGTTTGTTCTGCGCCAGCGCTCTTGGTGGATTTAAGCGTAATTTAGTTGCAAGTGAGATTACAGGTCAGTTGATTGAGGTTCAAAGATTAACGGGAAAAAAAGTAACGAATATTGTTTTTATGGGGGTGGGCGAACCGTTGGATAATCTGGACAATTTAATTGCATCTGTGGATATATTAAATCACGATGAAGGGTTTGGAATAGGCAGGAGGAGAATGACTGTATCCACATGTGGTCTGGTTCCGGGAATTGAAAAATTAAAAGATAAGAAAACGGGGGTCGGACTGTCGGTATCGCTGCATAGCGCTGATGAAGCAAAACGCAGTCATTTAATTCCGGTCAACAGAAAATACGGACTGACTTGTTTAAAAAATGCGCTTAAAGATTTTACAGAGGGTTGCGGATATCCGGTCACACTGGAGTATGTTCTTATCCCGGATTACAACATGAGAAAGAAAGATGCAGAAAAACTTTATTCATTTTGCAGGGGATTAAAGTCAAAACTGAACTTCATACCGTATAACCCGGTTTCGGAAAAGCCATGGAGAATGCCGGATAAAACCGAGATAGGAAAGTTTACCTCTGAGGTTGAAAAAATGAATCTTTTTTATACCCTTCGTAAGCCCAGAGGAAGAGATATTCAGGCTGCTTGCGGCCAGCTAAGATTGAATAAGCAGTGAAAGAGATGATAAATGAAATTTGTAATGGATACTCAGAAACATAACATTAATTACATATTTTTTATAATCTAAAAAGTAAAGCTGTGGCTTGACGGTTGTATAATAGGTTGTTATTTTTAGTGGAGGATCTTATGGGGGGGCAATATTCTCGAGAAAGCAGTAAAAAGATAATGAAAAATACAAGTAAAAGAATAAAAAAAACAGTCTACATCAAAACTTTCGGGTGTCAGATGAACAAAGCGGACTCCAGGAGGCTGAAGGAATTGTTTGCGATGGAAGGATATAATATTACCGAAAAAAAATCCAAAGCTGACGTGATGGTTTATAATACCTGTTCGGTAAGAGGTCATGCTGAAAATAAAGCGATGAGCCATCTGGGCAGGCTTAAATTTGCCAAAAAAAATAAGCCGGACCTTAAGATATGTGTTGTCGGTTGTATGGCTCAGAGGATGGGAGAAGAGATTATTGAGAGGCTTCCTCATGTGAGTATTGTGGTCGGGCCTTCAACCATGTTTCGTATTCCTTTAATGATTGAGGAGGAGGTTGAGGGCGTTGTCCTCGATACTGCTGATTCTGTAAAAGAGTTCTCTGATTATATTGATGAAGCGGCATGTGAAAAATCTGAATATTCAGGGTATATTCCAATAATGAAGGGGTGTAATAATTTTTGTTCATACTGCATTGTTCCTTATGTCAGGGGAAGGGAGCAGTACAGAGATAAGTCTGATGTGATAAATGAGTGTCGCTCTATTGCAAAAAAAGGGATTAAAGAGGTTATGCTTTTGGGGCAGACAGTAAACTCTCATCCCCGGTTTAAGGACATATTGAAAGAGGCTGCTTCAATAAGCGGAATTGAAAGGGTGAGGTTCGTAACCTCATATCCGGGGCAAATGGACAGAGAGATTGTAGATATTGTGGCTGAGCATTCTGCCTTATGCAACTACTTTCATATTCCTCTGCAGTCAGGCTCGGACAGGATTTTGAAAAAAATGAACAGGAAGTATACTGCAGAGAGCTTTTTAGATATAGTTCTGTATATAAGGGAAAAAATTCCATCTGCTTCCGTGTCAACGGATATTATTGTGGGGTTTCCCGAGGAGAAAAATGCGGATTTCCAAAAAACGCTGGATATCGTTGAGAAAGCTGTTTTTGACCAGTGTTTTACATTTAAGTATTCACCAAGGCCTATGACTACGGCATCAAAGATGGATGATGATGTTTCAGTGAAAGTTAAAAAAGAGAGGCTTGCAATACTTAACAGGGAATGCGAGAAAAGAGCGCTTGAAAGAAACAAAATGCTTAATGGAAAGCGAGTAGAGCTTTTTTCGGAAGGGGGTAGAAAGGGCAGAACGGATACCTATAAAATTGTGTTTTGGGAAGGCAGTCCTTCCCCTCCCGGAGAAAAAGTGATTGTCAATGTAAAAAAGGCAATGCCGCATTCATTGAAGGGGGTCAGGGTTTTATGAATACATACATCGGGACTTCGGGGTTTTCATACAAGCATTGAAACTTATGGATAATCAGAATATATTTTTCTGTTGGTATTCAATGCCGGGTTAGAATCCGCCGGAAAAGATAAAATCAGATTTTCTGTATTTTAGAATGCACGGTAAGGATAGAATGTACCGGTCGCGCTATGAGAGTTATTCACTTGAAAAATTAGCAAAAAAAATCTATAAAGGTAATACAAAGGATGCATATGTTTATTTCAATAATGATTTCAGGGGCTATGCGATAAAGAATACTTTGGAACTTAAAGAGGTGGTAAAAAATGTCAAAAGATAGAAGAAAAAACAGGAGGCTTCCGCTTACAATATCGGTGGCCACTCCGATGAGGATAGAGATGCATTCTGAACATTACGACGGGCAGATACCAGGAATAATGGTAAATCTTTCCGGCGGAGGAATTGCAATGCTGGTATTTCACCATTTACCTGAAGAAAGCAGGGTTGAGTTTGACCTGGAGTGTGTAGGGGTAAATGAAAAAATCTGGGGAAAAATTGTAAGAGAGAAGAAAAAGTATGAAGATACCTATATGGTTGGTATAAAGTTTGAAAGGAAATCTGAGAAGCTCGAGGAGGTTGTAGAAAAAATGGCTGAGGATCATGACATCTGTGAAGTAAGGTACCTTCTTGATCCAAAGAATGCGTGTTATCCTGAGTGTAAGTTCAGGCTATTATGCGGAAAGAGAATTAAAAAAGATTTTCCAGAGGAGAAATCATGACACAACTGAAACTTTTTGTATTATGTCTTTTTGCTTTTCTGGTGGCTGTTTTTGCGGTTTCCAATCAGCAGTCTGTTGCAATTAATTTTTTTAACAGGCCGATTATAACAGATGTTTCTCTTATTATTATTGTTCTCGGTGCGGTGCTTATAGGCGTTTTATTTGCCGGAATATTAGGATTTATGGCGCAATCAAAATTGAAAAAAGAACTGGCTAAGGAAATAAAAGAGAAAAATATGTTAAAGGGTAAGGAAGAAAAGCTTCAGCTGAAAATCAGAGATTTAGAAGAAAAGCTGGAGGATGAAGAGGAAGGTAAAAGAGAAGAACCGGCTAAATAAGTCACATAAGTGACAGAAGTGGAAAAACAGACCCCCCTTGTAAAACAGTACAACAATATAAAATCGCAGTATCCCGATGCGCTTCTTTTTTTTCGCTTGGGGGATTTTTATGAACTTTTTGATGACGATGCCCTAAAGGCTTCCAAGATGATGGATGTCGTTTTGACAAGAAGGCAGGGGAGGCCGATGTGCGGTATCCCTTGCCATGCAGCAACAGGTTATATAAGGAAACTTGTAAATAAATCTCAAAACGTTGCTATATGTGAGCAGGTTGAAGATGCGTCCAAATCAAAAGGTATTGTGAAGCGCGAGGTTGTGCGTGTGATAACTCCGGGGACGGTAATTGAAGATGATCTGCTTATGGATGATTCAAACAACTTTCTTGCTTCTTTATATGCGGGGGAAAGTAAATCAGGGTGTGTTTTTATTGATATTTCTACAGGGGATTTTTCAGGCTGCAGAGTAAACACAAAGCAGGAACTCGAATCAGAAATAGCAAGGTTGCCTGTAAGAGAAATAATTCTTTCCTCCCAGGATGATAATCTTAAGAAATATATAAAAATAAAGTTTCCGGAGATAACCGTTAAAGAAATAGATCCATGGTATTTTACGAACCGCAAAGCGGTGGATTTGGTGAAAGAGTATTTTAATTTATCTACGCTTAAGGGATGGGAAATTGAAGATAAACCTGCTCTGGTATCCGCTTGCGGCGGTCTGGTGAGATATCTCAGACAAACCCAGAAAGAGCAGAAGGTTCAATTGAAGAAGTTTCATCTCTACAGGTTTGGAGAAAACATGATACTGGACAGAGACGCCCAGGAGAATCTGGAGTTGGTAAAGAATCAGCAAGACGGCTCGAAGAAGAACACCCTCTTTTCAGTACTTGATTTCACAAAAACTTCTATGGGAAGAAGGAAACTTCTGCAGTATATAATAAGGCCGCTGAGGGATATCGATAAAATTCATAAAAGGCTCAATGCAACGGAGGAGTTTATTGAAAACAAGGGGCTTTCAGTTTCTGTTTCAGAAATTCTTTCTGATATCAGTGATATGGAACGAATTATCACAAAAACCAGTTTTGGCTCTTGTAATGCGAGGGATCTTGTAAGCTTAAAGAATTCCCTCAGAAAGATTCCCGATATAAAAGAAAAACTGAAATCTGCAGATTCTCAGAAGCTGCTATCAATAAAAAACGGCTTAAGGGATATGCCGGAGCTTACTTCCAGTTTACATAGGGCTTTGAAAGAAAATCCCCCTCTAACTGTGAAGGAAGGCGGAATAATAAAAAAAGGATACAGCAGAGAGCTTGACGAACTTCTGGAAATCTCTTCCGGAGACAGAAAGTGGATTTCTAATCTGGAGAAGAAGGAAAGAAAAAGATTGGATATACCATCGCTTAAGGTGGGGTACAATAAAGTTTACGGGTATTACATGGAAGTGACAAAGACACATTCAGAGAAGGTTCCCGGAGAATATGAGAGAAAACAGACCCTTGTTAATTCGGAAAGGTATATTACAAGGGAACTTAAAGAGAGAGAAGATTCAATTCTGGGTGCAGAAGAGAGAAAATGCGCGCTTGAGTATAAAATATTTACGGATTTGAGAAAAAAAGTGGCAGAGGCGTCCGGAGATATTCAGAAAAACGCCGGGCTTCTTTCAGAACTGGATGTTTTAAACAGTTTTGCTTTTGCCGCGATTAAATTCTCTTATACAAAACCTAATGTATCTGATGATGTGAAAATTGAAATAAAAGACGGGAGACATCCGGTAGTGGAAAAAAGCATGGGGTTAAACAGTTTTATACCCAACAGCACCAAGGTCCACAAAGATGCAGAGCAGATTATTCTTATAACCGGCCCCAATATGTCGGGAAAGTCAACATATTTAAAGCAGGTTGCCTTAATCACGATAATGGCCCAGATGGGGTCTTATGTTCCTTCTTCATCCGCGAAAATAGGAACCGCTGACAGGGTGTTTACAAGGATCGGGGCGGGAGAGAACCTCGCAGGAGGAGAATCCACTTTTATGGTTGAAATGACCGAAGTTGCGGCAATATTAAACAATGCTACCGAAAGGAGTCTTTTAATAATGGATGAGGTGGGTAGGGGCACGTCCACTTATGACGGTATAAGCATAGCGAGAGCTGTTATTGAGGAGATTTCAAAAATAGGAGCCAGAACGCTTTTTGCTACACATTACTTTGAACTTACTGATATTTCGGCACATGTAAAAGGGGTGGTGAACTATAATTTTGCGGTAAGAGAGTGGAAGGACAAAAATAAAATAGTTTTTCTGCGGAAACTGCAGAGGGGAAGCGCTGACAGGTCATACGGTATACATTGCGCAGAACTGGCAGGGGTACCCCAAACTGTAATAAACCGCGCATGGAGTATATTCAGTGAGCTGGAAAAAAACGAGTATAAATATGAAGCGAAATCCCGTGAATATTCTAATAAAGATGAAACCCCTCAGCTACCTCTCTTTGGAGCGGTTGAAGGTGAATACAAAAATAAGATTAGGCAACTGGATTTAAATACTCTTGCTCCAGTTGAATTGGTTTCCATTATAAATGAATGGAAGAAAGAGATGGAAAATGACTAAAAAAAATATAAAGATACTTCCGGAAGAGGTGATAGGTAAGATAGCGGCCGGGGAAGTGGTTGAGCGGCCTGCTTCTGTAGTTAAAGAACTGGTGGAAAACGCAATAGATGCTGGTGCCGGCAAGATAGAAGTTAAGTTTGAAAAAGGCGGGATAAACGTGCTTGAGGTGTCTGATGACGGATGTGGCATGACTCTTCCGGAAATAAAATCTGCTCTTAAGAGATATGCCACATCGAAGATAAGAAGCTTTGAAGATCTGGAAAAGATTAAAACAATGGGGTTCAGAGGAGAGGCGCTTCCCTCTATTGCAGCTGTATCAAAAATGCGGGTCATATCGAAAACAGAAGAAGAAGAGACAGCAAGTATGATTCGCGTAGAGGGAGGCAGCATAGAGGAAGTGACTCCGGGGGCATTTTCGGGCGGTACTTCTATTAAGGTTGAAGAACTTTTCTTTAATGTCCCCGCAAGGAAAAAGTTTCTCAAGAAGAGTTCTACGGAAAGAAAGCATGTTATATCCGTGATGGAGGATTTTGCGATTTCGAAGCCGGGTATTTCTTTTAAAGTTTTATCTGAAAAAGGCTGTGTCTATGATTTCATTCCTTCATCTATAAAGGAAAGGTTTATTATGGTTGCGGGAAAGAAGCTTTCCGGTTATTTGCTGGATATAGATTTTTCGAATCCGTATCTTAAAATAAAAGGATATATATCAAAACCACAGAAAAATTATGCTAATAAGTCTAAAATAAAGGTGTTTGTAAATGACAGGCCAGTTTTTTCGCCTCTTATTAATCATGCTGTAGGCCATGCTGTTCGCTCTTTTATCCCTTCAGGGCGTTATCCGGCATGTGTGTTGAAAATTGAAATAGACCCGCAGTATATTGATGTAAATGTTCATCCGGCTAAACGGGAGATAAAGTTTATCAATCAGCAGGGAGTCCATCAGATAATATCAAGAGTGCTGAGTAAGCGCATGGAAAATTCCCCTGTCGCATTTGAAGTAGAAGAAAAAGAAGATTTTGAAAGAAACAAGAGAGAAATAAAACAAAGCCGCATAGAAAAAAGCGGAATAAAAAGAGGTGGTTCTTTTAATAGGGAGACTTTTAAAGAGATTGATCTCTCAAAAGCTGCTAAGTTTACATTCTCATATACTTCAGAGGATAATAAGGATAAACACAAAATAGAAAATCCTGAAGAAGAAATTTTTCCCAGATTTCAGTGGAAAAATAAATATGTTGTCGGTGAAGATTCCCGTGGGGTTGTAATAATAGATCAGCATACCGCGTGGGAAAGAATTAATTATGAGAGGCTCAGCCAGCAGATTGATGAGGGAAATGTGTATAAGCAGGGGTGTCTTATACCGGAAGTTATTGAAATAGAACAATCAAGAGCTCAGGAACTTTCGGATAATTTAGACTTGTTTAGAAAGTATGGACTGGAAATAGAGGAATTCGGGCCGGGTATGTTTAAGGTGACGGCGGTGCCCGCTGTTGCTTCGGGGGCTAGAGAAAAGGTTTCTGATATAGTTGAAGAGATTCTTGAAACAATCTACACGAAGAAAGAAAAGGCAGAAATTAACGAAGATATAATAAAAACTATTGCCTGTCACTCATCGGTTAGGGCTGGTGATATGCAGAACCTTTCTGAAATGAGGGAAATGACAGACAGATTGATAAAATGCCGCGTTCCTCATCGCTGCCCTCACGGGCGTCCTGTAGTAATACGGTTTTCTGAGAAGGAATTGGATTCAAGGTTTAACAGATGAAAGAGGTTGTTCTCGTATGCGGGGCTACAGCTAGTGGAAAAACCAGGTTGGCGCATTTGATAGCAAAAAACGCGGGCGGGGAAATTATTTCGGCGGATTCTATGAAGGTTTACAAGTATGCTAATATCGGAACTTCAAAACCTCCTCCGAGTTTTTTAAAGGAGGTTAAATATCATCTCATGGACATAATAACTCCCGGAGAAAGATACAATGTCGGTCGTTTTTACAGAGATTCATGTGCTTTGATAAGAAAAATGCATCATAAGAAGACCCTTCCTGTTGTTGCCGGAGGAACAGCTTTGTATGTAGCGAAGCTTATGGACGGGTTAGCTGAAATTCCACCGGTACCGGACGGCTTGAAAAGCAGAATGGAAAGATTGTCTACAGATAAATTGTACAATAAATTAAAGGATAAGGATCCCGAGAGGGCTGCTAAGATTCATCCTAATATGAGAAAAAGGATTATGCGAGCTTTGGGTGTGGTGATTCATACCGGCAGAAAAATGAGTGGTTTTTTGGCTGAAACAAAACCGCCGCCGTTTAAATTTATACCTCTTCAGATAACTTGGAAAAGAGAAAGGCTTTATAATAACATTAATTATAGAGTAGACTATATGCTGAAAAAAGGTTTGTTAGATGAGGTGAAAATGATTTATAACAAATGGGGAGAGTCGGCGCCTGTATTTGAAGGTGTAGGTTACAAAGAGATGCTATCTTTCATAAAAGGGGGGATTTCATTGCCCGAGGCCACGGAAAGAATAAAAAAGAATACCAGAAATTATGCCAGAAGGCAGCTTATCTGGTGGAGAAAGCGCAAGACTGTTAAACTTGAAGGAGAAAAATTTGTGGAAGAGGGGGTTTTGTGAAAAGGGGTTTTGTGAAAAGTAGTTTGAAATTTAAATTAAAAGATGTTAAATTATTAATAATATGAATGTAGAAATACTTAGAAAAATTGAAACTAAAAAACCTGTTTTACTGGCCGGGTGGCCCGGAATGGGTCATGTGGGATTAAGGGCTGTAGATTATATGCGGCAGAAAACCGGCGCAAAAATGTTCGCGAAAATTGATTTAAGTAAATATTTTTCTCCGGATGTGGTAAAGATAAAAAACGGAGTGGCGACATTGCCCAAGCAGCCGGTATGCCGGTTCTTTTACACTGAAGATCCTGAGATAATAATACTTGAGGGTGAAGCGCAACTCTCGGGAAATGCTGCTGCTGAAGTGATCTTTGCTGTATTGGATATAGCGTTAAGGTACAATGTAAATCAGATTTATACAGGCGCCGCTTATGCGAGTAATCTAAGTTCGCGTAACTCTTCGGTTGTTTACGGAGCGGCAAATAAAAGCAGTTTAATGGAGGAGCTTGAAGTATACGGGGTGGAAGCCCTTAGTGACGGGCAGATAACCGGAATGAATGGAACACTTATAGGATTCGCGGCAAGACGAAGTATAGATGCCGCCTGTCTGCTTGCAACAATGCCTATATATGCTGTTACAATACCAAATCCAAAATCCTCTCTGGCTTTAGTCAGGGTGTGGGAGCAGATTCTAGGAGCAGAGCTGGACAAAACAGAGCTTGAAAATGAAAGCAGAAAAATGGAAGAGAATATGGGGTTGATAGAGGAAAAGATAAGATCAGTGTCAAATACAGTTCTTTCTGATCAGGAAAAAGAGGTTTTAAGCGAAGAAGAAGAGCAGATTCCAGCTTATATTATGGAAAAAATTGAAAAGCTTTTTGGAGAGGCTAAGAAGGATAAAGGCAAAGTGGATAAACTTAAACAAGAGCTTGATCGCTGGGATCTTTACGAACATTATGAAGACAGATTTCTGGATCTCTTCAGAGAAGAATAAAAACAGTCCTAAAATAATAAGTATTAAAAAGTTACAACTCACATCTTTAACGAAAAACTATAAATACATAGAATTATTCTAATTTTTATGTTAATATTACATATAAAGTAATATAAACAGGGAAAAACAATGAAATTTAGAATAAGCACAGGCAAAATCCGTATATGTCTTTTCTGAAGAAAAAAAAACTTACACATATAATTTCCGCAAAAAAGATGCTCCAAAATATAAATAAAAAGTTAAAAACTGATTTAAAAGGATATAGAACTATAAACGCAAAGTTAGTTTTTAGATTGGAATTTATGAAATTTCGATTTTACGGGGAAAAGGGAGGAAAATTACCGGCGCGGTAAGTCAGCTTAAGTGAATTAAGGAGAATAAGACTGAAGAACAAAATTTTACTCGTTGATGATGATGTAAATACAATAATGTTTTTGCCGGATATACTCGAATCTTACGGATACGGAGCGATTGTGGTTGACAGTGGATACAAAGCAATAGAACTGGCAAAGAGAAACTTTTACAGCGTTATTTTATGTGATATTAATATGCCGGGAATAAACGGGGTTGAGACACTTAAAAGAATTAAGAAAGTTTCACCGGCGTCGACCGTGATAATGATGACAGCCGGAGCTTCAAGAAAGATGATTGATGATACCATAAAGGAAGGGGCTTATGATGTCGTTAAGAAACCTTTTGAGGTTAAAAAGCTTCTTGATACTATATTTGAGGCATTGAAAGCCCCCCTTGTTATTGTGATTAATGACGAAAATACGGACACTAAACTACTGCAAAGTCAACTTAAAGAGCATAAATATGAGGTCATTATGTATAAAAATGAGGATTCAATAGATTTAATTGGTGAGAACAAAGTTGATGTAATGCTTCTTGATATGCATATGCCCGAATTTGATGGGTCGAAGATTATAGAAGATATAAAAGAATCATATCCTGATACCTGCATAATTATGTTTACTGGGAAATACAGTGAGGATGTCGCCCGTAAGGCAATACAGTATGATTCGATAAACTGCCTTTCTAAGCCTATGGATATAAATGATATTATAAAAAATGTTGAAATAGCAAGAAATAAAATTGCCGAAGATAATTCAAAAAATATTATTCTTGTTGAGGATGATAGAAATCAAAATATGACATTGACAAAAATATTAAAAAATGAAGGGTATTTAGTTGAATCTGTATACAACGGAAAAGATGCGGTAGAGAAAGTAAAAAAGGGAATATATAGTATCGCGATTGTGGATTACAAGCTGCCTGACATCACCGGAATAGAGGTTGTTCGGAAAATCAGGGAAGTTTCTGATACGGAAGTAGTCTTTTTAAGCGGGCATGCTTCATTAGAAGTGGCTATAGAGGCAATAAGGGAAGAGGTAAATGACTTCTTTACAAAACCTGTAGATGTAGAAAAGCTTTTAGATAGGTTGAAAAAAATAATTACAAGGAAACAATGAACTGTAAAAGGTTAATTAAATGAACACATTATCCTTTCTTCATTTTTTTAATTTTACAGTATGTTTTTCCCTGGTGGTTTTTGTTCTTGTGAAAAACCCCAAATCTAAAATTAATCAGGCCTCGGCTGCATTGATTCTTTGTTTTGCTTTATGGAATTTCGGTGATTCATTTGTTCACGGAGTTGAATCAATAAATGAAGTTTTTCTGTGGGCGAGAATAAGCTCCTTTGGCTGGGCGTTTTTCCCTGCGTTTTTTTTGTGGTTAGTTTTAATGTTCACAAAAAAGAAAGGGGTATTTAACAGAGGATATGCGGCTCCTCTGGTTCTCAGTATTCCTTCTGCAGTAATATTTTATATGCAATGGAGAGGAAATATTATTGCGAATTTTGTCGATACTCAATATGGAAGGGGGATTGTCTGGGGAGAAACGCTGTGGGCTTATATATACTATGTTTATTTGCTTGCTTATAATGGAGTAGCTTTTTTTCTTCTTTATAAATATAGAAAGGGTTTAAAACTAAAATATAAGAGAAAACAGGTGGATATAATCTTTATCTCGGCTGTATTCACTCTATTTCTGGGCTGTCTAACGAATATTCTAGTACCCGGATTAGATATCTACTCTTTTCCTTCTGTGGCTCCGCTGTTTACTTTTATTTGGGTCGGTGGGGTTGTATATGCAATAACGCGATGCGGTCTTTTAAACATAAATCCTGCTGTCGCTGCTTCAGATATTCTGTCTTCTATGAGTGATGCTCTTGTACTAATGGATCCTTACGGGATAATAGTTTCTTCAAACGAAGCGGCAGAAAAACTCTCGGGTTATAATTCCAACGAACTTAAAGGAAAATCAGCATCTTTTTTCTTTGAGGACGATGACAATATGTTTAGTGATGAGGGTTTAAAAAGGCAGCTTTTGAAAAGAGAAATAAGGGATCTAAGAGTATCTTTAACCACTAAGGAAAGGAAAAAGTTGCCGGTGTCTTTTTCAAGCTCTGTAATAAGAAACCGGGAAGGTGAGATAGTTGGAGTGATATGCATTGCTCATGACATGAGGGAAATAGTAGAGAAAAACCGGCAGTTGGAGGAGTCTTACAGACACCATGCAGAGCTTAGAGAAAAATTAATTAGAAACGAAAAAATGGCAATAATCGGTAGGCTTGCGGGGGCAGTTGGGCATGAAATCAGAACTCCCTTGTCCAGTATGAGAAATACTGCTTTTTATTTGGAGCGTTACGGTACGGTAAAGGATGAGGATTCGAAGAATTTTTTGAAAATACTTGTTAGTGAGATTGAAAGAGCTGAAAACATTGTAGATTCATTGCTGAATTATGCCCATGCTTCGGATATAAAATGCTCAGAGGTTGATATAGACGAAAGACTTTCAAAAGTAATTAATTCGCTTAGCATAGACGAGGGTGTGAAAATAATTAAAAACATTCCGCGGTCAATTTCTAAAATATCAGCAGATCCAGGAAAAATGGAGCTTTTGTTTTCTAACCTGATAAAAAATGCTCTTCAGGCAATTGAAGGTGAGGGTAAAGTAAAAATAAATATGGAAGAAACGGAACGTGGAAAATACATGTTTATAGAAGATTCCGGAACGGGCTTTGATGAAAAAGATATGGAAAAAGTATTTAAACCGCTATTTACAACCAAAATCAGTGGGATAGGGTTGGGATTAGCCATTGTAAAGGGAATAGCAGATGCTCATGGATGGGAGGTTGCACTTGATAATAAGAATGGAACAGGCGCAAAAATTGCGCTTAAAATGGGGTAGCTGGAATATTTGCTGGTAGTGAGTAGGAAAACACCGTGAGAATAATAGCTCTTATTCATATTTGCGCTTTAACTTTATATATATGGATTGTTGTTTTTGTTCTGTCAAAAAATAACAGGGCAGTTTTAAATATATCCTGCGCATTAGTTGTAGGTTGCCTTGCCTTTTGGAATTTCGGGGCTGCTTTTGTTAGAAGTGCAAAAACCCCTGAAGCTGCATTTATATGGCAGAGCGTGAGTTCTTTTGGATGGATAATGCTATCAAGTGCTTTTCTGTTTCTTGTTTTTGTTTACACAGGAATATATAAGAGATTAAGAAAGGCTGAATTGGGCTTGATATTAATTCCGCTTCCTGCTCTTTTTATTTACAAACAGTTCAGAGGAAGGCTGATAAGTGATTTTATTCTTCGCGGATATGGCTGGAACAATATATGGGGAAGATCTGTATGGCCGGTGCTTTTTTATGTATATTATTTTTTGTTTATATCGCTGGGGCTTATTTTATTGATCAGGTTTATTAAGCGGGAGAATTCATTGTATAAAAAGAAACAGGCAAAAATTATTTTCATTTCTGTTTTGCTCGCTATGCTTTTGACTACAATTACCGATATTGTTCTGCCAAAGATGGATTTATATGTTATTCCGCCGCTGGGGGCCATGCATTCCCTTATTCTTGCCGGAGGGATTGTATATGCGGTAACAAAATACGGTTTTATGAGTATAAACCCCGCCTCTGCTGCGGATGATATAGTATCTTCAATGTCGGATTCTCTTGTTCTGGTAAACTACGACGGGGAAATAGTGAAAGTAAATGAGGCTGCCTGCGAAATGCTGGGTTACAGAAAAAACGAATTATACGGAAAACACTATGAATCTCTTTTTGGCGGTAAAGGTGATTTATTTAAAGAGAATCACAATTTTAAAAATAAGAGAACGTTTTTAAAAGCAAAGAAAGGGAAAAATATTCCCGTTACATTATCCAGCACCATTGTAAAGGGAATAGATGGCGGAGTTTTTGGCGTTGTTTTTGTTGCTCATGACATGAGGGATATAATAAGAAAAACAAAACAGTTGAAAGAATCTTACAGTCAGCAGGCTATGCTGCGCGAAAAATTAATTAAAAACGAGAAAATGGCAATGATAGGGAGGCTGGCGGATTCTGTAGGCCATGAAATAAAGGCTCCTTTATCGAGTATAAGGAATACTGCTTTTTATTTAAACAGATATGGACAGGTTGAGGATCAGGATTCAAGGGGGTTTATAAATATACTAATTAATGAATCATATAAAATTGAGAATATAGTTAATTCACTTTTAAGCTTTGCTTATTCGAAACAAATAGATTGTTCGAAAGTTGAAATTAAGAAGGCATTAGATAAGGTTCTTAATTCCATTAAAAAAGATGAAAAAATTGATGTAATTAAAAAGATAGCTTCTGATGCTGATACAATTGTTGCGGATCCTGCAAAGTTTGAGGAATTGTTAAACTGTTTGATTAAGAATTCCATGCAGGCAATTGAAGGAAGCGGAAAAATTATTATTAAGACCGAGAAGAGTATTTCCGGAAAATGTATCTATGTAATAGATGACGGTAAAGGTATCGATGAAAAAGAGATCAATCATATTTTCAAACCTTTATATACTACAAAAGTTAATGGTATCGGGCTGGGATTATCCATTGCGAAGGATATTATTGAAGCCCATGGCTGGGATTTTACTATAAGGAGTAAAAAAGACCGGGGAACTGAGTTTGTGATTAAAAAGGAAGAAAGTATTATTAAAAGAAAAGTAATAGGCGATGCATAGTAAGAGGTTTATTTATTTATGATTTATTTGCAGGCAGTAAGATATATTGTCTTTTTGAATTTTGTGTTTCTACTGGTTTTTGTTATTAGAAAAAAACATAAATCAAAACTCAACAGAGTCACCGCCTTCTTTGTTTTTTCGATGATTATTTGGAGTTTATCCATATTAATAAGTGAATTTTCTGAAAATGTAATCTTGTGGCTTAATATAGGTGCTGTTGGCTGGATCGGTTTTCCGAGTCTTTTTTTATGCCAGACTTGTGTTCTTACGGAGAGGAAAAAGATTCTTCAAAAAAAATTCATTTATATTGTTTTAATTTTAATCCCTTCATTTTTAATATACATGCAGTGGAGCGGAAATATGATTGAAAGCTTCGAAAAGTGTCTTTTGGGCTGGAATAATGTATGGTCTGATTCTATATGGCCCACAGTCTATTTCTCATATTATACTTTGTTTTTGTTTTTTTCATTCAGTTTGCTGAATAAATACAAAAACCAGGCTGTTTCTGTATATAGAAAAAAGCAGGTTATGACTATCATATATTCAGTGATTATTGTTTTTCTTCTTGGAACGGTAACAGATGTTATACTCCCCCGAAGGGGTATTTATTCGATTCCGACAATGGCTTCAGCTTTTTCCGTTATTTGGGGCATAGGAATGGTTTACGGGATTTACAGGTACGGTTTTCTCAGCATAACTCCCGAAACTGCCGCTTCGGATATAATATATTCGATGGCAGATGCTTTAATACTATGCAATTTTGAAGGAAATATTGTTACGGTAAACAAGACCACGCTGAGTTTGCTCGGATACAGCAGGCAGGAGATAATAGGAAAACCCTCAAGCGTGCTTTTCAAAGAACCTCATGAGGAACTTTTCAGGGAAACTATTTTGGTTCAGCTTGTAAATCAGGGTTCAGTCAGAAAAAAAGATATGGCTTTTCAAACGAAAAGAGGCAAGGTGATACCGGTAAATTTGTCAGGATCAATAGTTCGCGGCAGCCGGGGCGAGATGGCAGGGGTGCTTTATATTGCCAGAGATATGAGAGAAATTATAAAAAAGAATAAAGAAGTGGAAGAGCTGTATAAGCATCAGGCGAATATGAGGGAAAAGCTAATTGAAGCCAAGATGAAAGAGAAACTGAAGAGGCAGGAAAAGCTCGCAATGATAGGCAGATTGACGGGTTCCGTAGGGCATGAGGTAAGAACACCCTTATCAAGTATTAAAAATGCAATATATTATCTAAAAAAATACGGAAGTGAACTAGGGGGCAGATCAGGTGAATATCTTGATATTCTTTCTAAAGAGGTTGATCATATACAGGAAATAGCTGAGTCCTTGATGGATTTTTCCAGATCCACAAAACTGGATATTCAAGAAGTAAGAATAACAGAAGTGGTTGATGAAGTCATAAGTTCGCTGAAAATCGAAAAGAGTATTAAAATTGTTAAAAATATTCCTCCGGAAGCGGATAGGGTAAATGCTGATTTTGTAAAATTAAAACAGCTATTAGAGAATTTATTTAAAAACTCATGCCAATCAATAACTGAAACCGGGAAAGTTTGTATAAAAACAGAGAAAACAAATAGCGGAATAATTATGGTTGTTGAAGATACAGGTGAGGGAATGGGGGATGAAATGAGAAGTAGACTTTTTGACCCGCTTTATACTACCAAATCTACAGGGGTAGGTTTGGGAATGGCAATAGTAAAAGACATAGTGGATGCTCATAAATGGAATATAAAAGTGGAGAGCCAAAAAGGCACCGGTACAAAATTTATTATAATCGTTGAAGAAAATGAAAAATGAATGTAACATATATAACGAAATAAAAAAGAAAAAAAAGTAATATGAGAATAATGTCATTTATACATCTTTTTGCCTTTACCGTTTATACCTGGCTGGTGTTTTTTGTTCTGATGAAAAATTCCCGTTCAAGAATAAACAGGGTAAGCGCCCTTTTTGTCATGTGTTTTGCATTGTGGAATTTTGCAGATGCTTTTATGCATAGTTCAGGCTTAAGAAGCAGTGCTATGCTTTGGCAGAATATAGGGTCTTTTGGATGGATCGGATTTTCGGGTGTCTTATTATGGCAATCACTTATTTTCACCAAAAAAGAAAAAGTTTTAAAAAGCAGTTTTTTCTATATATTAATAATTCTAATTACAGCTGGGCTTGTTTATATGCAATGGTCCGGATTTCTTATAGAAGATCTTATGGAGGTGCCATATGGCTGGCATAATATCTGGGCAAGTTCGATATGGCCGGTTGTTTTTGTAATATATGTTCTCCTATCAATGATGATTTCATTTATGCTTTTATTGAAGTACAGAAAGAAAAGCGAGCTGTATTTCAAGCGAAAACAGGTTGCAATTATTATAGCTTCGGTATTTATAACTTTTTTTCTTGGTTTTACAACAGATATAATGCTACCCCAACTTGGTATTGTGTCGGTTCCCCCTCTTGCTTCTGTTTTTACAATGATATGGGCAGGCGGGTTGGTATATGCAGTTAATAAATATGGGTTTATGAGTATTACCCCGGAAACTGCGGCCTCAGATATCCTTTATTCCATGGCTGATTCACTCATTCTGGTAGATCTGGAGGGAATTATCGTTACTGCTAATAAAGCAACCACGGATATGCTTGGTTATGAGAAGGAAGAAATTGTCGGCAAACACACAAAAATGCTCTTTAAGGAGACAGAAGAAGAATTGTTTAAAGGAACGATTTTGCAGAAATTGATGAGTCAGAGTTCAGTAAAAAAACACGATATGATATACAGGACAAAGGGAGGAGTTGACATACCGGTAAGTCTTTCCGGTTCTTTAGTGCATGATAAAGAAGGGGATCTGGTTGGGATAGTATATATTGCCAGGGATATGAGAGAAAATATAAAGAAAAACAGGGAGCTGAAAGAACTTTATGACCGTCAGGCCCGGATGAAAGAGAAGCTTGTGAAGGCGCGGATGAAAGAAAAACTGGATAAACATGAAAAACTTGCAATGATCGGTAGGTTGACAGGCTCCGTCGGCCATGAAATAAGGACGCCTCTGGCAAGTATCCGTAATGCCGTTTACTATATTAATAATTATGGAAATCCTGGTGAAGGTCACTTGAAAGAATATGTAAATATTCTTACTGAAGAAGTAAATCATGTTCAGGAAATTGTATCTTCATTAATGGATTTTTCCAGGACAACGAAGGTTGAACGCAAAGAAATAAATGTAGAAGAAACGATAGACAAGGTATTAAAGAGCATTAAGGAAAGAGAAGAAATTAAGATTATAAAAGAAATTTCCCCGGATGCCCGGATAATTCAGGCCGATCCCTTGAAATTCAAGCAGCTATTAAAAAATCTGGTAAAAAACGCCTTTCAGGCTATAGAAGATTCAGGCTTTATAAAAATAAAGACAGAAAAAAAATCTTCGTATGAAAACATATATGTAATAGACAACGGAAAAGGCATGGATGAAGAGACCAAAAAGAAACTTTTTGAACCTCTATATACCACAAAACAGACTGGAATAGGCCTGGGGATGTCTATAATAAAGGATATTATAAATGCACATGGTTGGGAATTGGAAGTTATTTCTGAAAAGGACAAGGGTACTGAAGTAAAAATCAAAATTGAGGAGAACGCAGCTGAAGAAGTAAAGGAAAAAAAGCCGGAATAATGAATTTTTTATCTGTCACACATTTGGTTATATTCAATATATTTTTGATATTGCTTATAGCTGTTATTGTAAAAAACCCGAAATCTAAATTAAACCGGTCATGTTCATTGCTAATATTATGTTTTGCCATATGGAACCTGGGGTTTTCCTTAATGCATTCTGCAGATACCAGCAGCTCGGCAATGTTTTGGATGAATATAAGTTCGTTCGGCTGGCTGGGATTTCCCAGCGGTTGCTTATGGTTCGTAATTATGTTTTCCGGAAAGAAAAGATCTTTTAAAGATATTAAGGCATTTCCGGTTTTGATTTTCATGATCCCGCTGCTTCTTATATTTATGCAGTGGAGGGGTTTTATTGTTGCTGGTTTTGTGAATACTTACTATGGCTGGGGGGCCATATGGTCACAGACCTATTGGCCGAAAGTATTTTTTTGGTACTACATAGCATTTGTTCTGATTTCTCTATTGTTGTTATGGATTTATCGAAAAAGAACAAAATATCTGCATAGAAAAAAGCAGTCAGAGATAATATTCCTTACTGCTTTAATTCCGTTTATTGGAGGGTCGGTTACTGATGCCCTGCTGGTCTATATGGAGTTTTACAAGATACCTCCCATAGGAGCTATTCTTTCTATCATATGGGCAGGAGGGCTTGTTTATTCTATAACAAAATACGGGCTTATGAGTATTACACCCGAATCCGCTGCTTCTGATATTATATATTCCATGGCAGATTCGCTTATTCTGGAAGATACGGATGGAAGAATAGCTGCCGCAAACAAGGCTACTCTTGAGCTTCTTGGATATAAAAAAGAAGAGCTTATAGGGAAAACAACAAAGATGATAATACGGGAATCCGAAGATTTATTCCGGAAAACGGTGCTGGAAAGATTGTTCAGGGATGGCTCCATAAGAAAACAGAATATAACCTATAAGTCAAAATACGGAGAAAATATTCCTGTGAGTCTCTCCGGGGCGATTGTTCGCGGAAAAAGCGGGGAACTGGCCGGTATTGTTTATATTGCACGAGATATGAGAGAAACAATAAAAAAGAACAATGAATTGCAGAAACTATACAAGCGGCAGGCGAAAATGCGTGAAAGGCTGGTTAAAGCAGAAATGCGTGAAAAACTTAAGAAACATGAGAAACTGGCGATGATTGGAAGGCTTACAGGTTCCGTAGGTCATGAAATAAGAAATCCTCTTTCAAGTATAAAAAACGCAGTTTATTACATAGATAAATACGGAGAAATAAGTGATGATCCTACAAAGAAAAACATTCAGATAGTTAAAAAGGAGATTAGAAGAGTTAATGAAATAGTAACATCATTAATGGATTTTTCAAGAACAACTAAAATAAAACTCTCAAAAGTGAATATAAATAATGTTTTAGATGAGATTATAAAAGAACACAAGGAAGAAAAAAAAGTGGAAATCTCAAGGGAAATTTCTCCGGAAGCAGAATTGATTTTAGCTGATCCTTTAAAATTCGAACAGTTACTGAAAAATTTAGTAAAAAATGCCGTGCAGGCAATAGAGGGTTCAGGTAAAATTAAAATAAAAACTGAGCGCAAATCTTACGGAATCAATATTTATGTTATGGATACTGGGAAAGGTATGGACGAAGAGACAAAAAGAAAGCTTTTCGAACCCCTTTATACCACAAAGTCAGGAGGCATAGGTCTTGGTATGTCAATAATAAAAGACATTATTGACGCCCATAAGTGGGAGTTGAAGGTTAAAACAGAAAAAGGTAAGGGAACAATATTTATGATAGTTGTGAAAGAGGGAGCAGATGTCAAAAGTACTAGTAGTTGATGACGATAGAAGTATTCATGTAACGATAGCAGGAATTTTGAGAAAAGAGGGATATGAAGTAGATATAATGGAGAACGGATATAAGGCCCTGGAGGCGGTAAAAAAATCATCTTATGATATAGCCCTGATAGATATAAGGATGCCGGGAATAAACGGGGTGGAAACATTTAAAAAATTAAAAGAGATAAGCCCTGAAACAACTGTAATAATGATGACTGCATATGCTGTGCAAGATTTAAAAAAAGAAGCACTTGATGAAGGCGCATATAAAGTAATTGATAAACCCTTTGATATGAGAAAAATGATAGAAGTATTGAAAAAAATAGATTCAAAAAACATTGTTTTGGTTGTAGATGATGATATGAACTTCAGAAAAACTTTAAAATATAATCTTGAAAGCCAGGGGTTTAAAACCATTAATGCTGAAGATGGCAGCAGGGCATTGAAAATAATAAAAAGGAAACTGCCTGATGTCGTAATTCTTGATTGTATAATGCCCGGCATGAGCGGCTCACAGACTCTTCAGAAGATGAATCAAATTGTACATAAATCCGGAAAGAAACCTGAAGTCATTCTTGTCAGCGGATATAAAAACAACGAAGAGATTGCGAAGGCGCTGTCACTGGGAGCAAAGAAGTTTTTTGAGAAACCTATAAATATAGGAGAATTAAAAGAAAACATAGAAAAAACATTGTCCGGCAGAACTGAAGGTGAAAAAAGGAAAACAGGCAGTGTTTTAGTGGTAGATGATGAGACGTATTTTAGAAACATGCTTGTAGAAACATTAAGGAATGCGGGGTATTTTGTAAAAGAGGCGGAAAACGGGAAAAAGGCCATCGAGCTTGGTGCCGAGAATGAATGCATGGTTATCCTTCTTGATGTTAGACTCCCGGATATAAGCGGTTTTGATGTATATGAAAAAATAAAAACAAATTATCCTGAGAAAAAGATTATAATGATGACTGGATATGCCAGGGATGATGAGTTGATAAGAGAAATTGAAAAAAGGGGATGCGCTTATTTGATAAAACCTTTCGGCCTTTCTGATATTTTAAGGGTTATAAAAAATAAAGTTAAGTAAAGGTGATGATTTGAACAAATAGGCTAATTGTGTTAGTTATGTAAACAGGATAGGGTATAGAGTGAAAACGTAAAATACAAGGAGATTTGGAGCAAATGAGTAAAATATTAATTGTTGATGATGACAAAAGTATTCATGTGACAATTGCGGGTATTTTAAAAAAAGAAGGCTATAATGTAGATGTTATGGAGAACGGGTACAAGGCCCTGGAGGCGGTGAAAAAGTCATCTTATGATATAGCTTTGGTAGATATAAGGATGCCGGGAATAAACGGGGTGGAAACCTTCAAAAAGTTAAAGAATATAAGTCCTGAAACAACTGTTATAATGATGACCGCTTACGCTTTGGAAGATTTAAAGAAAGAGGCCTTAAATGAAGGCGCGTATAATGTAATAGATAAACCTTTTGATATGAAAGATTTGATAGAATCGCTTGAGGATATTGATTCAAGAAACATTGTTTTAGTTGTTGACGATGATTTAAATTTCAGAACAACCATGAAATATAATCTTGAACATGCGGGTTTCAAGGCAATTAATGTTGAAAATGGTGATAAAGCTTTGAAGGCTATTGAGAGAAAGTTGCCTGATGTGATAATTCTTGATTGTATAATGCCGGGATTGAGCGGTTCTCAGACAATGGAAAAAATAAATGAAATGATGAAGAATTCAGAGAAAAAGCCCGAGGTTATTCTTGTCAGCGGATATAAAAACAATGAAGAGATTGAGAAGGGGCTTTCTTTGGGAGCAAGGAAGTTTTTTGAAAAACCTTTAGATTTAGAGGAACTGAAAAACACAATTGAAGATATTATAAAGGGCAACTTAAAAAAGGGCGGCAAAAAAAAGAAAAAGATACTTGTTGTAGATGATGAAACGTACTTCAGAAACATGCTTTCTGATACATTAAGAAGCGCTGGTTATTCGGTAAAAGAGGCAGAAGATGGAAGAAAGGCGCTTGAATTAATGAAGGATGATGACTGTAAAGCAGTTTTACTGGACATAAAACTTCCGGATATAAGCGGAATAAAGATATATGAGAAAATCAGGAGAGAAAATCCTGAAAAGAAAGTAATAATGATGACCGCTTACGCTAAGGACCGCAAGCTTATGGAAGAGATAAAACAAGGAGATTATACCTGTCTGGTAAAACCGTTTAAAACTTCTAAGCTTTTGGAAATGATAAGGGATATTGTAGAAAACAAGGACGAATAAAATGAATAAAATATTAATTGTAGATGATAATAAGATTCAGGTAAAAACATTAAAAGGGGTTTTACTGAAAGAAGGGTATGATGTTATTACTGCTTATGACGGAGAGGTGGGGTTGATAAAAGCCAAGGAGTTAAAGCCGGATTTAATTTTTCTGGATATAAAGATGCCTGGTATGGATGGTTATGAAATGTGTGAAAAATTGAAATCGGATAAAGAAACAAAAGATATAAAAATTGTTATGTTAACCGGGAAAGATATGGGGGATGATTTTGACGAAGCTATGAAAAAAGATGCTGACTGGTATATCGTAAAACCCTACAGTTTTGAACATGTATTCAAGGTTATGGAAAAACTGAATATTAAATAAAAAGGTTTTATTTAAATTATAAAAGCGTTAACCTTTTAAGTATGGTGCATTTTTAGAGTTCCCGGTTGGTGGAAAATCGGGGTCTTTTTATGTGAAAATTAAGGGGCAAAAGGAAGAGGTAAGTTTAGATTCCAAAGTAGGCAGTGGTTTTTTATTATTTTTGTATAAATTAAAATGAACTGGCAGGGATTCTAATAAAACAAAGTGTAAATGAGGTAATAAAATGAATGAAAAAATACTTTTACTGGATGATGATAAGCTTTTATTAAGCAGTATGGAAAAGGTGGTGAAAAGCGAGGGGTTTTCTGTTGACGGCGTTGATAACTGCCGCGAAGCATTAAAATTATTAAAACAAAAACCTTATGATCTCATAGTCGCTAATGTAAAGATGCCCGAAATGGATGGAATTGAGTTTATTGAAAAGGCAAGAAGAACTCAGGACGATGATAAAAAAATTAGAGTAATAATTATTGCCGGTCAAGCAAGCGAGGAAGCTCCTGTAAAAGCAATTAAGATGCAGGCTTCGGATTATCTTTTAAAACCTTTTGAAACAAATGATTTTATACATGTTATAAACAAAAACATAAGATATATTCGCTTGAACAAGGAAAAAGAGCAGTATGTCAGACAGCTTGAAGAGAAAAACAAAGAATTGGAGAAAGCAAATATAAAGTATTTGAAAGTAAAAAAAGAACTTATTAGAAAAGAAGGGCTTTCTATGATAGGTAAGATTGCATCAAGCGTAGGGCATGAATTGAGAAACCCCTTGGGAAGTATTAAAAACGTGGCGTTTTTTTTAAAGAAATATGTGAATATTGAAGATCCCACAGCAGATGAGTATATTGATACTTTGAATGATGAGGTAAGAACCGCAGAAAACATATTATCTGATTTATTGAATTTCTCAAAAAAAGAAAAGTTAAATAAAAAAGAAGTTTCACTTGCTAAAATAGTAGAAAAAGCGCTTGATTCAGCAACTATTCCAGAGAGAATATCTTTAAAATCTAAATTGAGCAGAGAAACCTGCAAAATTTATGCGGATCCTGATAAATTACAGCAGGCCTTAAAAAATATTCTGGAAAATTCAGTATCCTCGATTGAAAAAAAAGGTGAGATTAATATTAAAACTGAAAAAGAAGATTCACAGATTCTTATAAAGGTTTCTGATGATGGTCAGGGTATGTCTGAAAACACGAAGAAAAACATGTTTATTCCTCTATATACAACTAAAACCAGAGGGTTGGGATTAGGGCTGCCGGTTGTGAAAGACATTGTAGAAAACCACGGTGGCAATATTGACATCGAAAGCAGTTATGATTGCGGAACAGAGGTTGTTTTAAGGATTCCGGCGAGAAGGAAAAAAGGGTAGTCTTTTCAGTTACTTGCTGGAAAAATAAACCGGCCTGAAATTGACAAACAAGATTAAAAAAATAATATTTAAATAAAGATTCTTAACAAGAAAAATTTATATTTTAAAGAAATAAATATAATCAAATGAAAGGATACTTATAAAAATGAGCAGTTATATTGAAGAATTGATAGCTAAAATTAAAGAGAATAATAGTGGGCAGGATGAGTTTAATCAGTCAGTAGCTGAGGTTTTTGAATCAATAGAGCCTGTAATAGGTAAATACCCGGAAATCAGAAAAGAGAAAATACTAGAAAGAATTGTAGAGCCTGACCGCGCAGTTATTTTCAGGGTTCCTTGGGTAGGTGCAAATGGAGATGTACATGTAAACAGGGGATATAGAGTTCAGTTTAATAATGCCCTGGGGCCTTATAAGGGGGGATTAAGATTTCACCCTTCTGTGAATCTGGGTATAGTGAAGTTCTTAGGCTTTGAGCAGATATTTAAAAATGCGCTTACCACTCTTCCCATGGGAGGGGGAAAAGGGGGAGCGGATATGGATCCCAAGGGAAAGAATGATATAGACATGATGAATTTCTGCCAGGCTTATATGAGAGAATTATACAGACATATTGGGGAAAATACAGATGTCCCGGCGGGTGATATAGGCGTGGGTGCAAGGGAAATCGGTTATCTTTACGGGTATTATAAAAAGGTGGTCAATGAGCATACCGGTGTATTAACCGGTAAGGGAAAGGGATGGGGGGGCAGTTTAATAAGGCCTGAAGCCACAGGGTACGGGCTTGTTTATTTTGTATCCGAGATGCTGGCTACCCGGGGGCTGGATTTGAAAAATAAAACTGTTGCCATAAGCGGGGCCGGAAATGTTGCTCAGTATACTGCGGAAAAGGTAACACAGATGGGGGGGAAAGTGATAACTCTTTGCGATTCCGGTTCAACTATTGTTGATGAGGAGGGACTCGACAACGAAAAAATTGAATATGTTAAGACTTTGAAAAATGAGAAAAGAGGTAGAATTCACGAGTTTGCGGATAAATATTCTGTAATGTGTTTAAGGGGAAGTAGTGTCTGGGATGCGATTAAATCTGAAGGGATAAAGGTTGATATAGCTCTTCCGTGCGCAACTCAGAATGAGATTAACGCTGAGCATGCTCAGGCTCTTGTAGATAACGGATGTATCTGTGTTGCAGAGGGAGCCAATATGCCCTCAACATCGGATGCGACAAGGATATACAAAGAAAACGGTATAATGTACGGTCCCGGTAAAGCTGCTAATGCCGGCGGTGTTTCGGTCTCCGGCCTGGAGATGAGTCAGAATACACTCAAATACATGTGGAGCCGAAAGGAAGTTGATTCAAAGTTAGTAAATATTATGAAAAATATTCATAAAACTGCTCTTGGAGCAGCGGAAGAGTTTGGAAAGCCGGGAGACTATGAAGCCGGAGCCAATATTGCCGGATTTCTGAAGGTTGCAAAAGCTATGCTCGCTTACGGAGTTGTTTGACGCAAACAAATAAACTCAAATTCATCTTAACTAATAATATTGAAATTCCTGCGTTAATGTAATACTATATATACATGCTTGATTATAATTAGTTGAAGGAGAATATTATGTCAGATAAAAGAAGTATTTATATAACAAAGTTTGATCTGGAGAGGCTGAAGAAGATTGTTACGATTGCAAACGAGTTTACATACAAAGGGCCTGTTTATATTCAGAACCTTAAAAAAGAGCTGGTAAGAGCTAAAGTTGTAGAATCAAAGAACATTCCTGGTAATACTGTAACCATGAATTCGACTGTCCGCCTGAAAGATCTTGACAGAAAAGAGGATATGGTTTACACCCTTGTTTTTCCGGAAGATGCTGACCCGGATGAAGAAAAAATCTCCATAATGTCTCCTGTGGGCACTGCAATTTTGGGTTATTCAGTGGGGGATATAGTTGAATGGCCTGTTCCTGCGGGAATATGCCGCATAAGAATAGAAGAGATAATCTACCAGCCTGAAAGATCCGGCAACTTTAATCTATGAAGTCGGGGTTATACTTTTATACTTTTGCATATAGGTTTTGACAAAAACAAAATATTAAATAGAATAACAAATGACAATGAAGTCATACCGGCAACGCCTGCCATAAAGCTTAAATTTGAATTATAAAAATTAAAAAGGAGAATCCCTTTGAAAACTGACAGGGGTCTATATAACAGTAAAAATGAGCAAGACAGCTGTGGTGTTGGCTTTATAGTAAACCCAGACGGTAAGTCAACGAATAAAACAGTTAGGGATGGGCTCAGTATATTATCCAATCTAAAGCACAGGGGTGCCACAGGCGGCGATTTGAAAACCGGAGACGGCGCGGGGATAACTCTTCAGATCCCCGATGTTTTTTTCAGAAAAAAGACAGATATAAGTCTACCGAAAAAAGGATCTTATGGAGTTGGATTTCTTTTCATGTCTCAAAGGGAAAAACAGAGAAAAAAATCCTGGAAGATAATTAATAATGCAGTAAAGAAAGAAAACGCAAATATTATTGGATGCAGAGAAGTTCCGGCAGAGTCAAGTTTGCTAGGTGATATTGCCCTCAGTAATATGCCTTATATGAAACAGGTATTTATAGAATATGGGGGTATAAGCGGAGACCTTCTAGAAAGAAAACTTTATTTGTTAAGGCGGATTATTGAAAAAGAAATGTCAGAAGCGGGAATGAGTATTGATGAATTTTACATACCAAGTATGTCTTCTAGGACTATTGTTTATAAAGGAATGTTTTTAGCAGAACAGTTTGAAAAATTCTTCCCTGACTTAAAAGATGGTGATTTTAAGAGCACTTTTGCAATTGTTCATCAGAGATACAGTACAAATACCCTGCCTTCCTGGCCTCTGGCTCAACCTTTTCGGTGTCTTGCTCATAATGGTGAAATAAACACCCTGAAAGGAAACATAAATCATATGAAAGCCAGAGAAAGCTCTCTGCGTTCTTCACATTATGGTGAAGATATTAAAAAAGCAATTCCCGTCATAAATGAGCAGGGAAGCGATTCGGCAGTTCTTGATAATGTCTTTGAGCTTCTCCTCTCGGCTGGAAGGAGGCCGGAACATGCAATGATGATGATGATCCCGGAGGCCTTCGGTAAAGAGTATTCTGCAGGTGAGGATAAACGTTCTTTTTACGAATATCATGCCTCAATTATGGAGCCGTGGGACGGCCCTGCAGCAGTAGTATTTACGGATGGTGTAAAAGTTGGAGCGGTTCTGGATAGAAACGGTTTAAGGCCTGCCCGCTATGTGATAACAAAAAACGGCAGGATTATACTCTCTTCCGAAGCAGGAGTGCTTCCTGTGGATGAAGGGCAGGTGCTGGAAAAAGGCCGGCTTGCGCCCGGAAAAATGATTCTTGTTGATACAAGGAATTCAAGGATAATGAAGGATAGTGAAATTAAGGCTTCGGTTTTTTGCAAAAGGCCATACAGGCAGTGGCTGGAGAATAACAAAATTGAAATAAAAGACATGTTAAAGCCTTCCGGAGAAATAAAAAATCATTCCGGTTCTATATTAACGAAACACAGAGTTTTCGGTTATACATTCGAAGATTTAAATAAAATAATAAAACCTATGGTAATAAATGCACAGGAACCAATTGGATCAATGGGAGATGATGAAACATTATCTGTGTTATCTGAAAGGCCGAAGCTTCTTTACCATTATTTTAAACAGAGCTTTGCTCAGGTTACTAATCCCCCAATAGATCCTTATAGAGAAAGCCTGGTAATGTCTCTTATGAGTTTTATAGGAAGGGAAAGGAACCTTCTGACAGAAACACCTCAACACTGCCGCCAGATTAAACTTGCTCATCCTGTTCTCTTAAGAGAAGATATAAACCGGTTAATGGATGCTGAAAAAAACGGTTTAAAAACTTCTAAAGTTCATATAATCTTTCGATTTGATTCCGGTAAGGACAGTATGAGAAGGTCCTTAAGGGATATTTGTGAAAGAGTTGAACATGAAATAGACAACGGGGCAGAGGTGGTAGTATTAAGTGACAGAAATACAGATAGCAAAAATGCGCCGATTCCGGCTTTGCTGGCAACAAGCGCCGTAAACAACTACCTTATAAGAAAAGGTAAGAGGCACCTTGCGGGGCTTGTTTTAGAAACCGGAGAGGTAAGAGGGGTGATGGATTTTGCAGTATTAATGGGTTTCGGTGCAAATGCTATAAACCCATATCTTGCTTTTGAAACAATTTCTCATATGAAAGAGAACGGCTATCTGCCGAAAGAAATAAGGCTTCGGAAGGCAATGGATAATTATGTAAAGGCCATAAAAAAAGGTGTTCTTAAAATAATGTCTAAAATGGGGGTGTCAACTATAAGGAGTTACAGGGGCGCTCAACTTTTTGAGGCAGTTGGATTAAATGCTGAATTTTTGGATGAGTATTTTGAAGGCGTCACTTCACAAATAGAGGGAGCGGGTATTGATGTTATAGCCAGGGAAACCTTAATGAGGCATGAAGAGGCTTATAAAAATGAAAATACAGGTATTATCGATTCTGGAGGGAGTCATAATTACAGAAAAGGAGGTGAAAATCACCTCATGACACCGGAGGCGGTTATAACTCTTCAGAAAGCGGTTAGAGAAGGAGATTATGATCTTTATAAAAAATATTCATCAATAATTAATAACCGCTCAAAAGATATGTGCACATTGAGAGGCCTTTTTAATTTCAAAAAAAGAAAACCCGTTCCGTTAGAAGAAGTTGAGAAAGAAGAGTCAATTATTAAGCGTTTTTATGCTTCCGCCATGTCTTTTGGAAGTATATCAAGAGAGACTCACGAAACAATTGCCCGTGCTATGAACAGTATTGGAGCGCAGAGTAATTCGGGTGAGGGTGGTGAAGATGAAAAACGCTATACGGCTTTTGACAACCCAGAAAGCACAATGTCAATGGTTAAGCAATTGGCTTCCGGGCGTTTTGGCGTGACAAATAATTATATTATAAATGCAAAAGAAATACAGATAAAAATGGCTCAGGGCGCTAAGCCGGGCGAGGGCGGTCAGCTTCCCGGACACAAAGTAAATTATGAGATTGCCAGTGTAAGAAATTCCACTCCGGGTGTTATGCTGATATCTCCCCCGCCTCACCATGATATATATTCAATTGAAGACCTTGCCCAGCTTATTTATGATATAAAAAATACGAATACCCGAGCCAGGGTATCTGTAAAGCTTGTAAGCAAATCGGGGGTAGGCACGGTTGCAGCGGGAGTAGCAAAAGGAAAGGCAGACATGGTTTTGATAAGCGGCGCAGACGGGGGTACCGGCGCATCCCCACTATCTTCAATAAAGCATGCGGGAATTCCGTGGGAGATTGGTTTGTCGGAAACACAGCAGACCCTTATTCGTAACAGGTTAAGAAGCAGAATAAGGATTCAGGTAGACGGGCAGATAAGAACTGCTAAAGATGTTATGGTAGGCGCCATGCTGGGGGCTGAAGAATTCGGTTTCGGAACTATAGTGCTTGTAACACTAGGTTGTATTATGGTAAGGAAGTGTCATGCAAACACCTGTCCGGTTGGGATTGCAACACAGGACCCTGAACTCAGGAAAAGATTTGCAGGAAAGCCGGAACATCTTTCCAATTATATGATTTTTCTCGCCAGGGAGATTAGAGAAAAAATGGCTGAACTTGGGTTGAGAAGTTTTGACGAAATGGTTGGGAGGGTTGATTTTATTGACCGTGAAAGGGCCGAAGGGCACTGGAAAGCGGAAGGCCTGGATTTTTCAAAAGTTCTTTACAATGCCAGTTTGTACGGTAAAAAATCGGTCCGATGCACAGAAAAACAAAACATGGAGTTGTCAGGCAGTGTAAATTCGAGGATTATAAAAGATTCAAAAGAAGCTGTCGATAAGAGAAAAAAAACATCTCTTAGTTATACTATAAAAAACCAGGACCGTTCAGTAGGGGCGGAATTAAGCGGCATAATATCAGAAAGATACGGAGCAAAAGGGTTGCCCCCTGACACCATAAAAGTAAATTTAAGGGGTTCGGCAGGTCAAAGTTTTGGTGCTTTTCTCGTACGCGGTGTGACATTAAAATTGGAAGGAGATGCAAATGATTATGTTGGCAAAGGTCTCTCCGGGGGTAATATAGTAATCTTTCCGGATAGAAGATCGACATTCAAACCTCAACGTAATATTATTGCCGGAAATGTAAATCTTTTCGGAGCCACTTCAGGAGAGGCATATATCAATGGCTGCGCGGGTGAGCGTTTTGCAGTGCGAAACAGCGGAGCAACAGCAGTGGTTGAAGGTGTGGGGGATCATGGCTGTGAGTATATGACCGGAGGTAAAGTTGTTGTCCTGGGAAAAACCGGGGTAAATTTTGCGGCAGGGATGAGCGGGGGCCTGGCGTATGTTCTTGACGAAGACGGTCTTTTTAACACAAGGTGCAATCTGGATATGGTTGTTCTTGAGCCTGTCACAGGCAAGCAGGATTTATCGATTCTTTACAGACTGATAAAAAAACACGTTAATTTGACAAAAAGTCCTTATGCTTCGAAAATTTTAGATAAATGGGAAGAGAAGATTGATAAATTTGTGAAAGTTTTCCCTGTCGATTACAAGAAAGCTATAAGGCGAATGGGTGATAGGCGAGTTAACGACAACAGGTTTAAGAAGGAAAAGGAGGAGGTATAGTTGATGGGAATGCCTGGCGGTTTTCTTAAATACGAAAGAAGGTGCGCAAAATACAGACCGGTTAAAGAGAGATTAACCGATTACAGAGAGGTTGAGGTTTATCCACCGGAAGATGAGGTTGTTAATCAGTCTCTGAGGTGTCTGGATTGTGGAATCCCTTTCTGTCATTCAACAGGATGTTCTCTGAGTATTCTAATCCCTGAGATAAATGAACTGGTTCATGGGGGCAGGTGGAGAGAGGCTTATGAGCGTCTATCTTCTGTAAATCCTTTTCCTGAAATAACGGGAAGAATATGTCCGGCTCTGTGTGAAGCTTCATGTACTCTTTCTATTAATGATGCTCCTGTAACAATAAGAAATATAGAATACACGGTTATAGAGAAGGCTTTTGAAAATGGATGGGTACAACCTCGAAAGATTAAAAGAAGAGCAGGAAAAAAAGCGGCAGTTATCGGCTCCGGCCCTGCAGGTCTGGCGGCAGCTTCAAAACTTTCAGGAAGAGGGTTTGATGTGACGGTTTACGAAAAAGCTCCTGCAGCCGGGGGCATATTAAGATACGGGATTCCGGATTTTAAACTTGAAAAATGGGTTATTGACAGAAGACTTGACATAATGAAAAAGGAAGGTGTGAAATTCGAGACCGGGATAAGAATAGGAAAAGATGTTTCTGCTTCTTATATGCAGAAAAATTATGACAACATTATAATAACAACAGGAGCTCTTCATCCAAGAGATATACGTATTCCCGGTAGAGAATATGACGGCATTTATTTTGCCATGGAATACCTTTCTTCTTCAAACGAATATGTGTGTGGTTCAAGCGAAAACCTGGAAATAGATGCTTCCTGAAAGAATGTTCTTGTCATCGGGGGAGGGGATACCGGTTCTGATTGCGTAGGCACCGCAAACAGGCAGGGGGCAAAAAAAGTATATCAATATGAGATTATGCCTAAACCATTAAAATGGGACAGTTCATGGAATCCAAGTTGGCCGTATTACCCATCAGTTTTAAGAGAGACATCTTCTCACCGCGAAGGGGTAGAGAGAGAATGGAATGTTCTTACTAAGGAGTTCATCGAAAGCAGGGGAAGGGTTTCCGGAGCCAGATTCTGCCGGATCAAATGGGAAAAAAAAGGGGAAGGCAGGCCAGAAATGAAAGAGGTTTCCGGTTCAGGTTTCGCATTAGATGTTGATCTGGTTTTGATAGCGGCAGGTTTTGAGCATACGGAGCACGAAGTTTTTCTTAAGGAACTTGGTGTAGATTATGATGATAAGGGGAATATTAAAACGAGAGATTACTCAACCGGTGTTAGAGGGGTTTATGCCGCCGGCGATTGTCGGACAGGGGCATCATTAGTAGTGAAAGCGATAAAACAGGGACTGAAAGCCGCTTCCAAAGTCGGGGTTATACTTTTATACTTTTGGTTTTTTCACCAGGCTTATTAGAAGAATAAAAAAAATTTAGAAAGGAATGTTTTAAATAAAAGGAGAGGAAATATGTATGAGAATACTGAAAAATGACAAAAACGAAATTTTTATGTAGTATGAAACAGTAAAAGGAGGAAATAAATATGAGACAGAGGAATTACACTAATGAAGATGTGTTAAGGTTGGTAAGTGAAAAGGATGTTAAGTTTATCAAATTATGGTTTGTAGATATATTAGGGCAGGTAAAGTCTTTTTCAATTACACCCGATGAACTTGAGGGTGCTCTTGAAGACGGTATGGGGTTTGATGGTTCATCCATAGAGGGCTTTGCCAGAATATATGAGAGTGACTTAATAGGGAAGCCTGATCCTTCAACATTCACAATTTTACCCTGGAGACCGAAAGAGACTGCGGTAGTTGCCAGGATGTTTTGCGATATTCTTACTCCTGATGGTAAGCCCTATATAGGAGACCCCCGCTATATTCTAAGAAAGAATCTTAAAAAAATGGAAGAAGCGGGTTATGACTGCTTTAATGTAGGTCCTGAGCTTGAATATTTTTACTTTAAAAATGACCGCAATCCGGAAATAATGGATGAAGGCGGTTATTTTGATTTAATGCCCCTGGATCTGGGGCATGATTTAAGAAGGGATACCATTTTAGCTCTTCAGGAAATGGGAATACCGGTAGAGTATTCACATCACGAAGTGGCCCCCAGTCAGCATGAAATCGATCTCAGATACGGGCCGGCTCTTGAGATGGCTGATGATGTAATAACATATAAAGTGGCAGTGAAATCTATAGCCATGCAAAGCGGAGCCTATGCTTCATTTATGCCAAAACCACTGTATGAGCAAAACGGAAGCGGGATGCATGTTCACATGTCTTTATTTAATAAAGGCAAAAATGTTTTCTACAATGGTGAAGACAAATACCACCTTTCTGATGATGCAAAGCATTTCACCGCCGGAGTTATGAAGCATTCAAGAGAAATATGTGCAATATCAAACCAGTGGGTAAATTCATACAAGCGCCTGGTGCCTGGATATGAGGCCCCAGTATATCTGGTTTGGGGTCAGAAAAACCGTTCTGCCCTAATAAGGGTCCCCATGTACAAGCCGGGTCAGGAAAAAGCCACCAGAATTGAATTGAGATTTCCAGATCCGGCCTGTAATCCCTATCTGGCTTTCAGTGTTATGCTTGCTGCAGGATTGGAGGGAATTGAAAACAAATATACTTTGGAAGAACCTACTGAAATAGATGTTTTTCATCTGACAGATGAGGAAAAAAAAGAAAGAGGAATAAAGTTATTGCCGGGCAGTCTTATCGAGGCTATACAGGCTACGGAAAATTCAACAATGCTAAGGAGTGCCTTGGGAGAGCATGTATTTAATAAATTCGTTGAAAATAAAAAGATTGAATGGGATAAATACCGAAAACAGGTAACCAACTACGAATTAAATACATATCTGCCGATACTGTAGAATATTCTGTTACTTAGAAAGGAAGCGGAGCATTTTTTTATGTGCCGCTTTCTTTGGTGTTTAGGGTAAATAGAATATTTGTTAAAAGTCTAAAAAATTATATTTAAACAACATATTGTGAAAAAAATCAAATCTTATTTAAAAGAAAAAGTATGGGGCGTTGATGAACTTCAGCACGGATTTTTTGTTTCTGTGACAGTGAAGTCCCTAAAAGTTGCGCTGATAACGATAAATGATTTCTTTAAGGACAAATGCCATGTTTTAGCCTCTTCTCTTACATATTATACCCTTCTTGCACTTGTACCCCTGCTTGCGCTTGTGTTTGTTGTGATAAAGGAAACCGGAGTTCAAAATATTTATGGGGTTGAATTTTTAAATCACCTTTTACTAAACCCTGAGGCTTCTGAAATGGTCATAGAATATGTAAATAAAACAGATTTAAGCGCTCTTGGAATTATCGGCGCGGTTGCTTTGTTAAAGCTTGCCGCTGTTCTTCTTGCAAATATAGAACATTATTTTAACGATATATGGGGAATAAAGGAAAAAAGGCATTTCATTAAAAGAATATCATATTATCTTTTTGTTGTAATAATTCTACCTGTTTTAGTGGCAGCGGGGTTAACTGTCGCCGTAAATTATGCCGGCAGGATTATTCCTGTGAGCAGAGGTTATTTGCCTTATGTTATTGCATTTTCCGGCTTTACAATGCTTTATACAGTTTTTCCGAATGTGAAAGTGAGAATGACTGCTTCCCTGATAGGGGGCCTAATCGCAGGGCTCCTATGGCTCACTGCCCAGAGATTGTTTGTGGGATGGGCATACAGGGCAACAGAACTTAATATTATTTATGGCAGTTTTTCTCAGCTCGTACTTATATTTATGTGGATATATATAAGCTGGATGATTATTCTTTTGGGGGCGGAAGTTTCTTTTGCCGTTCAAAATTATGACATATATAAAAAATCGGAAACGCATGAAAAAATAAGTTTGTTACTTAAAGAAAAGATAGTGCTTTTAACGGCAGCGGTTGTTTATGAATTGTCCGGTAAAGCCCGGAAAAAAGTAAGCGCTCAGGAGATAGTAAGAAAGATCGGCGGTTTTGTCAGGATTGTAAATGAAACATTGTACGAACTTAAAGAAATCGGTATATTAGATGAATCCCAACATCATAAAGAGCGGTTTTTTCGACCTGCGGAAGGAAAGGAAGATGTTTCGGTTTGGGATGTTTTAGAAAAAATCAAATTAAAAGGAAATGCCGATATGCCTTTGAATAATGATGAAGTCTTTAAGAATGTTGAAGATTTACTGACTGACGCCGAAAATGTTAAAAAAGAAAAGTTTAAAAAAGTTTTTTTGAAAGATTTGTACAAGGAGAAAGAACTTTATGAAACGGGATGAAGCTCTTGAGATGGTAAAGGATAAAGTGCCATCAGGGAATCTTGTTAAGCATATGCTGGCTGTAGAGGCATGCATGAGGAAGCTGGCTATTAATTTTGATGAAGATGAAAAAAAGTGGTCACTGGCGGGGCTTCTTCATGATTTGGATTATGAAAGAACTAAGAATGATTTTGAAAAGCATGGAGTGGTTTCCGCTGAAATTCTCTCTAAAAAAGAAATCTCCACAGACATAATTAATGCGATTAAAGCACATGCAGGAAAAAAAAGTCCGGAGAATAAAATGGAATGGTGTCTTTATTCATCTGATCCACTAACAGGACTTATTGTAGCGGCGGCGCTTATGCATCCGGAGAAAAAACTGGCTTCGGTTAACAAGGAATTTATATTAAACAGGTTTAAGGAGAAAAGGTTTGCAGCTGGCGCCGATAGAAACCAGATAAGTTCCTGTGAAAGAACAGGGCTTAAGCTTGAAGAATTTATTTCAATATGTCTTGATGCAATGAAAGAAATTGATGAAGAGCTGGGGTTATGAAAAAAGTAAAACTCATTCTTTTTGATTTTGGGGGAGTTATCGCTCCTGAAGGATTTCAGCTGGGTATAGTTAAACTTGCGCAGGAATTCGGAAAGACTTTTGAAGAGATGTACCATATTGCCGGTCATCTGGCTGCCTTTGAGAGCGGATATAGCTCCGGAAAAGCGGATGAAAGGGAATACTGGAATTTTATAGCCAGTTACATCGGAACTGAAGAAGACTTAATGAAATACAGGTATGTTTTTCTGGATAACTTTCAACCCAGAAGGGAGATGATAGAGCTTATAAGCAGAGCCTCTAAAAAAATTCAGCTGGGAATATTTTCCGACCAAACCAACTGGATATATGAACTCGATGAAAAGTATGGTTTTTTTAAATACTTTAAATACCTGATTATATCCTACGATGTGGGGTGTACCAAACATGATGAGGGGTTTTACCGGATCCCAGCTCAGAGAACGGGAATAAGCCCGGAAGAGATTCTTGTCATAGACGACAAAGAACGTGTAGTCAGTGAATGCAGGAAAAAGTCAATGCGAGGATACCGTTTTACTTCTGTAAAAGACTGCACTGAATATATAGATGATATAATAAAATAGCTTATATTTTTAAAGAAGATATTTCTGCCTGGGATTAAAATCCATGTTTAGCATTTCCCCAAGCATATGAGCATTTTTAACCGCTTTTCCATAGTGACAGTTATTAAAAAAAAGAAAGCATTTTTTTGAGTTGTTTTTAATTTTTTTTATGGCAGGTATAAACTCCCTGAGTTCTTTTTCTGAATACAGGTAATAACACCTTACTTCTCTTTTGGAGTTAAACCATTTTCTGTTTCTGCCGTGAAAGCGGACATATGAAAACTCAGAAGTTACCTCATTCCGGAAAGATACTAAAGGACTTATCTTCGGTTCATCTACGCAGCAGTAAGCCAGGTTATTTTCTTTCAGAAACTTAAAGGTTTCTTTGTTTTGCCAGGCTTATATGCTTTAAATGTAAATATGAAATCTTTTACTGTTTTACTTGCTAATTTATTAATAAAATTTTCTGAGGGCAGCCTGTAATATGTATAGTTTATTTCCGCTGCTTTGAATCCCAGCTGGTTCTGGTAAAAAGTGAAAAAAGACATTAGTATTAAATTGAAGGTATAATGCTTATGAAACTGGTTCTTTTTAATGTGAAGAGAAAAACGGGAGATAAGGGATTTAAATGGCAAAACTTATGCCTAAAAAAATGAAGTTAAAATTATTTTCAGTTCAAATAGCAAAACTCATTTTACCGGCGCTGATTATTTCATCTTTAGTTAGCGCAGATTCCTTTGCAGGAAAAAGAACCATAAATTTATCTTCCGTAGTGCCAAGTCAAAGTACAATAAGAACAAATACACTTGCTATAGGCGAAAATTTCAGAAAACTGGATGATCTTCCTGAAAATGGATTGATTGTCGAGGGTAACGTCGGTATAGGAACATCCGAACCCATAGCAAGACTGCACATAGAACACGACGGGGCCATTCTTGCTGCTGGCGAATATGGTTCAGGGTGGACAGAACCGGAATTGGGTGAAGGAACCAGAATGCTATGGTATCCCAGAAAGGCATCATTTAGAGCAGGAACTGTCAGCGGCAATATGTGGAATAATGATAATATCGGAAGAAATTCAATTGCTGTCGGATTCGATACAGTCGCATCGGGAGAATACTCCGTAGCGGCAGGATATAAAACAGAGGCCGCAGGGAATGCTTCCGTTGCCATGGGGGGGGCAGCTGGTGGCGGAGATAGAATTGTAGTCAGCGGAGATTATTCTACGGCCTTTGGAGCCGGGACGACAGCATCTGGAGATTTTGCCTTTGCAGCAGGTGACAGGTCAAGGGCAAGAGGGGATTGGGCGGTAGCAATGGGATGGATAGCAAGGGCAGACGGGGACCAGGGTTCAGTTGCGATGGGATGGATACCGACGGCTTCCGGGAGATCTTCTACGGCTATGGGAATGAATACGGTTGCAAGCAACCATGCTTCTGTGGCGATGGGTTTCGAGTCGGAGGCTTCCGGTGTAAGGTCAGTGGCGATGGGCAGAGAGGCAAAATCCACTTTTATTTCAACGGTAGCGATGGGGCGGGGAACCGTGGCTGATGAGACATGCGCTGTTGCCATGGGTGATAATACCACATCTACCCGCAGAGCGGCGGTTGCCATGGGGCTAAACACCTTGGCCAGGGGAAGCCAGGCGGTAGCCATGGGATTTGACACCGCCGCAAGGGGCGGGCAGTCGGTAGCAATGGGGAATAATACGGAAGCAAGCGGGTCACAGTCGGTTGCAATGGGATTGAATACATACACAAGTGGAGATCAGTCATTTGCAATGGGTAATAATACGCAGGCAACGGGGAATCAGTCATTCGCTATGGGGCTTAATACAACTGCCTCCGGAAACCGTTCATTTGTTTTTGGGGAAGGGATAACGGTAAGTGGAGATAACAGTGTTGGCATTGCCCTGGGAAATGTTGGGGTTGATTTGGCTGCTGCCAATACCATGGCCATAATGGGCGGTGATGTGGGTATAGGTACAGTTAACCCTAATTATGCACTTGAAGTAAACGGGGTTATTAAAGCCGACGATTTTATTGGGCCGGGCAATTCGGATATAGCCTTAAAAGAAAACATTCGGGATCTTTCGTACGGCCTGCGGGAAGTTCTTGAAATGCGCCCCCGGGAGTTTGAAATGAAACGGGACGGCTCCCGAAGTATAGGTTTCATAGCCCAGGAAATGGAGAAGATTATCCCCGAAGTTATTTACGGAGAAGAAGGAAATAAAGGCATTTTTTATGGAAATATGGTGGCTATATTGGTAAATGCCATTAAGGAACAGCAAAGGGAAATAGAGATGCTAAGGGAGCTCGCAGGTGAGGAATAAAACATCCGCTATAAGTAAAGGCCTCTTAAAGCTTTCTCTATTTCTATTCTTATCCATTGTTTTTTCGGCTCCGGCAGATGCCGGGCAGAGAAAAATTGTAATAACTTCAATTCTTCCTTTTCGCAGTACTATTGGGGTAAACGAAGTATGTTGCGGCGAAGAATACAGCAAAAAACACAGGGAAGATATTCCTGAAAATATTATGATGATTGAGGACAAACTGGGTATAGGAAATCCGGCCCCGCAGGTAAAATTGGATCTGGGTGAAGACGGAGTAATACTGGCCGAAGGTGAATTCGGTTCCGGGTGGACAGAGCCTGAACTTGGCAGGGGAAGCAGGCTGCTTTGGTATCCAAGAAAATCAGCATTTCGCGCAGGAACTGCGGCAGATGATCAATGGGATAACGTAAATACAGGTGATTTTTCGTTCGCGGCTGGTTATGGGACCAAGGCAAGCGGCGATTATTCTACGGCAATGGGTGTAAACACAAAAGCAGAAGGTGATTATTCTGTAGCATTTGGAAGTATGACATTGGCCGGCGCTGATTATTCATCGGCTTTTGGATATATTACTAAGGCCGCAGCTCCGTTCTCAACAGCCTCGGGAAAAAAGTCAGAGGCTTCCGGAAGTACTTCAACGGCAATGGGTTTTAAAACCCTTGCCCAGGGAAGATCTTCGGTAGCAATGGGGTATAAAACGCAGGCCCGTGGAGATCATTCAATAGCTATGGGGTATAAGACTAAGGCTTTGGGAACAGCAGCGGTCACCATGGGTGATAATACACTAGCAGATGGAAAATCGTCCATTGCAATGGGGTACAAAACACAGGCGCTTGGAGATTATTCTATTGTTATGGGATCGGCTGCAGTCGCCGGGGGGATTTCTTCAATAGCTTTCGGTGAAGAAACAAATGCTGCAGGAGATGCTTCAACCGCTATGGGAACTCTGACCCGGGCGGAAGGAAATAGAGCAACCGCTTTCGGAAAAGAAACTCAAGCATCAGGCGATAATTCAACGGCATTTGGAAAAAAAACCCTGGCAAACGGTTTTGATTCAGCCGCATTCGGTAAAGAAACCGATGCAACAGGCAACAGTTCGACGGCGATTGGATTACAAACTTCAGCTCAGGGAAATTCTTCAGTAGCGCTGGGATTCAATACAACCGCCGCCGGAATCTGTTCATTTGTTTTTGGGGAAGGGATAACAGTAAGTGGAAACAACAGCGCTGGTATTGCCCTGGGAAATGTTGGGGTTGATTTGGCTGCTGCCAATACCATGGCCATAATGGGCGGTAATGTGGGTATAGGTACAGTTAACCCTAATTATGCTCTTGAAGTAAGCGGGGTTGTTAAAGCTGAAGGGGGATTTGAGCCTCCTCTTGAGGTTGAAGAATCCGATTTTGCATTAAAAAAGAATATTCGAGAACTCTCATACGGTTTAGCGGAAATAGTTAAAATGCAGCCCCGGGAGTTTGAAATGAAACGGGAAGGTTCCCGAAGTATAGGTTTCATTGCCCAGGAAATGGAGAATCTTATCCCTGAGGTTGTCTCCGGCCAGGATGGGAATAAGAGTATTGCATACGGTAACATGATAGCATTGCTGGTTGAAACGCTGCATCAGCAGCAGGAAGAGATTGATAGACTGAAAAGTCTATTTGTTGATTAACTTTGACAAATAAATTAATGAAAATTGATTTGGGGATTTTTAAAAGAAATGAATGAGTGGTTAAGGGTTAATGAAAGCGGTTTGCGTAGAATTTGCGTAAAATTTGAGTTATTTTTGAGAAATAGGTGTTTGTATTAGTATTGAAGAAGGTATAAGTATCGAAGGAGGTAGAGTAGCAATGAAAATATGTAAAAAATTTTTAATTGTTTTCCTGTTTATAGTCGGTTCTGTTGAAGTTACCCAGGGTGGTTTCATGGATTATGGATGGGGAGCCAGAGGAGCAGGAAAAGGCGGTGCATTCATAGCATCGGTAGATGATGCCTCTGCAGCTTTGTGGAATCCGGCCGGGTTTTCAAAATTGTACATGAGGGAGCTTATGGTCTCATATCATAAACCGTATGCGGGATTGGACGGTATAAACTTAAACAAAGGGTTTGCGTCTTTTGCCTATCCAATTTCCGGCGGTCCGAATTTAGGAGTTGCAGTTACAACTTTTGACGGGGACAGCAAGTATAGAGAAACAGTTATTCAACTGACAGCGGCCAGCCGGATTATAGATTCAGATGACATGACTGTATCAATCGGCACTAACCTGAAACAGCTTTCAAACAGATACTACTGGGATGATGAGATAAAAGATCTTGATGATCCTATAACAAATCAGGATGGAACAGAAGCATATACTATGGACTTGGGGCTGCTTTTAGAGCCGTCATATTCTTTTTCTATAGGAGCGACTTTAAAAAACGTAATAGCTGCAGATGTTGGCTTGGTAACAGAAGACATAGTTCCCATGGAACTGAAAGCGGGAGCGGCTTACAGATGGTATGGGACGGGCTTAATAAGTGAATTAGTACCTGAGGTTGTTGCTGGATACAGAGATCAGGAGTACAAGAAAGGCAGGATGAGTTGGGGAGCAGGAATAGAGTGCTGGTTTTCCAACAGAAATTTTGCGCTTAGGTTAGGAGCAAATGAGAATGAGTACTCCGCCGGGGCGAGTTTTGAAAAATGTTTAGGATCTCATGTATTATGCATTGATTATGCAGCACTCTTGTCAACTACTTTCGGTGATAATTACGGCAGCCACAGGGTGTCCGCTGCGCTTAGGTTTTAATAGTTACTTTATTCTAAAAAGGGATAAAATGGTGTTGTACAGTGTTTGTAATTCAATTAAATAATGTTTCGGATAAGAAAGTTTATATTGGTTTAAATAATTCAGATCGTCTAAATAATAAAAAAAGCTTTACCTTTGAAAAATTATGTTTGAACGGCTACCTGCTTCCTTATCTCAGTAGAGGCGGGCGCTTGTTTACCTGAAAGAACCCCAGGAATTTATTGGTAAGGTGATGAAATTAAAAAACACATCAAAATTAATAGTACTTTTCCTGTTTCTGATTTCCCTGGAAATGAAGAATGTTTATTCATATGAAAAAGAGGTAAGAGTCAATAATCCTTATGAGGGGGTTGGCTTTGGCAGTTTTGGAGTATATAAATCAAATTTTCATACTCATACTACCGAATCGGACGGAAGGCTTGACCCTGACGAGGTTATTTATAAATACAGCGAGGCAGAGTACGATATACTGGCTTTGACGGATCACAACAGGGTGAGTTGGCCCTGGACAAACTGGGTTGAAGAAGAACCTTCTGTAATAAATAGGCTAGGCGAGATGCAAACAAGCGCTTTTTTCCCTGAACTGGGTACGAAAGGCATGTTGGCGGTAAAAGGAAATGAGTTTTCTTCCGGGCATCACAGAGGCAGTTTTTTTAATGATTTGGGAGGCTCCCAGCATATAAGCGATATCGAAGATAAAGGTGGAATGGCGATGTTTTATCATCCCGGCAGATACAGTGAAACAGCCTCTTGGTATAACAGTTATTATGATTCATATCGGGAAACAGTGGTAGGTATGGAGGCTTACAACCAGGGCGACAGATACTCCCGGGACAGGGAAAAGTGGGATGCGGTAAACAGAGAGCGTTCACCTCAAGATCTTGTATGGGGTTTCTCAAATGATGATATGCATTCATCAGGACACCTCTTTCGCAATTATCACCATCATTACATGGATGAATTAAACGAGGAGTCTTTAAGAGATAATTTTATAACTGGTGCTTTTACTTTTTCATACGAGCCCGGGGGGAGCGGTGAAGCTCTTGCCCCAGTCCTTAAAAATGTTGAGGTGGAAAACGGGAAAATATTTCTTTCTGCTGAAAAAGATAAAAAAACAGTATGGTATGACGAGAATACAGAAAAAATAAAAGAAGGGGAAAGCATAGACGTAACCGATGTAAGCGGAAGTTTTGTAAGGGCAGTCATAGTTAACGATAACGGAAGAACATATACTCAACCCTTCGGTTTTGAGATTATCATTTCAAATTGGCATGACTTGCATGCGATTCGTGAAGATATGGGGCAGAATTATGTTTTAAAAAATGACCTTGACAGAACCACCCGGGGGTATAATGAATATGCAAGTAAATTGGCAGATGGATCTTCAGGATGGAAACCAATCGGAAATTCAGAGAATAAATTTGAAGGAAATTTTAATGGAAACGGTTATATGATAAGAGATTTTTTAATAAACCGTGATGAGGATGAATATATTGGGCTTTTCGGTTATAACGGACAGGAAGGGGTAATAGAAAACATCAGGTTAGAGAATGCAGAAGTAGTTGGCGGTGAAAAAGTAGGAGCTATTGTAGGTGAAAATGAAGGAAAAATAAGAAATCTTTTTTCTGAGTGCAGTGTAGAAGGAGAGATAAAAATCGGAGGGATAGTCGGAAAAAATAGTGGAAATATAATAAATTCTGCTTCAGTGGGAAATGTTATGGGGGAAGATACTGCTGGCGGCATTTCAGGTATAAATTCCGGAGAAATTGAAAATTCTTATTCAGCCGGGGAGGTTACAGGAACTTATAATGTCGGAGGTCTTATTGGAGTTAATAATAATAATGTTCATAATTCATTTTGGGATATTGAAACCTCCCGTCTGGAAGAAAGCGAAGGAGGAGAAGGCAAAACCACCGCAGAAATGATGGATATTAATACATATAAAAACGCCGGGTGGGATATTGCGGAAGTTTTACCTAATGAGAGAAAAAGGAGTTTTTCCTGGAATATAGTCAAATTGAGGTATTATCCCTTTCACAGTTGTGACAGGTATGGCCCGGATATAATACCTCCTGTTATAAGAGACAGAACAGCAAGAAAACGTATTCAGGAAAGACAAAGAATTGTTGTTGAAATCCAAGATGACAGGAGCATAAAGAAAGTAACCGGTATATACCGCAGCCTTGGGTCTGATTCCTCCGAAAAACGTCTTGATTTTTTTCCGGAACCGGACGGCAGTAAATATTATGAAGGAGATGCAGAAATTGATTTTGATTTAATATACCCTGATGGATTTGAGTACTGCATAATCGCATCTGATGAAAACAACACAACCACAAAAGGATGGATTAGGGTAGAGTTTGACCGTGAAGATCCGGGATACGGATTTATAACCCCGGATAACCCCGAACTTGTTTTTGGTAACTACGCAGAAGAAGTAGTGATAACTGATATAAAAGGAAATGAAGTATTCAGTCAGTCAAAAAATGCTTCGGGCTATATAGCCTGGAATCCCTCAAAAAAAGACGGCAAAATATCAACTGAGTCCGGGATTTATATTTACAGAATAAAAACAGTAAGCGGATACAAGTATGGTACTGTTGTCCTTGCAAAGTAATTTGAAATTTACTTCAGCAAAAAATAAATGCATTGATATTCTTCTCATTTCTTATTCTCATTATAATAGGGAAAATAAATGACTGCATTATCAAAAAGCATTTTTAGAAAACTAATCTGCATAATAATAAGCATATTTTTATACACCTGTCTTAATCTGCAAGTCTCAGCATTTGCCTTTTCAAACGCCAGGGAGATAACATATAAAAACGTAAATACCGTTTTAACAAAAGAGGATATTGACTTAAGAGGGGAGAATTATCTTTTTTCGGGACTAACTGATACTCTACCTTATACAATAACAGAGGATGATCTGGGGATAAATGATTTAACACTCTATGATGGTGAGA
>PWEK01000092.1 GCA_003553445.1 Elusimicrobiota bacterium
CAACATTCGGTAATTTGCAATCAGACCAGCCGATACCATCAACTATCCTATCAATCTAAAATCGGTTGATCGGTTAACCGTATAATTCGATTACGTGGCTCAATGCTCCCTCAGAGCGCAAATCTTCAGAGATTACTGGTGATGCTGCGAGTTAAGTTTACTATGGCTAACATAGGATGTACGAGTAACAGGATAAACAGGTCGATGAGCCGGGCAAGACTGATTGTTTTACTCCGTAAATGATTGGTAAGGCTCTCCATCATCTGCCGCTCAAACTACGAACACAGCCAATACGTGGCCAACAAAAAGAATGCTCTCAAGTTGTAATTGTAGAAGAGATGGGCCTTTCAGAATCAACTTAGATCAGTTTGAGTTCATTGATCGGCAGAATTTCGTTCTCCGTTCGAGTGAAGACTATTGAATTTCGACCGTGAGCTAATTTTTGATACAATGATACCAACAGGATGGAAACAGAGCCGATCTCTCTGGATTCATCAACACAGCCGCATTCGATATCAATCTCATCGTCACAGGGCATCTGCACATTGCTACGCAGACTCGTGTCCAGGAGTACGATATCCCTGTTCTCGTTACTGGCCCTACGATTCCAATCAGTACGTATGAGTCAGATAGTAATCCGTCGATGTGGCTACTGACGGCTACTAGTTCGGGAATCGATCTTGAGCGGTTACCTGTGTAGTTGCTTCTACTTGGAGGTTAGAGACATTCTGCGAAATCATTGCTCTTGGTCGGACAGGGATTATGACACCTCGTTTCGAAGAGCCACTATACCAGACTTTGGGTCGCTCGAACCGCAAGATGTCCGCGAGTATTGGGCACATGAAGAGCGTGATTTCACGCCGTGGGTAGCCGACCAACTTGACGCTGAAACTGCCTCGGAACTAGAGAACGCGATTGGTCTCGATATCGATCTTATTGAACGAAAAAACCAGTCGGAAAATACAACGTCGACATCTTCGCCAAAGCCATCGGCGACGAACGAAAGATCGTCATCGAGAACCAGCTCGCCCGTTCTGAGTTCGTACTCAACGACGGTGACGACCGCATTGTTTTTGAGGAGCGAAAGAACGGTCCAGGAGAAGTCACACTGATGTTCGGCGTTGGGACGCTCCAACAGCGAATTATCGATCTCGACGAGCCATCTTGGAGCGGCCATATCACCGCAACCACCGTGAACACCGATTCAAATGCTTGGCCCAACGCGCTGGTGTGACTGTTGAGGGCGAGATCCCGACCGCAAAGTTGGGTCGGCGGTTCTGGTACACACTCTACAAGGACTCGATGGGCGAGCTCCGAAAGCAGCTCGAAGGTGTGGCCACTGATCAGGACTCGGCAAGTGCCGATGTCGTACTTGCGAACTATCTTTCTGAGGGAGAACGATGGAAGCAACGCCACGAGGCCATGCGCGAGGAGTTGGTAGCTGTGTTCGGGGGTGAAAACAATGGAGCTTACAATCAGTGCAAACCTACGTTCTCAGACCGTGTAAAACACGAATCTTCGAATCTTTGGTTTGGTTCGTAGTTCCGTATTCGTCACACGTCGACAACTGGTTGCTAGCCATAGGTATTTGTATCCTGAATATGTATCTTGTATCTGTATACAGATGTCAGATACATTGTTACGCGCATCCGTCTACGTCGGCAAGGGTGGCGTCGGGAAGACGACCTCGACGGCCCACCTCGGCGTTTCGGCGGTCCAAGACCACGGTTTAGATGTCCTGTTAATCGACCTTGCAGGCACACAGAACGATCTCGCAGCCAGCTTCGGGCTCCTCGATGAGGTGGTCGATCCAGACGCGCCAATCAGTGCGATCTTTGGTGACGACTGGGATTTCATCCAAGCGAATATTCCGAACGTCGTTGAACGGATGATCTTTGAGACCGATGAGGGAGTCGACCTGATTCCATCCGATGTGGGGCTGTCGGGTGCCGACAACAACCTCGCCAGTGTGAACCTCGAAGACCGCTACAAGATCCTCGATGAGTTTCTGACCGAGGAGATTGCTCCACGGTACGATCTCGTATTGATGGACCTCCCTGGCAACGAGAACAACATCGTACTGAATGGCCTGTTTGCGAGCGAACGTACGATTGTCCCACTGAAGCCCGGCGAGTTTGAACGCAACCAACTGTCGAACCTCGAAAACGATCTCGAAGAGTTTGAGGTGGACACTAACGGCGAAGTCACGCCCATGGTCTCGATGGTCCTACCGACGATGGTCGACTCGGTGTCGAATCAGTCCTCGGAGTTCGTCGAGTATCTTTTCGAGGAGTACCCCGATCGGACAAGCACGCCGATCAAAGACACCCAGAACATCGGCAACTTCCAAGGCGAAGGCAAGACGCTGTTTGCGGCCGCCGATGACGAACTGTATGGGACGGGTAAAGAGGCGCGTACGGCCTACCGTGAGGCGACTACGAAACTCCTAGAGAGGCTTCGGCAATGAGCGACGACGAGAAAACGGCCGAGGAGCTACTGTCACAGTCGAAAAACCAACGTCGGCATAACACCGACGCGCCCATAACTGGCGGTGAGACCGACACTGACGTCGACGATACCGAAGAGACCGTCGACCTCGCAGGGGCGGTCGCCGAGGTGTACGACGAAATCGAAGCCGGAGAGACACCGTCGAATCTGACGCTTCGAGATACGGATCTAGCCGCGCTGTTTACTGGGCTCGAACGCAGTGGCGAGCTGGCCGAGATAGTCGAAGCCGCCCATAACACGCTCGATAGGGACGGCGATCCTGGATCACTGACGCGGGCGACCGCGCTCCGGTTGTTGGTTCGGGTGGGATTGGGCGAGGTCGACGAGTCGGTTATCGATTCGGCCAAAAACGGGAAACAGCAGCACCTTACGAAACAGGCATCCGAATTCTAGACACAGATTCTGTATTCTATTTTGCGATACAGACACAGTATGCAGATACAGTATGCAGATACAGTATGCAGATATGGTAATCGTATACAGTAGATAGAAGCGTGCGAGACGCCGTAAGGTATTCACTAACCAAATGGAAGAACATCTGCACAATCAACGCTGATCGAGGTGAACTTAGGCTGTTTGATACTCGTCTGAAGCCATGCAAGCGTTTATACGGTAGAAGAGCTGAAATCAGGTTGACCAATGAGTCTTGATGAGGCGGTTGACGAAGCGCTCGCGACGCACAATATGTCGCGCAGCCAAGAGGCCGAGGAAACGGGCCGAGCAGTCGCTACGCTCCAAGACTAACAGAGACACTTAGTCAGAGTTTCAAATATCTTAAACGAAATTCACTCTCGACATAGTCTCAGTCGTTGGGTGTGATATCTATCAGTTGACCGTCAGTGAACTTCGCTTCAAAGCTGACGTAGTCGCCATCGATAGTCTTGTGAAATTCAAAAATCCCGTGATATTCGGTATCCGACCAACCCTGATGGACCTTCCTTCTACTCCCAGCTAACTCCATAAGCGGACTTTCAAACTCCTGGGTTTCTTCATCGTAATATGGACGGTCTTCCTCAGGAACGTGTTCATA
>PWEK01000004.1 GCA_003553445.1 Elusimicrobiota bacterium
AAACGGAGGCCCTGCTGAATCTGGACCGAAGGCCGATTGCGGTTTTCTACAGCCTCCGGTACTGGAATTCTCTTTTTTCTCCTTCAGCCAATAGAATACTGGATGCTTTGGATACACCTTTACGGATAATTATGATTCTGGCTGTTTTCTTTTTGTTCATCTTCATTATTAATGTAGCATCGGAGAGGTTTATTTTTAAAACAGCTCAAACTCTTAAAACTTCTCTGGCAGGAAGTTCAGCAGGGTTTGCCGTGCTTTCCGGCGGATTTGCGGGAATGTTTCTTGATGTACTTTTAATTTTTATGTTTCAGTCTTATTACGGGTATGTTTATTACTGGATAGGAATTCTTATCAGCGCTTACATGGCCGGGGCGGCGGCAGGCAGCTACTTTTCTATGAGGCGACTCAGGAGGATAAAAAATACAGTTAAATTTGCGCTTAAGGTTGAGATGATGATTATTATTCTGCTTATCATTGCGGCAGTGCTGCTTGCAGGCCCTGAAGGGTTTCTTCGCGTAATGCCAAAAACATTAGCGAAAACTGTCTTTGTGATTCTTAGTTTTTTTGCCGGGGCATTGACGGGGGCTCTTTTTCCCCCTGCCTGCAGATTACATGAGGAAAAATCTATGGAAAAATCCAGTTCTGCGGGTTTCATATACGGAGCGGATCTGATCGGTGGGTGTGTCGGGGGGATAATGAGTGGTGTGGCAATGCTTCCTGTTCTCGGTGTACGTAATGCCTCAGGTGTGATAATTATCTTTAAATTTATAAGCATGGTTCTTTTGTTTGTCTTCTGTCGCGAAAAATATTCTGTAAAGAAGGCTTCCAATAATGTTTAAGTTTGGAAATTTCAACCCTCTGAAGATAGGTGGCGGGTAAATTTGTAATAAGAGAGGCAGGGAGGTGTTGACAAGTAATTGAATTATATTACATCGTATAGTTGAAGGTATTTTTAGATTGTAGGTGATTTGAGAGGATGTTTTTCGTATATGAAGCCAAAGGGTTCGTAAATTGAAAATCACAAGGCGCAGGTTTATAAGATATATTGTAACGGTCTGCGGAGCTTATTCTTTTCTGAATTATTTTACGAAAGGAATAAATTCTAAAAAGGGGCGTAAAACGAGTATCTTTAGTCAAACCGGGGCTACTCCCTCCCGGGGGTCGGGCGGCTTAAGGGAAGGGATGTTTTATGAAAAAAAGGAAGATGATTCAGTCGGATGCCTACTATGTCCACATCGATGTATATTGGAAGATAACATGAGCGGTATCTGCCGGGCACGTGAGAACCGAGGCGGAAAGCTTTATTCTTTGGTTTATGGAAAGCCCTGCACGGTTCAGACCGCCCCCATTGAGGCGGCTCCCTTTAATCACTTCATCCCGGGGCACCGGCGCCTGACAGTGGCGACGCCTGGCTGCAATTTTCGCTGTAAGCACTGTCATAACTGGCAGATTTCACAGGCAGAGCCCGGAAGTGTAAGGCAATACAGCCTTACGCCGGAAGAGATTATATCGCGGGCGAAGGAAGAGGGGGTTCGCTCAATAAGCTTTACCTATACTGAGCCGGTTGTGTCTTTTGAATATATTTATGACATATGCCGTCTTTGTTCAGATGAGGGAATAAAAACTTCAATTGTATCTAACGGTTTTATAAACCGCGATCCCATGGAAAAATTGCTTCCTGTTCTAGATGCGGTGAAGATAGACCTTAAGGCATTTACAGAAGATTTTTACCGGGAAGTAAGCTCCGGGCACTTGGAGCCGGTGCTTTCAACCCTGAAACTGCTTGTTGAAAAAGAAGCTTATTTTGAAATAGTAAACCTGATAATTCCGACTTTGAATGACAGTCAGGAGGAGATAGAGAAAATGTGCGACTGGATTTATGAAAATCTGGGGGGAAATGTGCCTGTCCATTTCACCCGGTTTACACCATCCTATAAATTAACAGGAATTTCTTCCACACCGGTTGATGCGCTGGAGATGGCTCGGGAAAAGGCTCTGGAGAAAGGCATAAAGTATGTGTATATAGGTAATGTTCCGGGGCATCGCGCCGGCAGCACCTATTGTCCGCAATGCGGGGAAATGCTGATTCACAGGGTTGGCTTCAGCGTACGAAAAAATAAGGTCAGCAAAGGACATTGCAGCTTTTGCAACTTGAAAATTCCCGGCATATGGGAAAACAACTATTAATATAGACTACATATAATAATTACTTTATTCATTATATAGCAGAATCATACCCGGTTTGTATTTTTCGTCGTGCTTTTTTTACCTTTTATTTGTTATTCTGTAAATATTTTAATGTTGACTTACCAGGCGTATCCAAAATCTACACTTGCTCTTGTCAGGCCGACGCCGCTGATTGGTATAGTATCTCCGGCAATTTCTATTTCCCCTGCGGTATATCCGGCTCCGATTGCTAGTCCCAGTGATACGCCTCCGTCCCAGATCCACCTGTATCCGAGGTGCCCCCCGAGATTAAAGAATGTGCCTGTGTCTTCTTCATTTAAGTATTCAGCCGAGACCCCCATAACTCCGATAGAAGGGCCAAAGAAAAAACCGCTTAAAGCTTCTTCTGCGGGGTAAAAGTTATAGAAACCACCGATCCCCCAGGAAGAAATATCCCAGTCGCTCATGCTCATACTCATGAAGCTTCCGGAGAGTCCCAAAGAAGAACTTTTGTTCGATGTAAATTCATAGGTTCCATTAATAGAACCACCTAAAAGCTCTAAAACGTTTATCGTAAGTATATTTTCTTCTTGCGAAGAATAACCTGCGGCTGTAATGACCAAAAGTAAAATAAAAATACTGCATACCTTCTTCATTGTGATCTCCTTGTAAATCTACAAAACTACATATTTACCCCACTCCTATTTAAATACTAAATATTATTACTGAATATTCAAGTTTTCAGTACTTCTTGATGAAAAAGCTCTTGACATTTTAAAATGTTACTAATATAGTAACAGTATGTCTATGGTATCAAAAGAAACAGATTATGCCGTGAGGGCTTTGGTAAATGTTGCCCTTGAAGGAAATTCGTATAAAAGCTCCAGAAAGATAGCAAAGCAGGAGAGTATTCCTTATCCTTTTTTAAGGAGAATAATATCAGTTTTGAAAAAGAAGGGGTTTTTACTGACAAAGGAAGGGAAAGACGGTGGAGTTAAACTGAAAAGGAAACCGGAGAATATACGTCTTTCCGATGTGATTTTATCTTTACAGGGTCGTATAGATGTTTCAAAATGTATTTTCCGTAAAAAAATATGCAGAAGACAAAGCGGCTGCAGGCTTAGAAAAAAGCTTGCAGAAGTAGAAAAAAGGATAATCAGTGAATTTAAGGATATATCAATTAGAAGTTTAATTGAATAAAGGAAAAGTAAATATTTAGGAGGAAAAAGCTATGAACATGTTTTGTTATCAGTGCCAGGAAACAGTAAAAAATGAGGCCTGCACAAAAAATGGTGTATGCGGTAAGGATGATGTTACAGCAAACCTGCAGGATTTGCTTATCTATATTCTGCAGGGAATAGCCCTTTTGGCGGAAAATTACATTAAGAAATTTAACAGAAAAAACGGGGCTTTTGTATCCCGCGCCCTGTTTGCAACAATAACAAATGCTAATTTCAGCAGGAGCAGGATTATTGAACTAATTAAAGAGGCTATTGAAGTCAGGGAAAATATTAAAAGTGCTGTTGGAAAAAACCTTGAACATGATTCAGTAAATTGGACAGCGCATAAAGAACAGGAATTTATCATAAAAGCGGGTGATATAGGAATATTAAGCTACAGCGATAATGATGATATACGTTCTCTTAAATCCCTGCTTCTTTATGGGGTGAAAGGAATCGCCGCATATACAGACCATGCCGCGGTGCTGGGTTATTATGATGATGAGATATTCAAGTTCTATGTTAAAGGCCTCTCCGCGTTGGCAAAAGACATTTCCGCTGAAGAGCTGACAAATATGGTGCTGGAAGCCGGGGAGAAGGCTGTAAGGGCAATGAAACTTTTGGACAAAGCCCACACCTCCCTTTATGGCAATCCAGAAGTAACTAATGTCAATATCGGTGTAGGAAAAAAGCCCGGTATTTTAGTATCTGGACACGACCTCAGGGATTTTCAGGAAATTTTAAATCAGACAGAGAAAACGGGGATAGATGTATATACTCACGGGGAGATGCTTCCGGCCAATTATTACCCGAAGTTTAAGAAATACAGGCATTTTGCAGGGAATTACGGTAATTCATGGTGGGAACAAAACAGCGAGTTTGAATCTTTTAACGGCCCTATTGTGATGACCACTAACTGCATTATTCCCGTTAAAGATTCTTACGCTGATAGAATGTTTACCACCGGTATGACCGGATACCCGGGTATAAAACATATACCGGACAGAAAGGAGGGAGAAGAAAAAGACTTTTCCGAAGTAATTAAGATGGCGCGGAAATGTTTGCCCCCCGAAGAAATAGAAAAGGGAAGTCTGACTGGCGGGTTCGGGCATAACCAGGTTGAGAAGTTTTTAGATAAGATTACAGAAGCAGTTAAAAACGGGAGTATAAAACGGTTTGTTGTTATGGCCGGATGTGATGGAAGGCATAGTTCAAGGAAATATTTTACCCGGGTTGCAGAAAATCTTCCGGAAGATACTGTTGTTTTAACGGCAGGTTGTGCCAAATACCGTTATAATAAGCTTGAATTTGGTGAAATTGAGGGGATACCCCGTCTTCTTGATGCTGGTCAGTGCAATGACTCTTATTCCCTTGCGGTGTCAGCTTTGAAATTGAAGGATGCCTTTGAACTGGAGGATATTAATGATTTGCCTCTTTCATTTGACATAGCCTGGTATGAACAGAAAGCGGTTGCTGTACTGCTGGCCCTTCTCTCTCTTGGCTTTAAGAAAATCAGGCTTGGACCGACCCTTCCGGCTTTTCTTTCACCGGCCATAAAAGAATTTATAGTGGGAAAATTTGATTTAATGCCAATCTCTGAAGAAAAAGAAGATATACAAAATATGATGGCAGGTCAATAAGTATGCTTTTTTAATTTTATCTCTTTTACATGTAACTATAATTGCTCACTGAAATTTAAGGTTCGTACTGGCTTTTTAATTAAGTAATGGAAATTTGCCTCATTTTCCATTATTATTAGAGAAATAAATTCAGTGAATTAGCTGATTGTTGAGGGTTTATAAAACTTTGTGAAAAAAGGATTTCACTAAAATTTCATATTCCTTTCACTAAAATTTTATATTCTTTAGGTATATTAAACATTAATCAGATGGATAATTTTAAGTTAAATTTGTATTATGGGTTCATTACGGATTAGAAGTGTACATTATGAAAAACGGTAAAAAAACATTAAATATGATATTGGTTTTTTTATGTATGCTTTTTTGTCTCGGGTTAGTGATCCGGATAAACAATGAGCATTTTTTAAAATCAATAAGCTTTTTCCCGGGCGATGAAATAACTTCATCAAACAGGACAGCTATTGTTGCTGTATCTCAGAATGTTGCAGGAACCCTGGAAGACTCATCGGGGAATACCATCTCTTTCGGCTTCGCATCCCAGCCGGTTATTATGGGTGAGCCGATTCCGAAAACCATTGATGAAGTCGTTGTGTATCCAAATCCGATTAAACCCGGATCCGGCTGTGAGTATGATTCCGATTATCTGTATATAAGCGGACTAACAGAGGGTGCAGAGGTGTCTATATACAATATTGCCGGAGAGAAAATAGTAGATTTGGAAAACATATCGGATGCAAGAGAGATACAGTGGGATCTTAGAAATCAAGCGGGAAGAAAGGCGGCAAGCGGGGTATACATATTTTACATTACAGATGATGACGGCAACAGTACTTCCGGAAGATTCGGTTTGGTAAGATGAAAATAAAGACAGTTTTATTAGCGGCCTTTTTACTGATGCCCGGTGCAGCGCTTAAAGCTGGTTTTTCGGAAGACTATGCAGGTACGACAGGAGGCCAGTTTTTAAAACTGGCAAAAGGGGTCAGGCAGGCCGGTATGGGAGAGGCATACTGCGCTGCGGGTGGAAACCTGGATTCAATATATGCCAATCCTGCAGGACTTGGATATATCAGTGATTATCAGGTGTCGGCTATGCATACCTCCTGGTTTGAGGAGATATATTATCAGAATCTTTCAGTAGGGGCGCCTACCGCTATCGGCGTAACGGCTTTATCAGTAAATTATCTAAGTATGTCCGGTATAGAAAAATACAACAGGTACAGGGTTGCCATGGGAGAAAAGTACAGGCCGCATGATCTTATCCTTTACCTGAGTTATGCAAACAGCATAAAGGAAAATTTATTTGGGGTGAACTTGTTTATGATTAATTCTGTTATTGAAGATGAATCGGCTTCTGCATTCGGCGTTGACCTTGGTTATATAAGAAGGGTTAATGAATATATAGATGCGGGTGTATCAATACAGAACATCGGGACAGAACTGCGTTTTATGAACACTTCGGATCCTATGCCCCTTAACATTAAAGCCGGTTTTAAATACAGAATATCGGATTCGTTTATTATGACAGCTGACTTAAATTTTCCTCGAGATTATGAATCGGGGTTAAATATTGGAGCTGAGTACAGTTATAGTATAGAAAAAGTAGGTTTAAGTGCGAGAGCGGGGTACAGGACAAGGCCCGTCAGCGCTCATGGCGATCTGTCAGGGTTGAGTATGGGAGGCCAGGTTGGATACAGGGGGTTTTCACTTGATTATGCCTGGGTTCCATACGGAGATCTAAGCAGCACTCATAGGTTTTCGCTTTCGTACAGATTCGGGGAATAAAAGACAGTAAAACTGAGAGATTAGTAATATTAGGAGGATAGATAAATGAAATTTTATATTAAATATTTTTTGTTTGCATCATTGGTCTTTTTTTGCGGAGGAATTTCCAGGAATGCATTTGCCGGAATGCCTCAGAAGATAAATGTGCAGGGTCAGATAATGGATTCTCAGGGAAATCCGTTAACCGGAACACAGAGAATTACGTTTACATTATATGATGAAAAGAGCGAAGGAAATGAGATAGTATCTTTTGGGGAAAAAGAAATTAAATTAAGCGAATGGGGTCTGTATAGAACTGATTTAGATATGAATGAAGTGGAAAACTTTAATCAGTCTATGTGGCTTGGTGTAAAAATCGGGGATGAGGATGTGCTGGATAAAAGAATAGAGCTTCTTCCCTCAATCTCCTCTCTTTATGCCGATAGAGCAGGCTCTGTTGAGTGGCAGAATGTAGAAAATGTGTCTGAGTCTGATCCGACATGGAGAGGCGCTGCGGATGTGGAGGATGATATAAGCAGAAACGGAAATGTTGGTATCGGAACCGAAAATCCGCGAGTTCCCCTGGAAATTGCTTACAATGATAGTATTTCTTCAGGTGAAGGGACTTTGTTAGTCGGTCGAAGGGGAGGAAGAGCAAGCATTAAATCAAGCGGTGAACAGGATGGCCATCTGGTTTTGGACTCCCATGGGGATGGAGGAGCTTACTTGAATAATTATTCCACCGGAAAGGTGGTTTTAGCCTATGGTGGTGGAAATGTCGGTATAGGAAAAATTCCGGATGATTCTTACAGACTTGATGTCGATGGAGATATTTATACCTCCGGAGAGCTGACTGAGGGGTCTGATATTGCGCTCAAAGAAAACATAGGAGACTTAGGATACGGGCTTGATGAAGTCATGAATATCCAGTCAAGAGAGTTTAATATGAAGAAAAGCGGAGAGAGGGATATCGGATTTATTGCTCAGGAACTTGAGAAGATAATACCCGAGGTTGTATCCGGAGAAGAAGGAAAAAAAGGTGTTTCTTATTCCAAGCTTACGGCAGTTTTAGTTAACGCCCTGCAGGAGCAGCAGAAGACAATATTAAACCAGGAAAAAAGAATTGAACTCCTGGAATCTCAGCTCAATAATGATTGATTAAAATGACTGATTAAAAGGTTGCCTATCTATTTTTCGTACTGAAAAATAATATCGTTTTCTGTGTTTATTAATAAGGCCGGTATATAATTATTTCCTATTACGTTATACAAGCCGGTTACATTCCAAAAATATAAATCAATAATTATGTGCGTTAAAAAAAAGTTTGAGAAAAATTTGAGATTTATTTGATTTTTATTTGAGATTTACCTGTTAACATTGATTATGAAGAAGAAAAGGCGCTGGCATAATTAGGAAAAAATTATTGAAAGTAAGTTCGGAGCGTTAAAACGAAAAGAGGTAATTTGCGAAAAGAAAAGAAAAAGAGAACAGCAGGAAAAGCGGTAATTGCGACAGTGGCTTCCATGAGTCTGTTATTATCCATAGCTGCGGCTTTAGAGGTATATAATCTAAATTTCTTAAAATCAACAAGTTTTTTCCCGGGGGATGAGATAATTTCATCCGAAAAATCAAATGTTGTCAGTTTATCACAGAATGCTGCCGGGAGTCTTGAAGATTCATCCGGTATGAGCATGTCATTTGGTTTTGCAACTCAGTTGGATCACGATGTTGAAATGCCGGTTGAAACTGTTGATGACATTATGGTTTATCCCAATCCGGTTAAGCCTGGTTCCGGCGGCGAGTTCGATTCGAATTATCTTAACATAGCCGGGCTTAAGGGTGGAGAGGAGATATCCATATACAATATTACCGGAGAACGGGTTATACAATTGGAAAATGACTCAAACTCTGAGGAGGTTCAATGGAACCTGAAAAATGAGTCGGGGAAAAATGTGGCAAGCGGTGTATACATATACATTATTATAGATGAAGAAAAGGATAGTACCTCGGGTAGGGTAGGGTTAGTCAGATGAAGGTAAAAATAATAATAACTGTAACTATTATGCTGTGGCCTTGCGCAATGCTTAGGGCGGGTTTCTCTGATGACTATATAGGAACTACCGGCGGGCAGTTTCTGCAGATTGCCAAAGGAGTAAGGCAGGCCGGGATGGGAGGAGCGTACTGCGCCGTGAGGGGTGATATGAATTCAGTCTACTCCAACCCTGCAGGTCTGGAGTCACTGAAAGAAATAGAAATTTCTGCCATGCATTCCGTATGGTTTGAAGAAATCTTTTACAACAATTTTTCCGTGGGTATGCCTACCGATATCGGAGTTATGGCTTTGTCCGTAAATTATCTTGGGATGTCCGAGATAGCAAAATACAACATTTACCGGCAGAAGCTGGATGAGGGATACAGGCCGCATGATATACTTGGATATCTCAGTTATGCCAACAGAATAGATGAAAATATATTCGGGATAAATATATTTATGCTGCAATCGGTAATAGAAGATGAATCAGCCTCCTCATTCGGAATAGACCTTGGTTATATTAGTAAAATAAATGAGCAGATAGATGCCGGCATCTCCGTACAGAATATAGGAACGAAAATGAAATTTATGAATGAAGCAGACCCGCTACCCCTGAATATTAAGACAGGTATGTCATACAGGCCTATAGACAGTCTGACTGTTGCGGCGGATCTGAATTTTTCGAGGAGCAGCGAACCGGATTTAAACATAGGGGGAGAATACAAATACGGCATAGATGATTTGGATTTTAAGGCAAGAGCAGGGTACAACACAATGCCGGTTAGATCAAACGGCGGTCTTTCGGGAATAAGCCTTGGGGGAGGAATAAGATACAGTAGTTTGTTTTTTGATTATGCCTGGGCTCCGTACGGAGACCTAGGCGGTACGCACAGGTTCTCTTTTTCCTACAGGTTTTCTAAAGAAAAGGAAGATAAAGATGAGAAAGAGGAAACCCCGGCGGAAGATGAAAAAGCGGAACCCGAAACGCCTGATTTTGAATACATACTTAGCTATGAGGAACCAGAGGAAAAAGAAAAAGATCCTGACAAAAAAGAAGAAGAAAAGTCTTTAGACCTTGAAAAAGAAGCCCGGGCCTTTGCTTTTGACAGCTACAAAGTCACGGAAGCCCACATGGAAATAATAGAGGAAGTGGCTGAATTGCTTAAAAAATATCCTGATTTAAAGGTTTCAATAGAGGGGCATACAGACAATATAGGAGACAAAGAATACAACATGGAGCTTTCAAAATTAAGGGCTGGTGCGGTTGCAGAAGAACTGGAAAAACTTGATATATCCGGAGAGAGAATGGTGATAAAGGGCCATGGGGAAGAAAAACCTGCAGCAGATAACGATACATCAGAAGGAAGGGCATTAAACAGAAGAGTTGAAATAAGAAGTATAACGGAAAGAGATAAAGAAAAGGAGATAGAAGATGAAAATTAATAAGAGGTATTTTATATTTGCAGTTTTGCTGGTTTTTTGTGTTATGGCGGCCCGGGATATTTTTGCGCAGATGCCCCGGGAAATAAACATACAGGGGCAGCTCTTAGATTCTCAGGGTAACCCCGTGACCGGAAACCGGAGGGTCAAATTCACATTTTACAATGAAGAAACCGGGGGTGAGGAAATTGCCTCTTATGAAGAAGATGAGCTTGAGTTCAGCGACCGGGGTCTGTACAGAGCTGAAATAGACATGAGCGGGGTTGAGAACCTTAATCAGGCTTTGTGGCTCGGTGTTGAGATCGGGGACGGCCCTGAGATGGACGGAAGAATAAAACTGCTTCCTTCAGCTTTAGCTCTTTATGCCGGCACCGCCGGAGAAGTTAATTGGGATAATATAACTGATAAGCCCGAGGATATAATAACAGAAGAATCCGATCCTGTCTTTACCGCGCACGTGGCATATGATATTGAACAAACGCATATAGATAATTGGGATGAAGCGCATGCCGAAAGAGGTTCACAGATAGCGGGGAGTAATCTTGAGTGGTCGGAGGGCAACCTCAATGTGACTGATTTTGATACGGAGGAGACGGATCCTGTTTTTACCGCGCATGTGGCACATGGCATTGAGGAAGCAGACATAGATAACTGGGATGAAGCGCATGCCGAAAGAGGTTCACAGATAGCGGGGAGCAATCTGGAATGGTCGGGCGGCAACCTCAATGTGACGGACTTTGATACGGAGGAGACAGATCCTATTTTCAACGCGCATGTGGCATCTGACATTGAGCAAGCATATATAGATAACTGGGATGAAGCGTACGCCGAAAGAGGCTCACAGATAGCGGGAAGTAATCTGGAATGGTCTGAGGGCTATCTCAATGTAACGGATTTAGATATGACAGAGACAGATCCCACATGGAGCGGGGCAGCTGATACTGAAAGTGAAATAAGCAGAACAGGCAGCGTCGGGATTGGAAGTGACAGTCCTTCTGCCAAACTGGATCTTGGATACACAGCGCAGAGGCAAACAGATGAAACTCCGGGTTTAATTGTAGGCCCAACTGACCTTGAGGGCTCAGAGCAGGAAAGATGGTCCAGGGTGGAGATGCTGCCTTATGTAGGTGAAAATGAGGAAGACATAGTATCAGCCGCTTTGGTTGCAAGAGATGATTTTTTTGGTATTTATACTTACAAATATGACACGGGAGGCAAGGCGGAGGACTGGAATGTGAATTTAGCGATTGACTATGACGGAAATATCGGGCTCGGCACCAGAAGGGATGATTCAATCGTATTTATATCTGAAACTGAAAGCAATTTGTTAGGAGAGGATATAAAGCCTAGCCTGCTGGTAGGCAGAGCAGATTCCGAGGACGATGTCGCCCGCTTTGAATTATATCAGGGGGAGAAATCTTCCTTATACTACGCCTCAGAGGATCATTATGGTTTTTATGGCTATGACGGTGAAGATTGGAATGAGGGACTGCAAATGGACTACCAGGGAAATGTCGGGATCGGAACATCGGAGCCCGAAGAAAAACTGGATGTAGATGGCAATGTGCACATTCGAGGTGATTCAAATAGAATCGGAGATACTTCTTATACAGTTCCTCTTGCAGTAAAGGCCAGGCCCAAACTTGACTCAACCATGTCAGGATATGGCTTAAAGGTTGTAAATGGCGAAAGTGATAGTGGTTTTATGCATTTGACAATGGGAGTAGATCCGGAATATGCAGAGATTTATGTAATGGGAGAATCAGGTTCATATGGGGATTTGCTATTACAACCTCCTCACTCTAATGGAAATGTAGGCATAGGAACACCTCCCAGCTCTTCTTACAGGCTTGATGTGGATGGAGATATTTATACCTCTGGAGGGTTGACTGAGGGGTCTGATATTGCGCTCAAAGAAAACATAGAAGATTTAGGATACGGGCTGGATGAGGTTATGAATATACAGGCAAGAGAATTTAACATGAAGGAAAGCGGAGAGAAGGATATTGGATTTATCGCGCAGGAGCTTGAAGATATCATCCCGGAGCTGGTATCGGGCGAAGAGGGCTCGAAAGGCATTTCATATTCCAAGCTGACCGCAGTGCTGGTAAATGCACTGCAGGAACAGCAGAAAAGAATTGAAGTTCTGGAATCTCAAATAAACGATAAATAAATTTATTTGTCTGTAAGAAAGGATGAGGCTGCCGCGTCGGCTGCCATCTTGCGGAGTCTTTTTAATTCGCTGTTGTAGCCCGGGCGGGAACTGGCGGCAAGAAGAATTACAGCGGTTTTTGTTTCAGGGTCAATAAGTATGGATGTTCCCGTAAATCCGGTATGCCCGTACGCTTTTTCTCCGAAAATTGATCCTTTATTAGTTGAAAAAGGGGAATCAATATCCCAACCCAGGGCCCTTCCATGAGGGGATAAGCTTTCTGGAATGCTTGTCATTTTCTTTACGGTCTCTTCATTTAGAACCCTGACGCCGTTTATTTTTCCTTTATTTAGCAGCATTGCAGCAAACACAGCCAGGTCTCCGGCAGTTGAAAAAAGCCCGGCGTTGCCTGAAACCCCTCCCATTACATCTCTGGCAAGAGGATCATGGACTTTTCCTATATGCCTTTTTCCGGTAAGGTTGCGCCCCGCAGGGGCAATCCTTTCCTTTTTATCCTGAGAAGGTAAAAAGGATGTGCTTTCCATATTCAGCGGTTCATAAAATTCTTTGCGGGTAAAATCAGCAAGGCTTTTTTCAGTTACGGATTCGACAATCTGCTGAAGTAAAATGTAGCCGGTGCAGCTGTAGTTAAAGTTCTTTCCCGGTTTCGAGGCAATTGCTGTGTTGTTTAGGTATTGAATAACTGCCTCTCCGCCTATAGTATTCTCTGCAGGAGATATTTCTGATACCGGAATGTACGGGGGGAGCCCCGAAGTGTGTGTTAAAAGGTGAATTATTTTAGGTGACTGTTCTTTTTGAGTATATGCGGGAAGGTATTTTGAAATATTATCCGTAAGACAAATTTTCTCCTGCTCTACCAGTTTCATTATTGCTGCTGCTGTTGCTAAAGGTTTTGTAAGAGATGCCAGGTCGAATATAGTCTCTGCAGTCATTTGTTCTCTTTCTCCTTCTTTATGGAACCAACCGAAGGCTTCTTCTCGCACTATTAAATTCTCCCGCAGTATGACAAGCACCGCTCCTGTAAGGCTATGGTTATTTATTGACGTTTCTATGCTGGTTTCTAAGGTCTGTATATGTTTGCTTAATTCAGTTTTATCTGACAATGCATGGTTTATATAAAGGGGCTGCTCTTTTATTGTTCGTTCTCCACAGGATAACAGAAGAGAAGCGAATACGGGTATCATAATTGAAATAGACAGTTTTAAGATTTTAAATTTTGTGTTAAGCATAATATTTTCCTGAAATTATAGCTTTTGTACTTAAAGAATGAAGGATTGTCAAGAGGGGAGTGGCGAATATAAAGTTTTAAAGGGAGCGGTTGATTTTTTTTATGACATAGGTATAATGCAATATAGGAATATAAGAATAAGGAGAGGTTGTAAATTATGAAAAAAGAACGGATTTTTAAGGTTTTGTCAAATCAAAACAGGTGTAAAATTTTAGAGATGCTGATGGAAAGAAAGTTATGTGTTTCCAAAATAGTAGATGAGCTGGAGCTTTCTCAGCCTACTGTAACCCAGCACCTGAGACTTCTCAGGGAAAGCGGGCTGATAAAATCGAATAAAATAGGTTCCTGGGTTCATTACTCGCCGGATGTTTCCGGGCTCCGAAGATGTGCAGGGGAACTTCGTGATTTTGCTGATAGCATTGACAAATCAGTAAAAAAAGAAAATTGTTGTTCTTCCGGTGATTGTGTAAAGAAAAAAGAATAGTAGATATTAAAATGTTTAAGAAAAGATTTCTATGAACAAGGGTATTTCCGCTGAAAATCTCAGTAAAACTTTTGGTTCTACTGTTGCGGCCGAAAATATCAGTTTTTCGGTAGAAAAAGGTGAAATCTTCGGCTTCCTCGGGCCCAATGGCGCAGGAAAGACCACAACAGTCAGAATGCTAACAGGGCTTCTGCGGCCTGATTCCGGTAGAGCTTTTATTGACGGTATCGACATCACGAAAGACCCGATAGGCGCTAAAATGAAAATGGGGGTTATTCCTGAAACCAGCAATATATATGCTGATCTTACCGCGAAACAGAATCTTATTCTCGCAGGAAGCTTTTATGGAATAGGCAGGCATGAGCTGAAGGATAGGGCTGAGAGGATGTTGAAACGAATCGGGCTCTATGAACATAGGAATATTGAGGTTAGAGAATTTTCCAAGGGAATGAAACAGAAAGTCAGCGTGGCCTCCGCGATGCTCAATGATTCATCCGTGTTGTTTTTGGATGAGCCGGCAGCGGGTCTTGATGTATTGAGCCGTCGGTTAATTCGTGATATGGTTACGGAAGCGAAAGACTCCGGGATAACCGTATTTCTTACATCACATGATATTCAGGAGGCAAGTGTTATTTGCGAAAGGGTGGCTGTTATAAACAGAGGGCGAATTGCGGCAGTGGATACTCCGGAAAATTTAAAAAGAATATTTGAAGAAACCAGGTCGGTTGAAGTCTCATTTAGTAAAATAGTTGAGAAAAGTAGTCTTGAGGTTCTTAGAAACACAGAGAAGGTGAAAAAGCTTGGAGATAAGATGAGAATTTATACTGCGGATCCGGATAGACTTGTGAAAGAACTTGCTTCTTTTGCCGAAAGAAAGAAGCTTGTCTTTAAATCGCTTCATATTTTAGGGACCAGCCTGGAAGATGCATTTATAAAACTAACTGAAAGCGGGGTGGATTATGAAAATTAAATATTTTCTCCGGAGTGTTTTTGTTGTTACGGCAAAAAATATTGTGATTTATTATAATAAGCCTCCTGTAATTATATTCGGGATATTATTTCCTGTCTTTCTTTTTCTCGCTTTTTATCTGGGTCGTGAGCTTAATTTACATGATTTTTTCCCCGGACTTCTTGCTATGTCTCTATTTTTTACTTCATCTTCAGTGGGTCCGTTGATAACGCCGTGGGAGAAGCAGCTTGGAACATACGAGCGACTGCTTTCTTTTCCGGTAACGCTGAAAACGATTATTGTGGGTGATATTTTTGCCGGGATGCTGTTTGGGCTTGTTATTAGTATTCCTGTCGCTGCGGCAGGAATGACTTTCATTGAATTCTCCCCGAATTATTTTATTGTTTTTCTTTCTTTGGTTTTTGCTTCTTTCTGTTTTTCATCTCTGGGGGTTCTTCTTGCTTCACCGGCGGTTAAATCGCCTTCTCAGATAATGATGTTTTCAAGTTTGGTAAGGTTTCCGCTTATTTTTATAAGCGGGATTTTCATCCCGCTTGAAAACCTCTCTGGCATGGGTAGGGTTCTGGCGCATGTTTCTCCAGTTACTTATCTTGTGGATCTTCTTTTTTTAGGCTTTACAGGGATAAATGAGTTGCCTGTGGCGCTAAGTTTTATAATACTCCTTGCTTTTACAGCTTTTTTCTTTTATGCTGCGGCATCCTTTCATCGAAAAAACCATATGAAGGGACTTTAAAATTCCCCCTATGCACCCTAATCGTTAAATGACAGGCTGGCTATGCCATTTGTATAAAAAATAACTTTTTCAATATCTCTCGATATTGAAGCTGAGGGCCTATCCGGAAATATTAATTCAAGGGTTCCCTCCCGGTGGAAAACAACTGAAGTGGATTCTTCTACGGAGCTTTGCGCAAGTATTGAACCGTCAGGGTTTACGGTAATGCTAAGATTTATTTCATCTTCTTTCTCAATTGGAAAACCTACTGTTTCTTTGTCGCTTTCCGGAAGGCTTATAAAATTTATGGCTCCTGTGTTGTCAGTTTCGATTATGCTGTAGGCTTCTGAGTCTTTTAGTTGTGCGGTAAAAACCACAGCCCCGTCTTCTTCGATTATGAATCCGCAACCTTCAAATTCGTTTAAGGTGTAGGATACGGAATCTCCGGCCGGGGTGTGAAGATTTAATTTTTCATCAGAATCTATCTCAATGTTATAAGTGCCCTCTTTTGAGGCAAGGTTTACATAATTTATGTTTCCATTATTGTCGGATATTATCTCCAGGTCCGCTCCTTCTTCAAAAACGATTGTGTTTTCTGATCCGCTCAGGTAAACCGTTTTTTCAGTTTCGCTAAGCGAAGCGAAAAGGTTTTCGTCTTTGTCATATAACAGGAGGGTGTCGTCATCTTCATCAATATTTCCAACTAAATCGGAATTTACTGTTAGGTTCATCCCAAGATGTTCAAAACTTATTTCTTCTTCAGGGGTTTCTTCAACAGGTTCATCTTCAATCGGGTCATCGGTTGGTTCTTCGTCAACCGGCTCGTTATCTATGGGGTCTTCTTCAACCGGCTCTTCTTCAACTGGTTCTTCTTCCACAGGTTCATCTTCTGTGGGATCTTCTAAGGGTTCATCTTCAATCGGGTCCTCAGAAGGCTCTTCTTCGACCGGATCTTGCTCTATTGGATCTTCTTCCCCGGGAGTTTCTTCAGTGTCTGTAATATCAAGGAGAAAATTTCCCAGTCTTTCAGCTGAAGAGAGAATCATATTTCCCAGCCTGGAAAAGAAGCCGTTGAAGGTTTCATCAATAGAAAAAACCACCTCTTCCAGTCCTTCAAACAACCCGGAAAAAAAGCCTGAAACAACTGAGGCAGCTCTTCCCGTTTCCTTGTCCGCCTCTGTTTTTATTTCATCAGAAGTTTCTTCGGCATCGTTATCGATGTGCGGGGCCTGCCATGTTTCTCGGTATGATTCATCTATGTCCCTTATGCCCGGTCCATCGTAAGGGGTCATCCGCGCATCGCAAATCAGAGCGGTAAAGCATAATGCGGAAATAACCACTGCGGTTTTTACTAACTTTGTTTTAATTTTTTTTCTTTTCATTTTTCCTCCTGAATGTTAAATTTACTTCTTAATTATACTCTTGTTTTATAAAATATGTGTGAAATACAGCATTTTATTTGTGAAAAGTATATAAAAAGTATAAATATTCCATGGGGGCTATATTTGCATTTTCGCTGCTGTATGTTCTATAATAGCCATGGAGATATTATAATGAATGACATCCCGGAAAAATTGAGAGTATTGGTTGTTTGTGTTTTATCGGAATCCCCCGAGACAGACATTATAAAAAAAGTTGAAAATGTAATTAAAAGAAGATACAAATCAGAAAGCATTTCGGTTTCCAGTATAGAAAAACTCAGCTCCAAATTTTATTATCTGATGCCCCATTATGTTGTTTTAGATTCCAGAAATCAGGAGGCAGTTGAACGCTTGAGCGAGAATTATAAGTTTCTTGAACAGATAAAAGAAAGGCCTTTTATTTTGATTGATTATCCCGATAGCGACATTGACCTTATAAAGAAGATGGGCATAAAAAATTTAATTCATATACCCTATAATGCTACAACTGATGATATTAAAAGAATACTGGATAAGGCCTCGAAAGTTGTTGGGTTTGAAGCCTCGACCGGTAAAGTAGATAAAAGGATTGTACAGAAGAATATAAAGCTCTCAATTAAAATCGAGCAGTATGATACGGTGTATGAGGGAATAACCACCGGCCTTAACAAAAACGGGCTTGGAGCAAGATTAAAAACAGGGGGAAAACCCTACAGGGAGTTGCTTGATCATGTCGGCTGCAGTTGCATGGTTGCCTTTAGTGACCCCGATATATCATTTATGCCTGTTGAAGGTGAAATTCTGAGAGTGGAAGAGAGCTGGGACAATAACTATGATGCCTTTATGGCTGTTTCTTTCAAACAAAAACATTTTTACTTTGATGCGCATGAATTAAAGATTTTAGACAGATTAATAACTAAGCAGGAAGATAAAAGCATAATAAAAAAGTTTGAAGATGATGGCTCTCAAGAAAACAAAGAAGAGCCGGAATAAGCCTTTTATTGTTGACGTTCTTTCAGTTGCAAACTGCGGTAAATAATGCTCTGTATGGCGCTTTTTACTGAAATTTTTGTTTTCATTAATTCAGGGGTTGACAAAACAGCAGGTTATTTTCTTTAATGAAGTTATAGATTTTGTGAATGTTTTCACGATGCTAAATACACATACAGTTGAGAGACTTGTAATTTATAACAGGGTTTTAAAAGGATTAGCTCAAAAGAGGAGTAAATGGGTGACTTCGAAAGAAATAGCCCGGAAGCTTTCAAAGACCCCGGCGCAGGTAAGGAGAGACCTCTCTATCCTGGGGCGTAAGGGTAAACCCGGAGTTGGTTACAACATAGAGGTGTTGATAAATGATCTTGACGGGGTTCTTGGGCGCAACAGAATCTGGAACGTTGCAATAATTGGAGCCGGAAATCTGGGAAAAGCTCTTTTTTCGTACCCTGGATTTAAAAGAGAGGGTTTTAAATTTAAGGCGATTTTTGACAACGCCCCGGATAAGGTGGGAAAAAAGTGGGATAGTTTAGTGATTAAGTCCTCCGGGGAAATTGAAAGAGCAGTTAAAAAAGGGGGTATTGATATAGCTGTAATTACAGTTCCGAAAAATTCAGCTCAGGGCGTTGCTGAGGCCCTTGTGAAGGCAGGGATTAAGAATATTCTTAATTTTGCTCCTGTTATGCTGGATTTGCCTGAAGATGTAAGGGTGAGAAATACTGATCTTTCTCTTGAACTTGAAAACCTTTCGTGCTTTATATGCAACACGAAATAAATACATTTAAATTTTTATCTCTGAAATTAAATCAAATTTTAAATACATGGAGTGTAGACAACCTTGTTTTTGTTCCTTCGGATAAGGGACTTTTAATTCGGTACAATGAAGGAATGAAGATATACTGGGATGAGGTTCCCGTTTGGACGGGGGTTAAAGAGTTTGTTTTTCCCGGAAGAAATATGGTTCTGGGCAACGAAGATTTTCCAAAAGAAAAGCCCATTATACTTGTCGGTGTAAGAAATTGTGATTTAAGGGCCCTGATTAACGTTTATGATAATATTTTTCTTAAGGAAGAGCCTGCGGATTTGAATTATAAAAAGCTCAGAGAGAGGCTTCTGCTGGTCACGGTAGACTGTAATAACCCTGCGGAAAGCTGTTTCTGTGTTTCAACGGGAGGCAGGCCCTATACGGAAAACGGTTCGGATGTAAATCTTTCTTTTGTTGAAGAATATGTGACAGCTGACGTTTTTACCGAAAAAGGGAAGGAATTGTTTTCCGATTTTGATTTGAAAAGGGCCTCTGAAAAAGAACTCCAAAAAAGAGAAGACAGACGAACTACTGTCACTTCTAAGATATCCAAAAATTATGAATTAAAATATGATAAGGATGACCTGGGGAAACTTGTGGAATCAAATAATGATGAGAATTACTGGATGGAAAAAAGTACTACATGCATGCAGTGCGGGGGGTGCAATTTCTGCTGCCCCACCTGCTACTGCAATGTGCTCAATGAGGTTTCCAGAAAGAAAACGATAAGGAAGGTTCTGCAGTGGGATTCGTGCCAGTTCCCGGGCTATGCCCGCGTTGCGGGAGGGGCAAACCCCCGGGTGAAATTATGGCAGAGGTTTAAAAACAGGTATTACTGTAAATTTACTCTTATGCCCGGTGAGTTTGGAATATGCGGTTGTACGGGATGCGGAAGGTGTATTCAGACGTGCCCGGGCGAGATTGATATCAGGGACACTCTCAGGGGACTTAAAGATGAAAAAACAGGATAAAATAGCCAACCCCTATAAAATTATAAAAGCGAAGGTAGCGCAGGTTAGTGATGAAACGCCCAGCATCAAAACTTTCAGTCTTGAGCTGGAGGAGGAATTAGGTTTTTCGACGGGACAGTTCATCCAGCTTACGGTTCCGGGTATAGGCGAAGCGCCTTTTACTCCATCATCAAAATCCGGTGTATCGAAAAAAATGGATGTAACCGTTATGAATGTTGGGGTGGCGACCGGGGAGCTTCATAAAAAGAAAAAAGGAGCGCTTCTGGCAGTTAGAGGACCATACGGAAACGGTTTCCCGGTGGAAAAGCTCAGGGACAGAGAGCTTATAATTGTGGGAGGGGGTTGCGGTATAGCCCCGCTTAGGTCTTTGATACATGAAATTTTATCCGACCGCACCCGATACCCTAAGGTGACGCTGCTATACGGGTGCAGGTCTCCTCAGGATATTATATATAAGGAAAGTTATGATAATTGGCAGCAGCAGTTTGAACTGCATAGAACCGTGGATAAAGCCCATAGCGGATGGGATGAAAATGAGGGGGTGGTTACAGATTTGTTTGAAAGGATTGATGTGGATACTAAAACCTGCGCGGCGGTAGTGGTTGGTCCTCCCGTAATGATGAAATTTTCGGTTAAGGGACTTGAGGAAATGGGTATTTCTGGTGACAGAATATATGTGTCGCTGGAGAAGAATATGACCTGCGGGTTTGGGAAGTGCCGACATTGTATGGTGGGGCCTTATTACGTCTGCAAGGATGGCCCGGTTTTTGAGTACAGCCGGGTTAAGGGTGTCCCCGGGGTCTGGGACTGATGCTTGCGATAGATCTGGATAAGTGTTTTGGATGTTTAAAATGCCGCAGTGTGGAACCCGGTCTTTATGAGCTGATAGAAAGGGGGGTAAGGGCTGTTGTCTGCAGGCACTGCCAGAACCCTCCATGCGTGAATGCTTGTCCGGTGGAGGCCCTGGAGAAACTCCGGGATGGAGGAATGAAAAGAAAGAGGATGAAATGTGTTTCATGCAAACAGTGTTCAACAGCCTGTCCAGTGGGGGCTAACCCGGTGGAGGTTCTCTCTTATAAGACTTTTCCCGGATGGAAGGTGGATATTAAAAGATGCAGAAGAATATGCCGCAGGGAAGCCGTAAAAGAAGTCGAGAAAACCCCTCAAGGCTATGAGCTGATTGATGGAGAGTATGCAGTAAAGGCGGGAGGTTGGAAATGAACTTTTTTGAATTTTTTCTTTTTCCGGGCCTTATCTTTACAGTTTTCGCTTCATTTCTGGTCTCATGGATTGACAGGAAAATTACAGCGCTGGTTCAGTGGAGGGTGGGCCCTCCTTTTTTTCAGCCTGTGTATGATTTTTTTAAGCTCATGAAAAAGGAGACCCTGGTACCGAAAGGAGCCAATACGGTCCTTTTTCTTTTTGCTCCGCTTTTAAGCTTTTCGTCTCTACTGCTTGTCGCTATAGTTCTGGCAAAGACAAATTTGGAGGGGATCGGGTTTTCCGGTGACTTATTTGTGGTTGTTTATCTTCTTCTTCTTCCGCCGTTTTCCGTTATAACCGGAGCATCGGCTTCGGCAAATCCACTGGCTTCTCTGGGAGCCTCAAGGGAGATGAAAATGGTTCTTTCGTATGAGCTGCCCTTTATCCTGGCTTTAATTACAGTAATTATCAATACAGGCGGCAGCATCTGCCTGGGAGAAATAATTGCCTATCAGCGCTCTTCGGGGGTCGTTATGGGTTCTTTTTCAGGTTTCATAGCTTTAATCGTTACGATTTTCTGTTTTCAGTCCAAGATGGCCCAGGTTCCTTTTGACCTCCCCGAGGCGGAACAGGAGATTATGGGTGGAGCTTTGATTGAATATTCCGGACCGCCCCTGGGGTTTTTCGCTCTTTCGAGATGGATGATGATGGCGATTTTCCCTTTTTTGGCGGTTATTCTTTTTTGGGGAGGAATCAGCTCACCGGCAGGAATATTAAAGTATTTATTGATACTGGTTATTGTGATACTTATAAAAAATACTAATCCCAGGCTTCGTATAGGACAGATGCTCAGGTTTTTCTGGGGGCCTTTAACGGCTGCAGGTGCAATAGGCGTTATTCTGGCGGTTATAGGATTATGAGAAAGTCAATCTGGGTATATCATTTTGCGGCTTCACCATGCAATAACTGTGATATTGAAATTCTTGATCTTCTTACTCCCGGATTTGATGTTGAACGCTTCGGGATAAAGCTTGTGGGTAGCATCAGGCATGCTGACTGTATGCTTTTAACCGGGGTAGTAAACAGTAAGGTGGCAGGGCGTCTGAAAAGGATTTATGCCCAGGCTCCGAAGCCATTTTTTGTTATGGCGGTGGGCACCTGCGCCCTTGATACCGGGATATTCAGGGGGTCTTACAATGTAGTGGGTCCTCCGGATAAATATCTTCCAGTAGATGTTTATGTTCCCGGGTGCCCCCCCTCTCCACAGGCAATGATTTCAGGGGCGGCAAGACTTATTGAAAAATTGAAGGGCACAAAAAAAGGTAAAAAGAGTTAGGATGAGAAAAGAAGATTTAGCCAAAAGTATAAAAAGTGAGTTTGGAAAAAAAACAGAGTCATTTTCATCTCCTTCGAAAAAGAGGATATATCTGGAGATAAGGCCCGACTACCTAAGGACCGCGGTTAAGTACTTAAAAGAGCAGGGGCTTAGGTTTTCCACTGCCAGCGCCATAGACGAGAGGGATTATATGGAGGTGCTTTATCACTTTTCATATGATAAAGAAGGGGTTTTTGTCAGTTTACGCATAAAGCTTGAAAGAAAAAAGCCTGGAGCAGATACCATTGCCGATATTATTACCGGGGCTAAGTGGATAGAGAGGGAAATGCGCGAGCTTATGGGTATAAGGTTTGAAGGGAATGAAGACATGAGAGAGTTTCTGTTATCAAAAGATTACAAAGGGAGGAAATACCCCTTGAGGAAAGATGGCTGAGGAAAAGAAAAGGCATATACCGATAGGACCCTATCACCCTCTTCAGGAAGAACCTGAGTTCTTTAAACTCCGTGTTGAGGGAGAGAGGGTTGTGGGGCTGGATATAGAGATCGGCTATAATCACAGGGGAATAGAGAAGCTCTCTGAATCGAAACATTTCGAACAGGCGATATTTCTTGTTGAAAGGATATGCGGCATATGTTCAACCTCGCATCCTTTTGCTTATGTTAATGCGGTGGAAGAGCTGGCGGATATCAATCTGCCCGAGAGGGCTGCCTATATAAGAAGCGTGGTTGGGGAGGTTGAAAGAATACATTCTCATCTTCTCTGGCTGGGGCTGGCAGGTCATTTTATCGGTTATAATACCGTTTGGATGTGGAGCTGGAAATACCGGGAGCCGCTACTGGAGGCCTGTGAGAAAATATTCGGAAACAGACAGCACTATGGGATGATGAAGATAGGTGGCGTCAGAAGGGATATCTCCCCGGAACAGGGAAGGTTTCTAAGTGAAAAACTGGAATATGTCAGAAAGAAAGTGGATATGCTTGATAAGGCGATTGAGGATGATCCGGTTATAGGCTCCAGGCTGAAAAATGCCGGGGTGCTTCCGAAGGAAAAGGCTGTTGAATATTGTGTGGTAGGCCCGACTGCAAGGGCATCCGGAGTGGATATCGATGTGAGAAGGGATGAGGCTTACGCCGCTTATGGTATGGTTGAATGGAAAGTCCCGCTCAGAAACGAGGGGGATGTTTATGCAAAGACAAAAATCAGGCTTGAGGAGATAAGGCAGTCAATCAATATCATCAAACAGTGTATTGATGCGCTTGGGAAATCTGGCGGTGAAATAGAAGCGGATGTAAATGATATTCCCGACGGAGAAGGAATAGGAAGGCACGAAGCCCCAAGAGGGGAGGTCTTTCACTACGTCAGATCGCACGGAGGAACTGTGCCGTTCAGGCACAAGGTAAGAGCTCCTTCATATATGAACGTTTTTTCTAACAAGCATGCTGTAGTAGGAGGCACGGTAGCCGATGCAGCCCTTACCCTGGCGGCCGTTGACCCCTGCTACTGCTGTACGGAAAGAATGCAGGCTGTGGATAAAGAAGGAAAAAGTGTGCTCACCTCCCGTGAGCTTATAAAGCTCTCCCAGGAAAAAACCTACGAACTCCGGCGGGAAAAAGGAGAGAGGGTTTAGATGGACCTTATTTTAATGTCAGTGGCTCTTCCCGCGTTTATCGGTTTTGCAGCACTGTTTATTCCGAAGAAGCTGAGAAATTACGGGAGCTTTGCTGCTGCGGCAGCCGCGTTAAGCGTATTGATTGGGGGGCTGAGCAGCTTCGGAGAATACAGGAATTTTTTCTTTGCCGAAGAGATTGCATTTAAGGCTGATATTCTTTCTCTGATTTTAATTACATTAACCGGGGCTTTCGGTTTTCTGACTTCCCTTTACTCTAGAGGGTATTTCAAGAAAAACAGGCCGGGGCTTTTCTGGTCCCTCCTATGCTGGCTTTTTGCTGCTTCTTCTGCTGTTTTCTCAGCGGATACGGCAATTATTATGGTTGTTTCCTGGGGAATAGCCGGGGCGGTTTTATCGCTTCTCGTCTTTATTTCCGGCAGTCATTCTTCCGCCAAGAAAACCTTTATAATAGTGGGCTCAACTGATGCCCTTATGATAATAGGGATGGCGGTATTTATTCTGTCGCGCAGCGGGGGCTACCTTTCATCAACAAGTATCTCTTTAAATGAACCCCTAAGGTGGACCGCGTTTATCACCCTGTTTATTGCGGCTGTCACAAAGGCCGGTGCGATGCCTTTTCATACATGGATTCCGGATGTTTCAGTCTCCAGCGCAATACCGGTAACGGCGCTTCTACCCGCTTCAATAGACAAAATGCTGGGGATATACCTTCTTAAAAAAATTATGACTGACTGGTTTGTTATTTCAGGGGGGATGAATCTTGTTCTCATGATAGTAGGTTCCGTTACTGTTGTAGGGGGAGTTTTTATGGCTCTCAATCAGCATAATCTTAAAAAGCTCCTGGGGTATCATACTGTAAGCCAGGCGGGATACATGGTTTTGGGCCTGGGTACTGCAACCCCCGTGGGCATAGCCGGAGGGTTGCTTCATATGGTAAATAACTCAATTTACAAGCAGGGCCTTTTTCTGGGAGCCGGCGTTGTTGAGAATAATGCGGGCACCTCGGATCTTGATAAGCTCGGGGGGCTTTCTGGCAAGCTGCCTGTGACTTTTACAAGTTTCTTTATATGCGCTATGGCTATATCCGGGCTCCCGCCTCTCAGCGGCTTTGTATCTAAGTGGCTCATTTATCAGGGTATTATTGAAAAAGGGCCGGCTGCAGGCGGGATGTGGGCTCTATGGCTGACAGCAGCTGTTTTCGGGTCAGCCCTGACACTGGCATCATTTATTAAGGTGCTTCACTCTGTATTTTTGGGGCAGCCTTCAGCAAAACTGCGGGTAAAAAAAGAGAGGCTCAGGTGGGAGCTGCCGGCTCTTGTTTTTCTTCCTGCGGCCTGCCTGGCGATAGGAATTTTCCCGTCACATACAGCATATCCTTTTCTTGAGGCAATTACCGGGCCTATAGGTATGCCGGGCCTGTGGGATTCTCAGCTCGCAGGAGGATTTCTGCTTTCGGGAATAGCGGTCGGGGTGGTGTTTTACTTTTTGTTCAGAAGCTTCTCTTTCAGAGTAAGCCCTGTTTACATTGGGGGGGAAAAGCCCGACAGAGAAATGAGGGTCAGCGGGGTTGACTTTTATAAGACGATAGAAGAGGCTTCTCCATTTAAGGAGATGTACGGATGGGCGCGAAAAGGATTCTTTGATCTGTATGAATTGCTGAAAAATTTTGTGTTTTACTGGATAAGAATACTCAAAGTTATGCATACCGGGGTTTTAAATACGTATTTACTCTGGGTTGTTGTAGGAAGTGTATTGGTTTTTCTGGCAATATTTTTATGATAGAGATAATTCTTCTTTTTAAGATTACAGCTGCAGTTATAGCCCTTGAATCGAAGAACCTCCTTTCAGCTGTTATATCCCTGGGAGGGGTCGGTTTCGGTCTGGCTGTTATAATGGTTTTCCTTGGAGCTCCGGATGTTGCTCTTGTTCAGATTCTTATAGAGGTTGTTCTTCTTATTATTCTCATAAAAGCAACTGTCAGCAGGGATGAAACCGATGTAAAGGGACAGGGGGAGTATTTTAATATTATTTTGTGTATAGCTCTGCTTGGGCTGCTTTATGTGGCTGTATTGTATGTGCTGGCAGTTATGCCCCGGTTCGGATATGCGCTGCCTCAGGATCCTTCATATGAAATTCCTTCGCTTGTGTATCTGACAAGGGGGATAGAGCATACAGGTTCAGCAAATATTGTAACCGCAATACTTTTGGGCTACAGGGCATTTGATTCCCTCGGAGAGGCGGCAGTTCTCTTTGCCGCTGTGGCGGGGGCTTTGACAATATTAAGAAAGGCGAAAAAAGATGAAGAAAAATAAGGGGATGGCAGATACAGTAAAGATTGTTACAGACATATTAAAAGGCTTTGTGTTTATATACGGGGTTAATATAGTTTTATACGGTCACCTTTCTCCCGGAGGGGGTTTTGCGGGAGGGCTTATAATAGCCTTTCTTTTAATACTTATGTTTCTGGTTTTCGGAAGAGAGGAGATTTTTCGCCGGTTTACCAGAAAAACCGCTCATACTCTGGAAACAGCCGCGGCGGTTGTCTTTCTCTTGCTGGTAAGCTTTGAAGTAATTCCCGGGGGCATAGGCCTGCTGGAATTTTTTGAAAATCTAATTACGGGCAGAACATTCAGGCTGGTTTCGGGTGGAAGAATTCCACTCGGGAATATAGCGCTTGGTGTAAAGGTAGCGGCTTCAATATTTCTGGTCTTTACGGTGCTGGCGATTTTCAGGGAAACAGAAAAGGAAGAGGAAAAAGATGACAAATAATGTTCCTTTTGCATACGGTCTTTGCATGCTGCTGTTCTTTATAGGCCTTTACGGTGTGATAACTAAAAAAAACCTGGTTAAAATAATAATATCCATACTCATAATGAATAATGCGGTTAACCTTTTTATTCTTCTGTTGGGTTTCCGCAGCCAGGGCAAGGTTCCCATAATGACGGCTGATACCGATGCGCTTAAATTTGCCTTGAGGGCGATGGATCCTCTTCCCCAGGCTATGGTATTATCTTCAATAGTGATAGGTTTCTCCATTGCCGCTTTGATGGTTGCCGTTGCGGTAAGGCTTTATAAAAGATACGGCACGATGGATATATCAAAAATCAGGGAGCTCAGGGAATGAGAATCATATCCTTATTTATTCTTTTTCCGCTTCTGGGTGCTTTTGCAGCCTCATTCTTTGCTTTTGGAGAAGAAAATAAAACTAAAATAAGGGCTTCAAATATAATAGCGGGATTTGTTACGGGAGGGGTTTTGGTTCTTTCTCTCCTTATGATAGGAAGGCATGGAATATACAACCTGGGGGGGTGGTCCCCACTTTTGGGAATTACGCTTGTTTTCGACGGGTTTGCTTCTTCAGTTCTTGCGGTAACATCTTTTGTTGTCTTTATGTGCACAGTTTTTTCTTTCAGGTATATAGCCTCATATAACTCGGCGGGAAAGTTCTATACCCTGCTTCTCTTGATGGTCGCCGGAATAAACGGGGTCCTGCTTACGGGTGATATTTTCAATCTTTTTATTTTTCTGGAAATAGCATCGGTTTCTTCTTATGCGCTCGTTGCCTTTGGAACATCGAAGCATGAGCTGGAGGCCTCATTTAAGTATCTTGTTCAGTCAAGCGTGGGTGCGGCGTTTATTCTTCTGGGCATCGCTTTTGTTTATTCATATACCTCGAATCTGAATATGGCTCATATAGCTTCTGTTGTCCGGCAGGAGGGGTTTTCTGCCGAAATATACCTGGCGCTGGCTTTTTTTACTGCAGGTTTTTCAATCAAGGCGGCGCTTATACCTTTCCACGCCTGGCTGCCCGATGCGCACCCGGCCGCGCCTGCCCCTGTTTCGGCGATGTTAAGCGGGGTGCTTATTAAAACGGTTGGAATTTACGCCCTTGTGAGGCTGGGATACAGCATGCTGGGAATGACTCAAGGGGCGCTTCCGCAGCTTTTAATTTACTCCGGTGTTTTTTCAATGATATTCGGGGCGCTGCTTGCCCTGGGGCAGTGGGATTTCAAAAGACTGCTTGCCTTCCATTCAATAAGCCAGATGGGGTATATAGCTCTGGGCTTCGGGCTGGCTACTCCGCTGGGGATTACCGCAGGACTTTTTCACCTGATGAATCACTCCGTATTTAAGTCCCTGCTCTTTTTAAATGCCGGAGCGGTTTATTTCAGGACCGGAATCAGGGACCTGCGCCGGATGAAGGGGATTGCAAAGCTGATGCCCGTAAGCGGGAGCACCTCCATGATCGCATCACTTTCCATATCAGGTATTCCTCCGTTTAACGGATTCTGGAGCAAGCTTCTTATAATTATAGCCTGTGTGCAGGCGGGACATCCGGTACTGGCTTTCTGGGCTGTACTCGGAAGCATCATTACTCTTTCGTCTTTCATGAAAGTTCAGAAAAACGGATTTCTGGGGGAAACGGAAGAAAAAAAGGTAAAGGAAGCCCCCCTTTCAATGACAACCCCCATGATAGCCCTTGCTTTTCTTTGTGTTTTCATGGGGCTTATGCTTCTGCCCGGCCCCAGGGAAATCCTGTTTGATTCAGCTGCGGCGGTTCTTCTTGAGTCCGGGGAATATATAGAAATGGTTTTAGGTAAATGAGCTCCAAAAGAGTATTAATATTTATATTTTTCTTTGCTGCATGGCTTTTTCTACTGTGGCCTTTTTCTCCCTTGAATATTCAGGATATTACAGCGGGGGTTTTGGTATGTTTTTCTGCGGTTTTGCTTTTTACGGACAAAAAAGGTGCTAAAGAGTGGAGGTATTATTTCAATCCGGTAAGGTATTTCTGGGCGGTTGTGTATGTGGTTTTTTTGTATTACTATCTTCTGATTGCGGTGGTTGAAATCATTTTATCCGTATTAAAACCTGAAATTAAAGAGGATTCCCGTGTTGAAAAGTTTGGGACAAAGCTGAAGAACCCTCAGGGAAGGGCCCTGCTTTGCAATTCAGTTACTCTATTTCCAGGCACGCTCAGCGTTGAGATGAAGAATGAAAATCTGCATATTCAGTATCGTAAATTTGACATAAAGAAAACAAACGCAAGAATAAGAAAGATAGAAAAAGTGCTAAAAAAGGTGTTTGAATGATATATAATGTTTTAATCTATATACTTCTGGTTTCGGTCTTTCTGTGCATATACAAAATGGGCAGAGGGCCGACGCCCGTGGAGAGGGCGGTTGCCGTATATACGCTGGGTACTATCGTGGTTGCGCTTAGCGCGCTTTTTTCTCTGAAAATGGAGACCGATTTCTTTCTTAATGTCTCTATTTCCTGGGCTCTTCTTAGTTTTATAGGAACAATGGCTATAGCAAAGTTTCTGGAGGGAAGGGGGCTGGACGAATGAACCACATAATTGGAATATTCTTAATATCCCTGGGAGCTCTTTTTAATCTTTCCGGTTGTGTCGGTTTGTTAAGGTTTTCCAATGTCTTTTCCAAGATACAGGCTGCGTCCAAGTCTGTAACACTGGGCACAACTTTCATACTTATCGGCATAGCGTTCACGGAGGGTATTTCTGTTTCATCTACCAAGGCCCTTCTGACAGCGGGTTTAATTCTTTTTACGGTTCCCACCGGAGCGCATGCCCTGGCAAGGGCCTCAAGGGAATATTCAAAGACCCAAAAGGAATCTGATAAAGGGAAAGAGAATGAAACTCCCAAAACTTAGAGAGTTAAGGGAAGCTATTACGGCAGTATTTTCCCGCAGGTATACCAGCAGATTTCCGAAAAAGCCTCATAAGGCTGCGGAAGGATACAGGGGAAAACCCGTGCCGGATGATGACTGGTGCATTGGCTGCGAGGCATGCTGCCGGGTCTGCCCCACAGGAGCTATTGAAATAGAAGATTCGCCGGAGAAGAGTGAAAGGGTTATAAAGCGGCTCTATGACAGGTGTGTGTTCTGCGGTCAGTGTGAGCTTCTCTGTCCGCAGCCGGAGCCGGGCGTCCGGATGACTGGAGAGTATGACATGGCAGATTACAGACGGGACAGGATGAAAAGCGAGCAGAGGTTTAATCTCATGGTATGTTCAAAGTGTAAAAACCCGGTGGCTACTGAAAAGCAGCTTCTTTCATCCATTGAAAAAATGGGCCCGGCCCTTGCGGCGGCATCTCCGGAAATGCTGCTTGCCAGGCAGAAGGGAATAGGAATGGGCTCTCCGCCGGTAATAAAGAGAAAATATACCACCCGCGCAGACATTTTTATCTTTCTCTGTCCCTCGTGCAGACACGAGGTTTACAGAACAGAAGCCGAAGGCTGAGGAGCAGGCAGTTTGCTTTCCATAGAAGAACTCAAGTTGTCTTCAGATTCGGTTATTGCAGGGATAGGAAATCCGCATAAAGGGGATGATAAGGCAGGATGCTATGTGGCCGACAGGCTGATTGAACACGGTCTTTCCAGGGTTGTCAACTGCGAGACTGTTCCGGAAAACTATCTTGAAAAAATATCCTCAATGCGTCCCGACATTGTTCTTCTGGTTGATGCCGCAAAAAGCGGTAAAGCGGCCAGGACTGTAGGTATTTACAGAGCTCATGAAATATCTGCCGGTGTTACAACACATACCGCCGGTCTTGATATGGCGATGGATTATATAGAGATGTCATGCGGTGCAGCGGTTTTTTTTGCCGGTATAGCTTCAAAGAAATCTGACGGCGACATGGGCCCCGAGGTAAGAAAGGCATGTGATATGCTTGTAGAGAAAATCAGGAGAAGGTTATGCATGAGTCGGTAAAGGCTAAAGAAATAGAGCGCATGATTTTAAAAAAAGCAGAAAGCTGCGGCGTAGAAAAAATATCCGGTGTTGTCATAAGCATCGGAAGAGGAGAAGGAGAGTCCCGGGAGGATATCGAGCATATAGTAAAGGAGCACATGGGGCTTGAAGAATTAAAAATAGTTGAAGAGGATATTTCTCTTGAGTGCGCCTCCTGCGGATGCAGGGTTAATCATGATACCCGGTCATTGGTCTGCCCGGATTGTTCTTCTGCGAAACTCGAGATTTCCTCCGGTATGGGCTTCAGGGTTCTTGAGGTGAAATAAAGGTTTAAATTGAAGGAAAGATTTTTAATTAAAGGTTCCGTTCAGGGTGTTGGCTTTAGGCCCTTTATCTTCAGGGTTGCAAATGAAATGAACCTTGGCGGGAGGGTAAGAAACGCCGGGGACGGCGTTGATCTTGAGGTTTCCGGAAAAAAAGAAAATATTGAGTCTTTCCGCAAAATTATAGAGAAAAAACCCCCTCCTGCCTGTCGGGTTGAAAAAATAGTCCGGTTGGAGAGTAATAAACAAAAAATTAAAGGGTTTTTTATTTCGGAAAGCGAAGGGGAGGCTGAGCCTTCCTTATCACTTCCTCCGGATATCGCGGTTTGCGATAGATGCGTTAAGGAGATGAAAGATCAGGAAAACAGGAGATTTTTATACCCCTTTACAGCCTGTGTGGATTGCGGGCCCAGGTTTACAACCCTGGAGGCTCTTCCTTACGACAGAGGAAATACAAGCATGAAAAAATTCTCCATGTGCCCGGAGTGCCTTGAGGAATATAATAATCCAGATAACCGTAGGTATCACTTTCAGGCAAACTGCTGCGGAAAATGCGGCCCCAACTATACCTTTGAGAAAAAAAGAGGAGAGGATGCGATAAAAAAAGCCGTTCTTTTGTTAAAGAAGGGGAATGCCGTTGCGGTAAAAAGCTGGGGGGGATTTCACATAATGGCGGATGCTTTTAGCGGGGAGGCTGTTTCAAAAGTAAGGAAGATAAAAAAAAGAAAGCACAAGCCCCTGGCTTTGATGGCAAAAAATATAGAAACTGTCAGAAAATACTGCAGGGTTACTGAGGAGGATGCAGAGATTTTATCTTCTTTTCAGCGCCCGATTTTACTTCTGAAAAAGAAAGCAATTGAAAAAGAAATCTCTTCTGTTTCTCCGGATAATTCTTCAATTGGGATGATGCTGCCTTATTCAGGCATCCACCACCTGCTCTTTAAATTTTCCGGTTTAGATCTTTTCGTTACCACAAGCCTAAACAGGCCTTCGGAACCGACAATAACAGATAATGCAAAGGCAGCCGGCTTTTTTAATGGCCCGGTTCTTAGCCATGAACTGGACATTTCATCGGTCTGTGATGATTCAGTTTTAAAAAGTTCGGAATCAGCAAATCAGTTCATAAGGAGAAGCAGGGGTTATGTTGCACAGCCTGTTGAATTTCCTTTGGAGGGCAGTGTTCTTTCTTCAGGCGCCGGTGAAAATGTTTCCTTCTGTTTCACCAGGGATAGAAAGGCCTACCCTTCCCAGTATTTCGGCAGCCTCAAATCTCCGGCCTCACAGGAAAGATATATGAAAAACATCGGAAAGTGGATAAAAATCTGGAACCACAGGCCCCGTGCCCTGGCATGTGATATGCATCCCGGCTACCCATCCCGGGCCCTCTTTGAAAAACTCTCATCTCAGAAAGGCATCCCCCTTTATAAAATTCAGCATCATCATGCCCATCTTGCCGGGTGCGCCGCGGAACACAATCTGAGGGGTAAGTTAATAGGGGCTGCCTTCGATGGGGTCGGCTACGGTGATGACGGTCAACTCTGGGGCGGGGAATATATGGTTTTTGACTACTGCGGATATGACAGAATGGGCCGCTTTAAACCCCACCCCCTTCCGGGCGGGGATGCCGCAGCGAGAGAACCTTTCCGAAGCGCTCTCTCCTACGCTTTTACTGCGGGAGAAAAGTTCAATCCAAAAGGAGTGGAAAATTCATGTACCAAGGCGGTAAGAAAAATGATTAAAGAGAGAATAAACTCTCCGCTTTCATCTTCTACAGGCAGGTTCATCGATGCGGCGGCCTCTATATGCGGTTTGGTAAACATAAGTACTTTTTCCTCCAGGGCCCCCATAGCCCTGGAAAGCCTTCTGCATGAGATGCCTTCGGAAGGATATAGGTTTAGAATAGCCCGAAAGAGTTCCTTTTTTGAAATAAACAGCTCGGATATAATAAAAGGTGTTTTGGAAGATATTAAAAGAAACCGTGCGAGAGAGGAAATAGCTTCTAAGGTTCATTTCAGCATAGCCCGGGCGGCTGCGGACGGCCTAAGAGAATTAAGCCTGCGGACCGGGATAAAAAAAGCCTGTCTTTCCGGCGGGGTTTTTTTGAACGGTTATCTATTTTCAATGGTTTCAAAAATGCTAAAGGAAGAAGGAATAGAAACCTTTTTAAACAGTAAGGTTTCCCCGGGAGACAACGGTATATCTTATGGCCAGGCTGCGGTATGCGCGGCAAAATACAGGGAGGAGGAATAAAAATGTGTCTTGCTGTACCCGTAAAAATAGTATCGCTTGATAAAAAGAAAAAAACGGGTGTGGGGGAAATAGGGGGTCTTAAAAGAGAGGTTCGCCTGGATTTTCTCCCGGATGTTCATCCGGGAGACTATGTGCTTATGCATGCCGGTTTCGGAATAGAGAAGATAAAAGCCGAAGAAGCTAAAGAAACCCTTGAGCTGCTCAAAGAAATGGAGAGGTTGTGAAGTACCTGCGGGAGTTTCAAGACAGCCGTATTACAAAAAGTCTCAGGGATAAAATTTTCCGCGTATCCGGTGATCTGCCCTTTGCTGTCAGGATAATGGAGGTCTGCGGCACTCATACAATGAATATAGGTAAGCACGGTTTAAGAGAAATAATACCTGATAATGTATCTCTCATATCGGGTCCGGGTTGTCCGGTGTGTGTCACCGGGGAAAAGTATATTGATAGTGCTGTTAATCTTGCTGAAAGGGAGGATGTTATAATTGCCACTTTCGGCGATATGCTCAAGGTTCCCGGCGCTGGCGGCAGAAGCCTGAAAGAATACCCTTCCGGTAAAGTGTTGACAGTGTACTCTCCTATGGATGCACTGAAGGCAGCAGTTGAAAATCCTTCCAGAAAAGTTGTTTTTCTCGGAGTGGGTTTTGAAACGACCGCGCCTCTTGCAGGCAGGGTTGTTCAAGCGGCAAAGGAAGAAGGCCTTGTAAATTTTTTCTGTTTTAGCGCTCACAAGCTTATTCCTCCGGCCTTGAAGGTGCTCGCCGAGGACGAAGAATCGGATATAAATGGATTTCTACTTCCGGGGCATGTTTCATCGGTTATCGGGGTCAGGGGGTATGATGATTTGAATATAGCAGGAGCTGTTGCCGGTTTTGAACCGGCGGATATACTTATGGGCATACTGGAAATTTTAAAGCAGATACGGGTTCGGGAAAAAAAAGTTAAAAACTGCTACAGGCGGGCAGTCTCCAGCGAGGGGAACAGCTTTATGAAAGCTGTAATAAAAGATGTTTTTGAGGTTGTTCCCGTTCTTTGGAGAGGGCTGGGAAAAATACCCTCTAGCGGATTGAAAATAGGAAAGAAATATGAGAAGTACGATGCCCAGAAAATGTTAAATATACCGGATGTCGATTCGCCTGGCGAGACGAAGAATAATTGCTGTTTATGCGGCGAGGTTCTTAAGGGGAAGATAAGGCCGGATGAATGTTCTCTTTTCGATTCCGTCTGCACCCTGGAAAACCCTTCTGGCCCGTGCATGGTATCTTCAGAGGGGGCTTGCAGCGCCTATTACAGATATGAAAGATAAAAAAATAAAAAAAGAACACGGTCTTGGGGGGAAAAAAACAAGGAGGCTTATAGAAGAGGTCATTTTACCTGCTGTATCAAATAAATATGCCGACAGGATGGATGATTCGGCTAGCCTTCCTTTTAACGCAAAGAAGATGCTTTTCACAACAGACGGTTATGTTGTATCTCCGGTTTTTTTCCCGGGTGGAGACATAGGGAAACTTGCTGTAAGCGGAACCGTAAATGATATTCTCGCCCAGGGTGGAGAACCGTTATATATATCCATCGCACTTATAATAGAAGAGGGATTTAAGGTGGAGGATATCAGGAAAATAGCTCTTTCCGCCGGTTCAGAGGCGAAAAAGGCCCGGGTTGATATTGTCTGCGGTGATATCAAGGTCGTAGAAAAGGGCGGGTGCGACGGTATCTTTGCCGTATCAACCGGGGTAGGCAGAAGTCTTATAAATTTTTCAGAGTTTGATGAAGGCGATCATATCATCGTTACTGGCAATGTCGGAGAGCATGGAAGCGCCATATTTGAAGCCAGAAACAGGCTTCTTTCAGACAGCAGCTCTGTTAAAAGCGATTGTGAATCATTGTCTTCTTTGGTGAAGGTATTGAAAAAAAATGAAGAGAGCATAAAATTTTTACGGGACCCCACACGGGGAGGATTGGCTCAGGTCTGTATGGAAATTGCCGCTATTTCAAAATACCGGGTGGTTCTTGAGGAAAAGAAACTTCCCGTATCAAATTGGGTTGAGGGGCTCTGCTATATTGCGGGACTGGACTACCTTTATCTTGCATGCGAGGGAAGAATGGTGCTGGTTGTTTCGGGAAAAGATGCCCAGAATGTCACCGGAGAACTAAAAGAGGCGGGCTTTATTAACTCTTCAGATTTTGCGGTTCTTCAAAAAGGCTCTCCGCAGGCCGTTATAAAAACAAAATCGGGAGGAAGTCGGGTGCTTGATTCTTCGGAGGTTGCCCAGGTACCCCGAATATGCTGAATTTCACACACTGAACTATGTCCATAAGTGTGCCCTTCAGCGCCATCCCCACCGATACTACACACACAGAACTTATACATACTGAAGACATACCTAATCCCTCACTGAAGCAGCCAGCTTTTCAGCGCCATCCCCACCGATACATGCCATAAATACACAGAACCCGGACATACTGAATACACGCCGAATTCCTCAATGACCACAAACTAAGCTATATACATATACTGGATACATTCCGAATCTCTCGATGAACACAACCTATACCATATACACACATTGAACCCGGACATACTTTATATTTACCGAATTTCTCAATTTACACAGCTAATACTAGATATATATACTAAATTCATACATGCCATACACACAAAACTATGTACATAAGTGTGTTCTTCAGCGCCATCTCCACCGATACATGCCATATAAACACAGAACTGATTGTAAGGAAAGTGAATCTAAAAAAGGTAAATGCCCCTGTTTTTAGGAGGCATTTTTTCATTTTTTTATAAAGTTGGTAGCGGGGGCAGGATTTGAACCTACGTCCTCCGGGTTATGAGCCCGACGAGCTACCAGACTGCTCCACCCCGCGTCAATTACTTACTATGATAATAAAGAAATTTTTTTATTTGTCAACCCTGCGAAATTTTAGGGGATCTTAATATATATAGAGTCGATTTTTTTTTCGTGGCTTTATCGGGGTTGAATTTGACAAAGCTCTTGCAATATGGTAATAATAATCTTTACTGATATGAAAATGACAAAACAGCGAAAGCATATTATTGAAACATTGAAAGAGGTGGATACACACCCGACAGCTGACAGTGTTTACGAAATGGTAAGGGAAAAACTTCCGAATGTGAGCATGGGGACGGTGTACAGAAACCTTAAGGTGTTGAGTAAAAACGGCTATATACAGAGGCTGGATACGGTTGGATTACAAAAGCACTATGATGGAAATACTGAAAACCACCATCACATTGTTTGTGAAAAATGTGACAGGGTTTCAGATCTGCCGGTTGATATGAGAGTTTATTTTAGTATAAACGAAGAGAAAGTAGAGGGGTTTAAGGTAACCGGATATAGTTTTATGATGCAGGGAATATGTCCGGAATGCATGAAAGAAAAAGGAGGATAAAAGGATGTCTATTAAGGGAACAAAAACAGAGAAAAATGTACTAACGGCTTTTGCAGGTGAATCACAGGCCAGAAATCGGTATACCTATTTTAGTTCGAAAGCTAAAAAAGAGGGATACAGACAGATTTCTGAAATATTTCAGGAGACGGCGGATCAGGAAAAGGAGCATGCAAAAAGGCTGTTTAAATTTCTTGATGGTGGAGAGGCGCAGATTAGCGCAGATTTTCCGGCCGGCGTTATAGGTTCAACGGTTGAAAATTTGAAGGCTGCCGCCGATGGAGAAAATCATGAATGGGAGGAGATGTACCCTTCGTTTGCTGATGTCGCCGAAGAAGAAGGCTTTTCTAAAATAGCTTCTGCCATGAGAGCTATTGCCGTGGCTGAAAAACAGCATGAAAAAAGATACAGAGACCTTGTTTCAAATATTGAAAATGACAGGGTATTTAAAAGAGAAGAAAGCGTTAAATGGAGATGTCTTAATTGCGGGTATGTTCATGAGGGTAAATCAGCCCCGGGTAAGTGTCCCGCATGTATTCACCCAAGGGCTCATTTTGAGCTTCTCGGTGAGAACTACTAATAAGGGGTAATAAAAATGACAAAATTACTTGAAGTTTATAAGTGCAATGTGTGCGGCAATATTGTAGAAGTATTGCATGCCGGGGTTGGAGAACTTGTTTGTTGTGGCGAGTCCATGGAGGCGCTGGAGGAGAAAACAGAAGAACAGCTTGGTGAAAAACATGTGCCTGTAGTCGAAAATGAAAATGATAAGATCAAGGTTAAAGTTGGAAGTGTTCCCCACCCTATGCAGGAGGATCACTTTATTGAATGGATACAGGTTATATCCGGAGACACTGTTTTAAGGGAATTTCTTTCTCCCTCTAAGGAACCTCTGGCAAGGTTTAATATTGACAGGAAGAACCTCAAGACCAGAGAATACTGCAATATTCACGGATTGTGGAAGGGGGATGAAGGTGCTGAGTAAGAAAATGCAGGAAGCTTTGAACGAGCAGATAAATGCCGAATTGTATTCATCATATCTTTACTTATCAATGGCGGCTTCTTTAGACATGATTGGAATGGAGGGCTTTTCTCACTGGATGAAGATTCAGGCTCAGGAAGAGGTTGTTCATGGAATGATGATATATGATTACGTATTGAGAAGGGATGGAGAAGTTAATCTTGATTCTATTGTAAAGCCTGAAAGCGGCTGGAATTCTGCTCTGTCAATTGCTGAAGCTACATACGAACACGAGCAGAAAGTTACAGAAAAGATTGATGCTCTTGTTAACACTGCAACTGAAGAAAAGGATAACTCAACTTTACAGTTTCTCCAGTGGTTTGTTGCTGAGCAGGTCGAAGAAGAAGCAAATGCAAGCGATCTTGTAAAAAAATTCAGGCTGGCCGGAGAAGACAAGACAACCCTCTTTCTTGTAGATACTGATCTTTCAAAAAGACCGGTTCTTTATAACTTTCCGTCTAATGAGAAAGAGAACTCATGTGAACTCGCCAAGACATAGAAAAGAAGGAAGGAAATTTGAAAGGCTTGTTTCTTTATGTGAAAAACTAAGGAGTAAAGACGGATGCATGTGGGATCGAAAACAGAGCCACAGGTCTTTAATCCCCTGTTTAAAAGAGGAGGCGGGAGAAGTAATAGAAGCCATTGAGAATGAAGATTATAAGAATCTGAAGGAAGAACTGGGTGATTTGATTTACCAGGTGGTTTTTCATTCAGCGTTGGCTTCGGAAAAAGGGGAGTTCTCAGTTTCTGATGTTCTCGACGGAATTGAAGAAAAACTTATTCGGAGGCATCCTCATGTATTTGGAGACGCGGAAGTTTCTTCTGTGGATGAGATAATAAAGAACTGGAAGGAAATAAAGAAAAAGGAAAAAAAGCGGTAATATCAGGAATTAAATAAAATGACTGAGGAAGATAAGAGAAACATCAAAAACAAAAAGCTTGGCGAAATTCTTAAATCACTGGATTTTGTTGATGATGATAAATTAACCGAAATACTCAGAAGACAGAAGAATACAAATATGAAGCTTGGTGAGGTTTTGAGTTCACTTGGGTGTGTTGATAAAGAGGTGATTCTTTCGCTTGTGGGAAAGCAGTTGGGGTTTCCTTATTTAAAACTCTCAGAGGCGGAAGACATATCCAAAGAGGTGATAAAGTATATTCCCGAGAAGATTGCCAGAATGCATATGATGATTCCTTTTGATAAAAAAGGTGATACGCTTAAGGTTGCCATGGCAGAGCCCCAAAATGAAAAGGTGAAAAATGCAATTTCAATCCTGACAAATCTTAAAGTTTCGGCATATATTACCACCGAAGAAGAAATCATAGAAGCAATTAATAAAAACTATTGATTTTATTTCCCGGCCTTTTTTTCGAGTTTTGTTATAGAAATATGCTCTTTCATTGAGAAGAAAATCCCTACTGAAATCAAAAGTACAAGCTGAATAAAATGCACAAGAATTATAAAGCCGAAAGCTTCACTTCTTTCTATTCCAATTAAAGTTGCTGCGAGAACGCCAAAGTATTCAAAAACGCCTATATGCCCCGGAGATGACGGGATGGAGATTCCTAGAGATATCACTGTTGTTGTGAATATTCCTCCAGCCAGGGTTATTTCAATTCCCATAGCTTGCCCTACAAAGTAGAATACCGATGCATTTGCGGTCCATGACATTAATGAAAAAAGAAAGGCCATGAACATATACCGGGGTTTTTTCATTATTTCAAGTCCTGTTATAAAAGAATTTATCAGTTTGGCTAATTTAGATGCTATTTTTTCAGGGAATATTTTCAGGATTTTGCGGACAACTTTCATAGTGGTTTTTCTATAAAAGATTAGGCCGTAAAATAAAACTACAAGCACGAAAAAAAGAAATACAACGAGTTGAAATATATTTTCCAGGCGGTCGGGGAACGGCATGAATAGGAAGGATATGAGAAGAAGAAAAAGCAGTGCGAAGCCATCCATGACCCTCTCAACCGCAATTGTTGCCAGCGAACTGGATTTGGATATTTTTTCTTTTGTTCCAATAGTATAAGAGCGTATGAATTCGCCGGCTCTCATCGGAAAAATGCTGTTACCAAAAAAGCCGATAAAAACAGAGATCAGCAGATTGCTGAATTTGCATTTTTTCAGCGGCATAACCAAGTACTTCCACCTGAAAGTTCTTAATGTGAAATCCGCAAAAAACATTATCAGCGCAGGCAGTATCACAATGTATTGGGTTTCGCGTAGAAGAAGGAGTACACGATTCCATTTAATGTTTCTTAAAGTCAGGATTAAAAATAGCGCGCTGATGCCAATGCCGGCTAAAAAATACAGGTGCCTTTTTTTTAATATCATTATAACATGATCTTTCGGAAGGCCGCTCTTATTTCCGGAGAAAACTTATCAAGGTTTATGCCATCTCTGTTTATCATGTAGTCTTCAAGGACTGATATTATTTCCGATTCCTTTGTGATTTCGCCTTGAGGAATATTTTCAGGGAACCCTTCTCCATTTCTGTATCGGTGGTGATTCCGTATTATTTTAGATAAACTTTTAAATTTTTTTATTCCTTTAACCATTTCAGCTCCTATTATTGGATGAAGCATATATTTCGACTCATTATCAAGATGCACATCAATATTTATACCTATCAATTCCGTATTTTCAAGTCCTATGAAACCAATGTCATGAATCATGGCTGCATTCTGGAGCATCTGCTGTTTTTCTCGGGAGAACCCCAATTCTTTTGCCAGCTGGGGCGCAAGTTTTGCCATTTCCCAGGGATGGCCTTTTGATGTTTTTTCGGGTGAGCTGAGAGCATCGCCGCTGATTACAAGAAAATCAAGCATGTTTGAGAAAAGATTCTTTTGCTCTACCTGATACTGTAAATTTTCTATGGTCGCTGCGGCCATCTGTGCGTATTGTTCTAAAGTATTCATATCTTCTTCTTTAAAGCCCCCGGTTCTTTTGTTTATAACCTCTGCTACCCCTATAAGCTTATCTTTTATCATCATCGGTGCGCCTACAATTGACCTGGTTGTGAAACCTGTTGATTTATCTGTTTCCGGCGAAAACCTTTCGTCGGAATACGGGTCGTTTACAATTTCAGGTTTTTGAGACTGCGCTATCCACCCCGCAATACCTTCCCCGACCGGAATTTTTAACTTTTTCAGAATGTCTTCTCCAGTAGCTGTTTTAAAATAAAGGTTTTTGCCTGTTTCGTCCAAAAGCATTATTGAAGAACGCTCGGCGTTAAGAAGGTTTTCTATAGTGCTGCCTATTTTCTGCAACAGCAAATCAATATTGTCAGCGGTTGTTAGAGACTGCGCCATCTTAAAAAACTCGGTAACATTTTCGTTCTGCCTGACTACGCTTCCGCTTTCTTCTTTTTTTACTTCAAGGTTCTTTTCCGGGGTTTCTCCATAAATAGAAAAACCGCACCTCGGACAGAACCTGTATTCCGGCAGAAGTATTTTTTTACATCTTTTGCATTTATCCATTTTATTGACTCACCCTTAATAGTTCTTCATATGTTGTTATTCCCTGTGCCACCTTTATTATCCCGTCCTGCCATAGCGTTCTCATACCGTTTTTTATGGCAAGTTTTTTAATAGGACCGGAAGAGATGTCTTCCAGCATTAATGTTCTTATATCATCGTCCATCACCAGCAGCTCATGTATGCCGCTTCTACCCTTATACCCTGTTTCGCTGCAGTACTTGCACCCTATTCCCACGCATGGGTTAATTTTACTGCTCGGCAGATCTAATTCTTCAAATTCTTTAAGAAGTTTTGAGGGGATATCATTCAGTTTTTCTTTGCATTTTGGGCATATTGTTCGCACCAGGCGTTGTGCAAGAACCGCCTCTACCGTAGATGAAATCAGGTAAGCAGGAACCTGCATTTCTGTTAAACGGGATACAGAAGTAGGCGCATCGTTAGTGTGTATTGTGGAGAGAACAAGGTGTCCCGTGAGAGCGGCCTCCATGGCTATCTGGCCAGTTTCTCTGTCTCTTATCTCTCCTACCATTATTATGTCCGGGTCCTGTCTTAGGAAAGCCCTCATTGCTTTTGGGAATGTGAGACCTATTTCTGGGTTTATATTCAGCTGGATTACTTCTTCCAGATCATATTCAACCGGGTTTTCAGCTGTAAGAATTTTCTTGGGTGTCACATTCTTATAACGTCCCTGGGGTGTTGCCTTTGATTTTTGTATAAGGTAGTTTAGCGAAGAATAAAGAGTTGTAGATTTACCGCTTCCCGTCGGCCCCGATACTAGAATGATTCCGTAGGGTTTATCCAAAATGTCCTTATATTTTTTCAGCGTGCTTTTTAAAAATCCGAGTTTTGAAAGTTCTACGTGTATGCTCGATCTGTCGAGTATACGCATTACACAGCTTTCACCGTAAGCTGTTGGTATGGTGTTTACACGAAATTCAATAGGGCGTTTTTGAAATGTTATCTGTATTCTTCCATCCTGAGGCAAGCGCCTTTCAGTAATATCCATTGTTTGTGACATTATCTTTATACGGGCGATTATAGCATTAGCTAAATCCTTTGTTATGTTAAAGCTTGATTTATGAAGCTGCCCGTCGATTCTGTAACGCACCAGCAGCCATCTTTCAAAGGGCTCAATATGTATATCGGAAGCGCCCCTGTTAAGCCCTTCCAGAATTATCGCGTTTACAATTTTTCTGGCCTGTTTCTCGCTGTCCTGACCTACTTTGTCCAGCGTAATTTCCTGTCTCTCGCTGTCTTCATCTTCCGATGTCTTGATATCCGTGTCCTGGCTGGTCTCTGTAATTTTGGAGATATAATCTGAAATTTTAGTATCCTGGGAGTATATTTTTTTCATTTCCTGCTGAATATCACTGGGGAGAGCGAGAAAAGGTTTAATATTGTAATTTGTTCTAAGGTGAATATCTTCTATGGCGTTAAGATCCCAGGGCCTGACCATTGCGGTGTAAAGAAGTGTTTCGGTTTTTGCAAATGGAAGAACCATGTATCTTCTTGCTGTTGTTTCGGGAATAAGCCTGGTGGCTTCCTCATCCGCTTCAATTGAATCAAGGTCAACGGCTTTAACCTCCCATTTTTCGGATAAGGTTTTCAGAAATTTATGTTTTGGTATTGTTTTTGTATCAACTATAAGTTGTTCTATGGGTTTATTTAGCTGCCTTGATTTTGTTTCAAGTCGTTCGAATGTTTGGTCGTCAATCAGTTCTTCATCGATTAATATATCTTTTAGGCTTACTTTTTTCTCTACCATACTTTATAGCCCCCTTTTGAAAGGGGGTCTGTGAGGTTTATTGCATTAAAATATAATTTCACTGAACAGGATTTAAAAATTCTATTCTCCTATATAGCCTGTTAAAAACCCTCTTCGAACGGGCTCTTCCTAACGGTTTACTGGTGCCGGGAGGGGGATTCGAACCCCCACGGAACCAAAGTTCCGGCAGATTTTGAATCTGCTGCGTCTGCCAGTTTCGCCATCCCGGCTATTCATTTTTATTATAGAGAGTATTCCCCATAGCTAAATCAAGGGGGTTCTCCGGATTATTCCTTTACAGGTTTTCACATCAGTAGCCCCTGATCTATAGCAGAAGTCAATGCTTCCGCTTCACAGGCCTTTACCGATTGACCCTCAGTTGAATATAAAATAGCATTTTGCGGTACAAAAATCAATATTTATTGACTGAAGAATTTTGTCTTTTTATAACTTATATTCATATTTCCAAAAATAAAGGCCTTATGGCGGTTATAGTATAAGATATTTGGGATTATAAGTTCAGTTTTTCTTGCACTCTGGTGTCATGCAGGTATATTTTTCTTCAAGTTCCCCCAGGTCCTTAACGAATTGGCAACGGGGTAATGATTGAAGAAAATATTTGCCGTATTTTCTCGTGCTTACTCTCGGATCTAGTACCGCTATGATACCGAAGTCATCCCTGTGCCTTATAAGCCTGCCGAACCCCTGCCTGAACTGGAGTGTGGCTGTGGGAACCTGGTAGGAAAGAAAGGGGTTATTGCCTCGTTTGCGTATTTTTTCTATTCGTGCTTCGTTTATCGGATCGTTTGGTGCGGCAAACGGCAGTTTAGTTATAATCACACACTCTAATAGCCTGCCCGGCATATCTATACCCTGCCAGAAAGTAGAAGTTCCCAGAAGCACGGAGTTGGGATTATTTTTAAAATCCTTGATCAGCTTTTCCCTGGGCTCTTCTCCATGAACAAGGAACCTTATATCGGGAAACCTGTCTGTCAGGTTAACAGCCATTTTTGAAAGCATCTGGTACGATGTAAAAAGTATAAAAGTCCTTCCTTCGGTTATTTCCAGAATCCGGGAGGATCTTTCTTCAACCTCTTTTTCATAATTGCCGAAGTCGTATGAAGGGTCAGGGATATCATGCGGGACGTACATTAGCGCCTTTTCTCTGAAGTTGTATGGCGAATGGAGCAGCGAAACTTCCGGGTTTTCAACCCCGAGACGCTCTTTTATGAAATCGAACTTTTCTTTAACTGTAAGGGTTGCAGAAGTAATTACAATAGGAGCAAACTTGTCGAATACAAGTTTTTTAAGAAGCCCGGCGGGCTCAATCGGTGTTGAATTAAAGCTGCAGTAGAGCCTGCCCTGCCTTACTTTTATGGTCAGGTAAGAAACGTAATTTTCCAGTTTAAGCTGCAGTATTGCATAAAGTTCGTCCGAAGTTGAAGAGCATCTCTTTGCGTAGGATTTAAATTCCCTTGATGCCTCTTCATCTTTTAATCTGTCCGAAACCCCGTATAGAATATCAGACAGCATACTAAGGGGCATCGACAGGGGGTTTTCAAAAAGACCGGGCTCCTCAATTTTATATGAGGATGACTTTGTTTTGTACATGTTAAAAATCTGTGTAAAAAAGTCATCTGCGGCTTTTCTGACGGCATTTACCGCCCCGATTATTTCGGTCCTGGAGTCTTTCTTTATCTGCGATCTGTACCTGCTCAATAAACACCTGGATGAATTAGATTTATGGATTCGGCTCATAAGATATTTTATCCCTGAATACGAAACCCGGAGTCCCAGCATGTTGCTTGCGACATCTTCCAGGTTCTGGGCTTCGTCAAAGACTATAGCTTCATATTTAGGCAGTATCATTCCGCCTGAATTTATGTCATTGAAAAGAAGATGATGATTAATAATCAGTAGATTGGCTTTTGACTGTCTTTTTTTGGCTTTGTAGTAAAAACACCTCTTGAAAAATAAACATTTTTTTTCATGACACATATCCGGGTATCTGCAGATATCTGACCACAGATTTTGGGATACGGGAAAATCAAGGTTAAATTTCAATCCCTTCTTTGAGTGTTTTATCCAGCTGTTTAATTTACGAAGCTGCTCTGCCTCCTGTGGGGTTTCCAGAAGTGAGTTCTGCAGAGTTCGTTCCATCTTTCTAAGGCACAGGTAGTTTTCGCTTCCTACGCATAAAGCGGCCTTAATATCCGTCTTCAGAGCCTTCCTTAAAAGAGGGATATCTTTTTCTATAAGCTGCTGCTGCAGTGTTTTAGTATATGTGGATATCGCCACCCTGTAGTGTTTGTTTTTCTGCGCATGCAGTATAAAAGGAATAAGGTAGGAGAAGCTTTTTCCTACTCCGCATCCAGCCTCGACCAGCAGGTGTTTTTTATATTCGATACTTTTTTGAACCATCTGCGCCATCTGAATCTGTTCTTCGCGGTATTCATAATTAGGTATGGTTTCAGCTATACGGGAATTATTGCCAAGGTATTTTTCTAAACTCTTCATGGGTAGATAATAGGGTTTTTAAGGTCCGGTTGTCAAGAACGTCCCTTCAATCTTGCAGTACATTACGAAAATATATCAATATACTTGTAAGAATATATTTTATCTATTATAATTCAATACTATTAGTATCATTACTAATTATGGATAAGTTAAACGATACATTAAGCGAATTAAAAGAACAAAATCAGAATCTGCTTGAGTGGAAGCGAAAGCTTTCACTGATTCTTGAGTACTCGGGTAAAATATCGGCGGCCACGGACCTATCCGAAATATTAAAAGTAATTACGGATGAAACCAAGGATGTGCTTCAGGCCGATCGGTGTTCGGTCTTCCTTGTAGACAAAAAAAAGGACGAGCTTTTCAGCTGGGTGGCTCATGGACTGGGGAAGAGACAGATACGCTTTCCAAAGTCAACGGGCCTTGCCGGGGCCGCCGTAGTCACTGGCGAGACCATTAATGTAAAAGATGCTTACAACGATGAAAGGTTTAATCCCGAGATAGATCAAAAGACCGGTTATTTTACCAAAACGATACTATGCATTCCTATGAAAAACCGCCAGGGGGAAACAATAGGGGTATTTCAGGTTTTAAACAAACTGGACGGGGTTTTTGCCGAACAGGATGCTGAGATGTTGAGGTTGCTTGCTACTCAGGCAGCGGGAATAATTGAGAACGCTATGCTTTATGAAGAAATGAAAAAGTCCTTCAAGTCATTTATAAACACCCTTGCAGAGGCTGTGGATGCAAGGGATCCGCTCACCGCAGGCCATTCTTCAAGGGTATGTTCTTATGCAGTACTCATAGCGCAGAAGATGGGCTACAGCGAAAAGGAGATTGAGCGTCTTCAATATGCCGCGCTGCTTCATGATCTTGGTAAAATAGGAGTGAAAGAGGGGGTCCTGACCAAACCCGGCCGCCTTGACGAAAAAGAGTACTCTCATATACAGACCCACACTTCGGTTACAAGAAAAATACTTGAGCAGACCTATTTCAAGAAAGAATTCAAGGATATTCCGCTCATGGCTTCTTCTCACCATGAAAAAGTGGACGGAACAGGGTATCCGCAGAACTTAAAAGGAGAAAAGATTCCCGAGGTTTCAAGAATCATGGCCATAGCAGATGTCTTTGACGCCCTTACTTCAAAAAGGCATTACAGGGGTCCGATGCCGCTTCAGAAGGTTTTTTCCATACTTAAAGAAGAAACAGGCAGGAAGTTTGATCCGGTTTGCATGGAGGCATTTTTTAAGCTGGATCTTTGGGATGTTATGAAAGTCATGTTTGAAAGAGAGGAAAAACCATCCTCAGAAACAGTAAGCGCAAAACTGAAAGGGGTAACCCTGCAAGAGTTATTAAGAAAATTCCAGGATGGCGTAAAAGACGATATAATTGAAAATGTAGCTCAGTATTATTCCCGGTTGATTGATGAAGGCTAGGTTAACAGCATTTCTACTTTTTTTCTCTCTTTTAATTCCTGCTGAGTTACCTGCATTTTTAAGACAGAATGTTCAGAGTGAATTTATATATAACTATCTTATGGCCAGGATTTCCATCAATTACGACAGAGCTGAAGAAGCCCTTTTGTTCTATGAAAAGGCCTCCCGGTTAAACAGGGACAGCTGGAGCGTAAGGGAGGATCTCCTTGAAATTTATTATCTAACCGGCAATACCGGAAAAGCACTTGATATTGCTTCCCAGATGTACGGGATGAGGCCTAACGACACTGACCTTCTGAGAAGGTATGCCGACATTCTTTACCGTGAGGGGAATAAAGAAAGGTCCGTGCAGGTCTACGAAAGACTGCTTAGATTGATTCCCGATGATATTGAAACAAGATTAAACCTTGCTTCTATTTACAGAGAAAGAGGGCAGTATGAAAAGGCCGTATCGCTGTACATGGAGGCCCTCAGAAGAAACAGGGACTCCGCTTATGCCCGCCTCGCTTTGGCAGATGTTTATCTTGAGCTTGAAGAATATTCGACCGCGGTTGATATTTACCTGGATTCTATAAAATACGGCACTGATAAAAGAGAAATTTACAACCACATCGCACGTATTTACAACAGCATAGGCAGGAGAAGAAGAGCCGTAAGATATTTAAAAAGAATTCTTAAAGACAACCCCAACGATCTTCGTACTCTCTATTTGCTCACTGAAGTCTATCAGCAAAAAGAAGAGTTTGAGAAAGCAAAACAGGTTCTCAGGGATATAAAAAAAAGGGGGATTGATGATTTCAGCCCCCTTCTTAACATAGGGGTCATATATACGGAAATGGATGAAATAGATGAAGCCATGAAGACATTTAAAAAGGTGACGGAAAATTATCCTACCGAGTATGCCGGCTGGTTTTTTCTGGGGATCACCTATGAAATAAAAGAGATGTGGGAAGAGTCCGGCGAGGCATTTCGGGAAGCCCTTCAAATAAGGGAAACAGACGAAGCCTATTTCCACTTGGGGGTTTCGCATGACAAACTTGAAGAAGAGGAAGAATCCTATGAAATGTTCAAGAAAGCAATAGAGTTAAATCCAGAGCATGCAAGAGCCCGAAATTACCTCGGATACAGGTGGGCGGAAAGAGGCATAAACCTCGATGAAGCTAAAGAACACATATTAAAAGCCTTGGAAAAGGAACCTCAGAATGCGGCATTTATTGATTCTCTGGGCTGGGTCTATTATCAACAGGGCCGATATGAAGAGGCCCTTGAAAAACTCAAAGAAGCAGCTTCCAAGATGGACGACCCTGTAATTTTCGATCATGTCGGAGATGCCTACTACAAGCTGAATGATAAAGAAAATGCTTTAAAGTATTATGAAAAAGCCCTGGAAATGGATCCCGAGAAAGAAGAGATAAAAGAAAAGATTAAAAAGCTGGAAAATTGAAATATATAATTATCCTCTTATTCTTCTTTATGTCCGGGTGCTGTTTCAGGGGACCGAGAGTTCCGGTGGATTTACAGGGAGTTATGGAGATGGAATTCGGCCATCCCGCCGTCCCGGACATAAGGGGCATGTTTACAATTGAGGCATCCCGGGAAAGATTTGTACTCTATGTACAGGACACAATGGATATCCCCAGGGGAAAAATAGTTGTCGAAGAAGGCCGCGTGGGTATGCAGGGAGTTGAACTCCCCCCTGATTTTGCCGCCCTTGCAGAGTTCTGGCCATTCATACTGGGTTCCGGAAGAGAAAGGGATGTGATTGAATCGGGGGATATGAAGATCACTTATTCCGGATGGCAGGAGCACGAAGGATATTATTTCCCCGGTCTCACAGAGATTGATACCGGAGTATATTCTTTTTCAATAAAACTATTCTATGCAGATTAAAGCCCCCGCTAAAATAAATCTGTTTCTTAATGTCGGCCCCAGAAAGGAAAAATTCCACAGTGTAAATACGATTATGGTTAAGGTTTCGCTTTATGACGAGATTGAATTATCAGAAGAAGAAAACATTCATCTTAAAGGACCAGACTGGATACCCACAGAAGAAAACCTTGCCTATAAAGCCGCCCTTCTTCTTAGAGAAGAAAGCTCCTGCAAAAAAGGCTGCAGAATAAAACTCAAAAAAAAGATACCGGCTGGAAGAGGTTTAGGCGGGGGTTCTTCAGATGCCGCTTCAGTCCTGATGGGTCTTAACGAAATGTGGAAGCTGAAATTCCCAACGGAAAAACTAAAAAAAATAGGAGCAAAGCTCGGAAGCGACGTAAACTTTTTTCTGCAAAAAGGACCGGCCCTGGCTACAGGCAGAGGTGAAAAAATACGCCCCGTTAAATTTCCTGAAGAAAACCGGTATCATATACTGCTTATTGATCCGGGCATAAACATATCAACCAAAAACATTTATGATAATCACGACCCCGGAAGTTTGACATTAAGGCAGGAGCTGGATAGAATTATAAAGTACTTTCAAATCGGAAACTGGGAAGAAATACTAAAAAACGATTTGGAAAAAACGGTATTCAGAGAATACCCGGTCTTAAATGATTTGAAAAACAGAGTGGTCAACTGGGGCGGAAAACCCCTTCTTTCCGGCAGCGGCTCAGCGTTATTTGCTCTCTTTAACAAAAAAGACCTGGCAGAATCCGTATCCGGGATAATTAATAAAAGATTTAAATATAAAACCTGGATAGTAAAACCGGTAAATGGGGTGTAGCCAAGCGGCAAGGCAGGGGCTTTTGGTGCCTCGATTCGCAGGTTCGAATCCTGCCACCCCAGCCAACCCTGACCCAACGAACTGAAAGTCAGATATATTTTTATCAGAAGAAAAATCCTTAAAATTTTTTCGAGAGCTTGCGCTCGATGTGGGGGATCGAGTGCAAGCTCTCTTAAGAACGCCCTCTTCTCCTGCCCTTTTGTCGTCGGTTGTATCTGAAAGATACAACTCAATTTCAATTTGGGTGGGGGAATAATTTATTTTCTTAATACATTTTTTTAAAAGAGAGTTTCGAGCCTGTGAGGAACTCTCTTTTTGCGTTTTTACAATCGTTTTTAAGGCCTTGTGAATGCTGTCTGTCAGGTTTTCTAAAAAATTTTGCGAAAGTTCGTATCCTTTTTGGTGGGCAAGCCCTGTTTTGGTCACGTCGGAGTAAACGAACCCTGACAATATTTTTTTATCGTCGACAAGCTTATTCAAGTAGTTATAAATGTAGTTTTCCA
>PWEK01000038.1 GCA_003553445.1 Elusimicrobiota bacterium
ATCTTTTAATTTCAAAATTGAAACGACCGAGGAAAATCAGGAGTTTGCTTTTTGGATAGATAATGCGCAGGATTTTGAAGTTGACTGGGGAGAAGAAGCAGGAGATAACTTTGTTCCGGTAAATGACGGCTCTTCTCTTCTTTCTCATGAATACGGCTCCCCCGATAAATACATTATAAAGGTAAAAGGTAGTGCAAACAGAATATCCTTCTTCGGAGAAGAAATTAACCCCTGGACTTGGACCGGAACACCCGAATTACTAATTGATATACTTACTCCCCTATCCAATGGAGTTGAAGGAATAACCAGTGCCGAAGAGATGTTTAGAGAAGCAGAAAACATTGACACATTTACAGCAGAGAATTTCTTTGATGACATATCAGGAAACGTAACGGATATGAGCAAGATGTTTATGAAAGCCATCTCTTTCAACCATGACATAAGCAACTGGGATGTATCAAATGTAACAACTACTTTCAGAATGTTTTCTAGTGCTAAGTCTTTTAACAGACCTCTCAAGGATTGGGAGGTTTTTAATGTTACCGAAATGGGTTTAATGTTTCAATACGCCGAATCTTTCAACCAGGACATTTCAGGTTGGGATGTTTCAAATGTTGAGTCCATGGCATCCATGTTTAGACACTGCGAAGATTTTGATCAGGACATAGGTAGCTGGGACACCGGGAATGTCCAAACTATGAGATATATGTTTATGAAAGCAGTTTCATTTAATCAGGATATAGGCGGCTGGGATGTTTCTAAAGTAGAAGATATGAAATATATGTTTTATAAGGCAAATTCATTTAATCAAGATTTAAACAGTTGGGATGTTTCAAGCGTGACTAATATGTGGAGCATGTTTGAGCGTACAGACGATTTTAACGGAGACATAGGCGAATGGGATGTCTCCAGTGTAGAAGACATGAGATATATGTTTAACAGGGCTTCATCTTTTAACCGAGACATTTCCGATTGGGATGTAGGTAATGTAACTATTATGAAAAGTATGTTTAATTACGTCCCTTTTGATCAAGACATAGGCGAATGGGATGTCTCATCTGTTACAGATATGAGTGAAATGTTTAGTGGATGGGATTCATCCTTTAATCAGGACATTTCCGATTGGGATGTAGATAATGTAACTGATATGGGGAGCATGTTTTATGAAAACCGGCAGTTTAATCAGGATATAGGCGAATGGAATGTCTCCAGTGTAAAAAATATGAGTAGCATGTTTGAAAGGGCTCATAGGTTTAATCAGAATATAGGAGATTGGAAAGTCGAAAATGTTGAAAATATGGAGTCAATGTTCAAATTAGCACGAGATTTCAATCAAGACATCTCAGAATGGGATGTCTCCAATGTAACAAACATGCGCAGTATGTTTGAAGAAACTTATGCTTTCAACCAGGACATAGGAGGTTGGGATGTTTCAAATGTAGAAAGCATGGAATCCATGTTTGAGGCAAATACATGGTCTAATCTCGAAATGACATTTGATCAAGACATCTCAGACTGGGATGTTTCTAACGTTGAAAACTTTGAAAATTTCCTTGCTGACTCCAAGCTTTCAACTAAAAACTACGACAGGCTCTTAATAGGCTGGTCAGATCTTGAGTTAAATTACGATATTACATTTGACGCCGGAGACTCCAAGCATTCTCTTGGCCTACCACAGGATAAAAAAGAATATATTGAAAATGAATTTGATTGGGAAATTAATGACGGAGGGGACACCGGAGAATACAGAGCAAGCACCTTATTTACAATCAACACACCTGGAGAATTTAGTTTTAAAGTATATGGAGCCCAATATTTTGTAATTGACTGGGGAGAAGGCGACGGCTTTGAAGATTCATATAGCGGGGACAAACTTCTTTCCAATACATACGATTCGTCCGGTGAATATACTGTGCAAATTGTCGGGTATGTCGAAAGAATATCATTTTACGGGGATGGGGATGGAACCCCTGAACGTTTACTAGATTTTAGTACACCTGTATCCGAAGGAATCTATGGGATTAAAAGTTCTTCTGAAATGTTCAGGGGAGCAGAGAATATTACATCTTTTACGGCGGAGAACTTCTTTGATGACATATCAGGAAACGTAACGGATATGAGCAAGATGTTTAAAGGGGCCTCTTCCTTTAACCAGGATATCGGTAGCTGGAATACCTCCAACGTTATATATATGAGCGAGATGTTTAAGGAGGCAGCAAATTTTGACCAGGATATTTCCGGTTGGAATGTAGAAAATGTTAGAAGATTTGATGATTTTTTAATTGATTCTGGGTTTTCGGGTGAAAATTACAACAACCTGCTCATAGGATGGTCCCAACAGGAACTTGTTCCTAATACTGCCTTCAACGCAGGGAATGCAAAGTATAAACGTGGGCTGCCGGAAGAAAGAAGAAAACACATTATAGATAAATTTAACTGGAGAATCACTGACGGCGGAACAAGCTGGTTTGCATATCCCGGTTACGGATACAGTCGGGGATTTTATGATGAAGAAGAAAGGCTGATAGCAAAGATCAGCGTATCCGGCAGCGCGTATGCTTTTTCCACCAAGGCACAGGCAGTGGAACTTAGTGAAGAGCAGAAAGATGCAGTAGTAAATGCAGATGAAAACCTGCCCCCTGAAGCCTCAAGAACCGAACTACCCCTGATGGACTATTCCATAATAGACACTGTCGGACAGGATGCGGGTTCAGCCGAAAAGAAAGGCGATATTTCCATAAGACTCTACGCTCCGGAGAACTTAGATCCAATTGAATTTCAGAACTCAAAAATAACGATGCTGTGCGAAGAAGATCAGAAATGGCTGCAGTTTGAACCTCATGAGCTTAATACAAAGGAAAGATGGATAGAATATGAAACAGACACCCTTTCAATTTATACCCTGATATCATATCCTTATGAAACATTAGACAAGGTCAATGTATATCCTAACCCGTTTAAACCCGGGGATAGTATATACGGCGACGTTGAAGGTGGAGGCATAAGAATTGCGGGACTTCCCGCAGATGCCAATATAAGGATATTTAATATAGCAGGAGAACTTGTTGATGAATTCAAAAATGAAGGAGACTACAGTCACAGGTGGGATAAAGCAACTGAGGTCGCTTCGGGAGTATATGTTCTCGTTGTAAATCATGAAGGGGAAACAAAGACAAGGAAATTTTCAGTAATAAGGTAGACAGAATGGAAACAATGAAAAAGATATCAAAAATTTTAATTTTTATATGCATTTTTTTAACCTATAGTTCGGCTTCGATTGAAGCCGGAGAATCTTTTGATTTCAAAATTGAAACTACCCAGAATAATCAGGAATTCGCTTTTTGGGTAGATGATGCGCAGGATTTTGAAGTTGACTGGGGAGAGGGCTTTGAAGCCCCCCATAGCCAAAGCAAACTTTTTACCCATGAATACAGCTCCCCGGGGGAACACCTTGTAAAGGTAAAAGGTTCCGCTGAAAGAATATCTTTTTATGGGGCTGG
>PWEK01000136.1 GCA_003553445.1 Elusimicrobiota bacterium
AGTATCCGGCCCTTAAAAACAAGGTGTCCCCGTTTATATACTCAATACCCCCGCCGCCCCTTATTTTTTCGGTTACATATTCATAGGTTACATCCGCCGTAAACAGCGCCGAGTGTTCATTATCAAATCTGACAGGATAGCTTAGACCGCTTTTCATCATAAACGGCAGCGGATCCGGGTCGGCTCTCTCTGTATAAGACACCCCGGGGCCCATATTTAAAAACGACAGCCCAAAATTTATTCCCGGAGAATAAACCCTTCTTTCAATATTCTTATGCCCTTTTTCAAAAAGAGCCGTATCCATTAGAAAACCGGCGTCCGCCTTAATTGCCTGTGAAGAATACTCCTCTATTAAAGAAGAAGTATAATAACCCACTTTTAACCCGCCGTATAAACCGGGCTCCATCATTTTTCTCCCGTATCCCAGCGAAAGAAGGATGTCTTTCTGCGCATCCAGCTCCTCGCCGTGGAGCCCCTCATGCCTGCCCTCGGTGTCATCTATCGTAATCTTTCCCCCGAAATACCCCAGCGCCTCCAGGCTCACGCTCCCCGCGGAAGTATTAACCGCAGCGCCCGCATATCCGAGTGAGGAGTCCATGAACGCGTTATAGAAAAGTGAAGATAAGCTGCTTCTTTCAACCGTGCCCAAAACCGCCGGGTTCAGCGCGGACATGGTGTAATCGTGAAATACGGAAACCCCGCTGAAACCCAGCGAGGAAGAACGCGCGGATGGATGAAACCTGAGTACAGGCGCTCCTGTTGTGGATGATGAAACCGGGAGATTGCAAATAAGAGTAAGAGCCGCAAATATGACTGTTTTTTTATAAAAAATTATTACCCTCCCGGTAAAACGCTTTGCTACATTTCTCTCCAGGAAATCATTTCAACCCCGGCATCCGCGCTCCCGTCAACCAGAGGAGCATCGAAGATATCATCTTCGTAATGAAAAGCCACATTGCTTGCTGCATCAAGATTTCCGTTAACAGCTACAATGCCGTTTATCTCGACAAAAGAAGAAATACTGGCATCTCCCGGGCACTGAATCACGCCGTGTGGATCTACATTCGAGTTAATATTTATATCTATATTATCTTTCCAGTCGCCGCCGGCAGAGACAAAATTAACCTTTCCGTCTCCTTTGACATTTGAATTAATTTCAATAGCATGATGGTCATCGCTTCCTTCATCCGGCCCGCCGGCGACTATATTGCCGTCTCCCACAAGGGTTACATTGGAGTTAAACTCGACCCCTCCCGGGTAATAATAGGTGCCGCCGTTTAAGTGTATATCGGTATTCGTCTCAAAAGTCGCCCTCCCGTTTTCATCAACAGTCACATCTCCTCCAAAATCATGGTTTACATAAGTGTCGGGTGAATTAATCATGGCATTTGCATCCAGAATCTGGGTGTCGTCTATTGGGTCGGTTTTATCCGAATCATCGTACTCTTTCCAGTTTACGCCGTCGGGAATCCTGTGAGAGTTGTTTATGCCTCCCCTGGCAAGTATTTCCCTTACCCCGGTCGCTTCGTTTTCCGGGTCAAAATCAAAGTTAGTTCCTATGTCGATTGACAATACAGAACCGTCAGCGCAGTATATCCCCACATTCCCTTTTTCATCGGGAACAAAAGTTACATTTGTTTCAATGCTTATAGGCTCATTTGAAAAAACCACCCCCTCCACCTCAATATTGGCTGCAAAAGAAGACATTCCCCCAACCATAGCCGCAAACTCGGGCAGCCCCGGGGAAACCTCCACAACCGCATTTATGCTTCGGCTTGCCTCCGCCTCCGCCTGGGACGGGATATAACCCGTTGAGTTTATAGTATAGATTCTCCCATCCTGAGTTACCGAAACATCCGCTTCGCCCATCTTTCCGCCTGTTTCTTCACCCACATGCTGAAAACTAAAATTTGGCTGAAAGTTATCATTATTTATATTATGTATTGCCTTCTCAACGCCCGCATCGGCCACATAGAGGGCGATATCCTTAAGGCGTCCCTCGACCTCCACCCTGGCTTCTCTCCTGGTAAGCATTATCATTGCCTGGGCGATTATAATCAGTACCAGCATAAGAAGAATCACCCCTACAAGGGCCATTCCTCTGTCATTTTTAAAAAACATACTTATTTTTTTACGAGTAATCCGCAACATACGAAACTATCCTGACCTCCCGGTCTTCTCCCAGCTCATCCCAGCCTACAATCACCTCCACCTCCTTCAAGCCCGGTTCAACCTGAATTACATTAAGATACCTGGTGAATTGAGTGTTCTCTCCGAGATATTTATCATTACCGGACATATCGGTCCATAAACCCGCCTGCAGCTGCGGGTAGTGCATGCTCTTTAACTCCTCCATCGTATCGGCGGCCCAGTTGTACGCCCTCGACTGATTTGTTGTCTGAACCAGGAGAAAGTTATTTGTTACAAACATCTGCCCGAAAACCAAAGAGATATAAGCTATTATTATAACAGCTATCAATATCTCCACATATGTAACACCCTTGTTTCTGTTATTGTCCAATGTAAATCACCCTCCAGTATAATGTTAATCCAGTATCGGGTATATTTCAATCTCTTTTAGGATGGAACGAGGGTTATTTTACCAGAGGCCGCAATATTTTCTCCCACAAAAACCTCCCCCGAAAAGACGAAACGGTCATTTTCCTTTTCCTCCAGAACCACTTTTACCTCCATTTTATCCCCCGGTTCAATTGTCTGCCTGAACTTCATCCTGTCTATGTTTTTCATTTTCAGTCTCAGTTCGGGAACAACAAGCATTGCTGTCTGACTGATTGTTTCGGCTATGAGAACCCCCGGCATTACAGGCCTTTTGGGAAAATGGCCCTCAAAGTAATATTCTTCACCGGTGAGCTGCTTGTATCCGACACCTGCAACCCCCTTTTTTTGCACTTCGGCGGTATCGACCATAAGAAAAGGCTCTCCGTACGGAAGCCTCTTTTTTATCTCTTTTGATGATAACTTAAATCTGTTCATTTTACTTTCCCTTTTTACTTTAATTTCAATTTTTAGCTTTTTTTCTTTCTACAGAAAAACCCCTTCTACTTTCTTATTATTAGTAGAAGGGGTTTATGATTTATATCTTTTCTGTTTTTTCTGTTATTTTTTTCTGCCCCTTGCCATTTTAGCCCTTGCGGCATCTCCGTCTTTATCTACATAATAAAGATATCCCGGTTCTTTTTCGATTCCAACGTTAGCTACTTTTTTGGCTTTGCCCTTGCCCTTGCCGCCTCTTGCCATTTTAACTTCTGCAATATCGCCATCTTTATCTACATAATAAAGATATCCGGATTTCTTCTGAACTCCAGCTTTTGCAACTTTTTTTCCCATAGTTTCCTCCTTAATCCATTCTTTCTTTCTCTATCATACCGGGCTTTTTTGTAATTTTTGTTTACCATATTTTATCGAAGATGTCAACAGTGGATTTTACTAAACAGGCCCGGATGAACTTATTCTGCCCCAAAAACCCTGCAGCCGGGAAGCCGCCTGCAAAGCGTCCATACCCATCGGCATCCCGACGATAACATCACTTACATAGCGGTAGCCGAAAGAATTACCGTCTCTCCGGTGAGTTCTTTTTCAATTACTGCCTGCTTCTCAGGTATACCATCAACCCCGCCACCGCTGCCGGGGTAATGCCGGGGATTCTTGAAGCCTGGCCTATGGTCACCGGCCTGACAGCGGTAAGCTTCTCTCTGGCTTCATTGGAGAGGCTTCCCACCTCAGAGTAGTCCACATTCCCGGGAATACGCATACTGTTTAGCTCTTTCATCCTGGCTATCTCTCTCTCTTGCCGTTTTATATACCCTTCATACTTTTTTTCTATCTCCAGCTCCCTTAAAACATCCCCGGGGAATTTCTTTATTTCTTTATGGATTTCCCTGAGATCCTTTATGCCGATTTCGGGATTTTTCAGAAGCTCTTCAGCAGTAATACTCTTCTTTTTATAAGAAACTGTACTCTTTAAGGCATTTCTGCTTTTTTCAAGCTCTCTGGTGAACCTGTCAACCTTTTCATACAGCTTTCGGGGTACGCATCCGCACTTATATCCTCTCCGGGTAAGGCGCAGATGAGCATTATCCTCTCTCAGTAACAGACGGAATTCAGCCCTTGAAGTAAACATCCTGTACGGTTCTTTTGTTCCCCTGGTAACAAGATCGTCTATCAGTACCCCTATATAGGCCTCATCCCTGTCAAAAACAAGGGGAGAGCTCTGTTTTACAGAGGCAGCTGCGTTTACACCCGCAATCAGACCCTGAGCCGCTGCCTCCTCATAACCTGTAGTTCCGTTGATCTGCCCGGCGAAGTATAAATCTCTTATATCCTTCGACTCGAGAGTCTGCTTTAACTGGCGGGAATCTATCAAATCGTACTCAATTCCGTAGCCGTATTTTTTTATCCTGGCATTCTCAAGGCCTTTTACCGAGTGTATAAAATCCCGCTGCGCCTTTTCAGGCATACTCGTTGATATACCGTTGGGATAGTACTGGTGAGTATTTAAACCCTCCGGCTCAAGAAATATATTATGCTTCTTCATATGAGAAAATTTCTCAAGCTTGTCTTCAATTGACGGGCAGTACCTTACCCCCGTTCCCTTTATCATTCCCGTATAGAGAGGAGAGCTGTCAGAATTTTCCCTGATGATATCATGGGTTCTTTTATTAGTATGTGTAATAAAGCAATCAACCTGCCTGTTTCCTGCTTTTTTTGACATTACAGAAAAAAGAGACGGCTCATTATCAGGCTTCTGAACCTGAAGGGAAGAAAAGTCTATTGTCCTGCCGTCCAGCCTCGGACAGGTTCCTGTTTTAAACCTCATCATCTTAAACCCCAATCCGGCAAGATTTTCGGATATGGAACTTGAGGGCTCTCCAATTCTGCCCCCAGGTATTTTTTTCAGGCCCACATACATCATTGCGCCCGGAAAAGTTCCGGGGGTCATAACCACAGCCTCCGCCCTTATTTCAGTTCCTTCAGAGAGCTGCACCCCCTTTACCCTGGCGTTTTTCACTATTAGAGAAGTAACAGTTCCCTCTTTTACCCAGAGACCACTCTGCTTTTCCAGGGCATTTTGGATAAATTCTTTAAAAAGTTTTCTATCCTCCTGGGCCCTGGAAGAGCGGACGGCCGGCCCCTTTGACATATTAAGCCTCTTGAAATGAATTCCCCCGTAATCTGCAGCGCGGCCCATTAATCCGCCCAGAGCATCGACTTCCTTTACCAGCTGTCCCTTTCCTATTCCTCCCACCGCCGGGTTGCACGACATATGTCCAAGATTTTCTTTTTTCATGGTTAAAAGAAGCGTTCTGCACCCCATCCTGGCTGCAGAAGCCGCCGCCTCACAACCCGCATGCCCCCCTCCCACAACTATCACTTCATAATTTTCAGCCGGCATAAAGCCTCCCCTGGTACCTGTTTTCTCTCTCCATAAGTTTGTTTATGCAAGACAGGAGCTTGTTTTTATTCTTTATCCACCCCGGGGCCAAAAGATTTCCGCCCCTGCAGTCTGCAGAAAGCCTTTGAATCACGGTTTCGGGATTCAGTCTTTCAAGAAAACCCACCGCCGTGTTAATATAATCATCAAAGGATAAAGGCCAATAGCCTCCTTCTCTGTAAATGGTCTCCAGACGGGTTCTTTTCATAACATGAAGAGGGTGAATTTTAATACCCTCAGGTTTCAGCCTGCCCATTTCATCTGCCGTATCCATCATATCCGAAGAATTCTCTCCCGGCAGGCCCAATATTACATGAACACAAATATTAATTTCTTTGTATTTTCGGGTCAAATTAAAGGCATCCAGGAAGTCATCATAGCTGTGACCGCGGTTTATAAACTCCAGCGTTTTATCATGAATGCTCTGCAGCCCGTATTCAATCCATACCTCATAATCGTAGGTAAATTCATTTAAAAGCTTGAGGATTTCCTCATTTATGCAGTCAGGCCGGGTTCCCACCGCTATGCCGGCAACATCAGGAAAGGCCCTTACAGCGCTGTATGTTTTCTTAAGTTTACTTATCTTACCGTAAGTATTTGTGTTGGGCTGGAAATATACCATGAATTTATCTGCCGAGTATTTCCTCCGGACCCTTTCCATGCCCGTCTTTATCTGCTCACAAATCCTTTCTTCGCCGGCAGCGCTTCCGGTAAATCCGGCGGTATTACAATATATACACCCTTTTGCGCCCTTCTTTCCGTCCCTGTTTGGGCACCCGAATCCGGCATCCACGCATACCTTGTAAACCCGGCAGCCAAATTTCTCCTTCAGATAAGTTGAAAACCTGTAGTACCGCTTATTTTTATTTTCAGCCTTTAAACCGCTCACCTGTTTTTTCCACCTCTAAAATCTGACTGTCTTCTTTAACAGCAAATTTTTTAACTAAAAAGTAACTCAGCGCTACGAAAAGAAGGGCCCCGAAAAAACCGCCGGCATCCCGGAATAAAAAATACCCCGCGGAAAAACCGGCCATAGCGGATAGAGCGGGGACAAAATACAAAAAAAACGAAACCCTGTTCAACCTGCGGCAGCTTACCGTAATAAGAACAATCTCTCCGGAAGAAAAGTCTTCAGCTGTATTAAACTCCACCGTTTCCCCTCCGGCCGAAGGGCATGCGCCGCAATCCTCACATTCTTCGGAACCGAAAAGAACAAGCCTGACTTTACCCCCCTGAGACTCAACAACCCTGCCCTTAACTTTCAGGCTTCGCGGATGACTCATAAATGCAGTTGACGGGACATTTAATCTTCCCGACATCTATTTCCTCTTTCTGAATCTTAAGCGCAGCCAGGTTATCACTCACCTCAAAACTTCCCTCAGGCCCTTTTTTTACACAAATGCCGCATGCAATACACCCGCTGGAGCATATTTTTCGTGTTGTTTTTCCGACTTGCCTGTTGGAACACCCAACATAAACCACCCTTTTATCTGAAATTTCCTTAAGTTCTATTAAATTTCTGGGGCAGGCCTTAACACATAGGCCGCACCCCGTGCACTTTTCTAAATCAACCACCGGAAGAGAACTTTCATTTAATTCTATTGCGTCATAAGGACAAGCCTCCGCGCAGTCCCCAAAACCAAGGCATCCCCATCGGCAGGCAAGCCCGCCTCCTGTAAGAGCGGCCTCCCCGCAAACTGCAGGGCCCTCGTAATCTGCCAGCATTTTCCTTTCTTCGGCCCCGCACTTTATGACCGCCTTTTTCGCTTCCTGGCCGCACGCATAATCGCATCCTGATATCTCGGCAATTTTTTCCTTTATTTCGGAACTGGCGGCCCGGCACTCCCCCGGAGACACCTTGCCCTCGGCCGCCGCAGCCGCAAATTCATGGCAGGATGCATAACCGCAGGCGCCGCAATTTATGCCCGGAAGAAGTTCGTTAATTCTTTCCACCCCGGGATCTTCTTCAACTTTAAGCCTGCTGTATGCCGCCACCAGAATCGCCCCCGCCGCAATGCCCACTCCCGCTAAAACCGCTATGCTGTAAACAATTGTCATTTATCCTGCCTTACGGGGCAATCATACCCGAAAATCCCATAAAGGCCAGAGCCAGAAGACCGGCGGTGATAAGAGCGATTGGCGCTCCCTTAAAAACCTCCGGAACCGGGGCATACCTGAGCTCCTCCCTTATACCCGCCATTATAAAGATAACCAGTGTAAAGCCGACCCCCGCGCCGAAACCAAAGACCATCGCCTGAATATAGTTATAATCTCTTAGAACCATAAAAAGGGCCATGCCCAGTATGGCGCAGTTTGTAGTAATAAGGGGCAGGTATATGCCCAGCGCCCTGTATAAATGATGGAAATATTTCCGCAGAAACATCTCTACAAACTGAACAAGAGAGGCTATCACTATTATAAATATGACATATTCCAGAAAAGGAAGGTTTAAACCGGTATCCGGAGAAATAATATAACGGTACAGGGGCCAGGTTACAAGGGCGGTCATCGTCATTACAAAGGTTGTAGCCATCCCTATCCCCAGAGAGGAGTCCATCTTGTTGGAAACCCCCAGGAAAGGACATATGCCAAGAAAATAATAAAGGACAAAATTGTTTACCAGAACCGCGGAGATAAGTATCATCAGCAAAGACATCAGGAACTCCCGGTTTTCATATTTACAAAATTATACGCCGCTGTTATAAACCCGAGAGTAATGAAAGCTCCGGCGGGTAAAAGCATTACAACCCAGTTTTCAAAACCCGCGGGCATTACAGCTGCTCCGAAGATAGTTCCGGAACCCAAAATTTCTCTTACTGAAGAGAGCAGGGTGAGCAGCCATATAAACCCGACTCCCATCCCAAGGGTATCCAGAATCGAAAGATGCAGCGGGTTTCTTGAGGTAAAAGCCTCCTGCCTTCCCAGTATGAGACAATTCACCACTATAAGGGGAACATATGGACCCAGCTCAAGGCTTATTTCCGGAAAATAAGCCTTGAGGACTATATCTACCACAGTCACAAAAGTGGCAATTACAATAGTAAATACCGGTATCCTTACCTGCGGGGGTATTATTTTCCTGAATAAAGATATTATTATACCCGAGCAAAGAAGCACAAAAGTCGTAGCCAGCCCCATAGAAAGGCCGTTAAGAGCCCTTGTTGTAACCGCAAGAGTCGGGCACATTCCCAGAAGCTGGCGAAGCACCGGATTCTCCTTCCATAGCCCTTTAATAAATGTTTTCAGCATCTTTAATTGCCCTGTTTACTATTTTTTTTACCGCTTCCGAAGAGATTGTTGCTCCCGTTATGGCTTCAACCTCTATCTCTCTCTCTTTCGGAATTTGAAGCTCTTTAAACTGACCGGTGAATTCCTCTTCATATATTCTTGCTCCAAGGCCCGGCGTCTCCACCGATTCCAGTATATCCAGTCCGGTTATTTCCTCACCTGAGGGCTTAAAGCCCACCATTACAGTTATTTGCCCCTGGAATCCCATTCCTTCGGCCTTCACGGCAAAGCCCACAGTTTCCCCCTTGAGTCTGCCCTCATATACAACCGGCTCTGACTCAACCTTCTCATACATATCAATTTCGGGGAGAACCCTGTAAACAGACTCCCGAATTCTTCTCTCCCTGTTTTCCCTGATGCGATCTTCGCTGGCTGTATAAATGAACCCCAGAACAAGGGCCGACAAAACAGCCGCGGATGCAAGAATAACCAGGGTTTTAAAAGGAGAAAAATCTCTGCTCATATCAGCGTCTTTCCTGTTTTAAACTTATGCGTAAGAGGTATTTTTGAAGGGCAGACATAGGCGCATATGCCACACTCCATACAGTCTGATATCCCGTTTTCGCACAGCGCTTCAGTATCGGCGGCTTCATAAAGCCTGTTGAGCCTCTGGGGAACCAGGCTCATGGGACACCAGTCAACACACCTGCCGCAGTTCACACACGGGTATTCCCGCTCTTTTTTTAATCTGTCCATGACTATGCCGGAGGTGGTTTTTAAAATGCCCGTTTGAAAGTTATCCAGCGAAAACCCCATCATCGGTCCCCCCATGTACAGGTCAACGCCCCCCCTTGATTCGACATTATAATAGCTCATTAATTCTTCAACCGGCATACCAACGGCCGCCTTGACGTTAGCCGGATTAACTATGCAATTCCCCGTTACAGTCAGAACCCTCTCCGTGAGGGGTTTTCCTTCATTGACAGCCTCATAAACAGCCAGGGCAGTAGATACGTTATGAACCGAGACCCCAACATCATGAGGCAGACCGCCGGAGGGAACCTCCCGTCCGGTTAGCGCGGTTATAAGCATCTTCTCATAACCCTGCGGATAGACCTTGGGAAGCACCTTAATATCAATACCCCTGTTTCTTCCCTTCTGTCCCTTCATCATGCTGATAGCTTCCGGCTTATCATCTTCTATTCCGATAAAACCTCTTTCAGCGCCCACCGTCTCCATCATGAGGATAAAACCCTCAACCACCTTCCGGGGTTCTTCTATCATAAGCCTTTCGTCGGCTGTAAGATACGGTTCGCATTCACACCCGTTTAAAATTGCCGTATGGATTTTTCCCGGGGGGTTCAGCTTTAAAGAGGAAGGAAAACCGGCTCCCCCCATTCCAATTATACCCGCCTCGGAAACCCTTTCCCTTATCTTTTCCGGGGTTTTACTGCGCAGCTTTTTCATCCTCACAGGCTGCTGTTCTTCTCCGGCTTCAATAACTACAGCATTTGAGATGCGCCCGCCCGGCTTGTCCATAAGCGCCACATCCTTTACCACGCCCCCCACTGAAGCATGCAGAGCGGCAGAACAGCCCGAAGCGGCCCGTGCGATCATCTGCCCTCTCTTTACCTTCTCCCCTTTTTTAACAAGGACCTCTGCGGGAGACCCTATATGCTGCGAAGTATATAAAATGACTTTTTCCGGCAGGGGAAGATTGCCGATTTTTTCATATCTCGTTCTCTCTTTAGCTGTTTTTATTTCTATTCCTCTCATGACTAATCAAAAATTACTGTTTTTCTTTTTTCAGTGCTTCCGTAAACCAGGATTTTTCTCTCCAGATGCCATTTAAGCGCCCTTGCCAGAACCACCTTTTCCAGATCCTGCCCCTTTCTTTTTAAATCTTCAACGGTATCCCTGTGATTGACCCTCACCACATCCTGCTCAATTATCGGGCCTTCGTCAAGCTTCTCAGTTACGTAATGACTTGTGGCCCCTATTATCTTAACCCCCCTTCCGTGCGCTTTTTCATAGGGCCCGGCGCCCGCAAATGCAGGAAGAAATGAGTGGTGTATATTTATAATGTTGTTAGGGTACTTATCCACAAAATTTTTTGAAAGCACCTGCATATACCTGCATAGAACAACCGTCTCAATACCGTATTTTTTTAATATTTTCATCTCCTTTTCTTCCTGTTGATGTTTGTTCTCCCCGTTTATTTCAAACTTATGAAAATCCATATTAAACTCTTCAGCGGCCCTGGAGGCATCCGGGTGGTTTGATATTATTAAAGGTATTTGGGCATTAAACCATCCATACCGGTACCTGAATAGAAGATCATAAAGGCAGTGCATATACCTTGAAACAAAGAGGGCCACCCGTGGTCTTTCATCACTAAAGAAAAGATCCCACTCCATGCTGAAAGAATCAGCCACACCGGAAAAAGCCTCTCCTATTTCCCCCCGGGGTATCTTAAATCCCTCCAGAGACCACTCTATACGCATAAAAAAAACCCCCTGCTGGTGGTCCACGTGCTGATCGGCGTGCTCTATATTACCGTTGTTTTTATAAACAAAGTCAGTTATGCGGGCTATAAGCCCCCTCCTGTCCGGACAGGACATAAGCAAAATAGCATTTGATTTTTTACCCGGATTTTCATTCATGGTCTAATTATAATAATTCAACTATCCTAATACAAGGCGGCTGTATGACCCATTTATTCATAAAAAAAGCCGCCTCTAAATGAAGCCGGTAAGTTTCAGTGTTTTTTAAATTTCCGGTTTAATAACGCCAGTTTAACCCCATGCTGTAATTAAAGGTTTCGAAGTTATAAACGTAGTTTCCTTCGTATTCCGTATTGGAGGAATTAAAGCTCCCCTTTAAACTGATTAACGAATAAAAGCCCTCGAAAAGCCGGTGGCGCCAGGAAAGTGTGATGCTGCTCTCTTCCCTTATATGGTTGTCCCCTGTGTAATTCCCCTTCTCATCCCTGGCCTCTCTGATTATGTAGCTGCGCAGGCGGGTCTCCCACTTCATTTTCAAAAGGCTGCCTGGATCTTCCGAAGTGTAATAAGATGCCGAAACCCCCAGTGCGCCCTCAATCCAGGAGTAGTAATCCTCTATAAATTCTGCGGCAGGGGCCTCATATAAATTCTGATTGGAACTCAAATAAGACGCTTCCCCCGAAACCCCGAAAAGAAACCTTCCGCGCGGCAGTCTAAGATCCGCGCCGAGGCTGTTTAAGACGTCCCTTCTTTTATCTGAAGAAAAAGAGCCGTCGCTTTCTACTTTTCTCTGATCGCTATAGTCTCTTATGCCCAGGGAATAGGAATAGCCGAGCTGCCGGGCGGCAGTTTTCTCCGGAGAAGCCGACAGGCCCAAAACCAGCTCGCTGTAATCCAGGACATTCCCGCCCGCCTCACGGGAAAGTTCCTTCAGGGGTTCGCTGTCAAAGGCCCCTTCAAAATCTTTAACGAGGCTTTCGTAGTTGGGAAATTTCACCTCCAGGTAATCGGCAGAAAAAGAGAAATCATAGCCGAGTATTTCTCCGCCCGCCTCAGCCCCGAGGAGAAACCTTCTATGGTCAAAGAGGCCTTCGCTCCAGTCTTCATCTTTTGCCTCGTTTATGAAGTTTTCTCTGTACGCCGCTCGCAGCCTCGCATCCGCCCCGTAAAGAGAGGTTTTATAAACAAGGTTAATTCCCCCCTCGGCAGACTCCCTAAAGAGAACATCCCCGCCGGCAAGCTCCCTGAGGTGGCGGAAACCTGAATACCTGAAACTCACTATCGGCAAAAAGGAGCTTTCCGAACCGAAAACGATCGCAGGGGTAAAATATACGGCTGAATCAGCCCCGTAAGAAGGTGAGCCCCCGGCTCTTGAGACCCCTCCCGCTGAAACGGAAATATCCGCCACCGGGACATACCTAACCCCCGCAGTTAAAAAATTGAAGCACCCCGCCGCGAAAAAAAGGAATACCGCTGATATAAAAATCCTGGCTTTCATTCTCAAACCCGTCATTTACTTAAAATATCAAAAAATCCCTTCTCTACCACTCTTTCAAATCCCACACATTCCACATCCGCAAACCTCCCGATCCTTCTGTATTATCTATTAATAAATCATCTGAAAATCCGCTGTAATAAAGAGCTCCCGGAGAGAAAACCAACTCAATATCCCGGTTTAGATCGCAGCCTCCGTAGCGCCTTTCAAAATTAATGTTTCCTTTATGTGTCATTAAACCATCGCTTAAAAAATTAAAATCATCCTCACCGTAGGGCTCCCCCTCGTTGTTTATGGTGAAGCCCTCCACGGTAAACTCAACCTCGTCTCCAAATTCATATGTTTTCCTGGTGAAGTAAAGGTCATCGCCCCGGGGATACTCCCATGATGTTTTTCTGTCATAAAAACCGGAGTAAATATCATACTGTTCATAATTTTCGCGCCTATTTTGTAACTCACCCCAACTATCAACATCGTCTCCGTAATCGATTTCCCACACATCTCTTTTTTCCTCGCCCTCCCCTTCTATATAAAACTCCTTCAGGTTAAAATAGTGTATCCACATCCCAGTGCTCTCTTCACCCGCCGCATCGTTCCTAGATATCACCTCCAGCATATCTCCCCCCTCCCCTTTCTCCACAACGCTGCAGGTTTCACCGGACATAACTGAGGTCATCTCCTCAAGAATCCACTCCGGCTTCTCACTGGATTCGGAGTAAAACATATCAGGCATAACCAGGCTTAAATCCCCGGGAAGCTCTTTATTGAAAACAAAATTTATTTCACCCAAATCGTACCTGTCCCCCCTCTTATTTAAAACAAGATAATCAAACTCTTTACTATCCGGGCCGACAATATACTCCTCCACCCTCACCCTTCTTCCGTCAGCGTCAATAAAATCACCGCCGGATTCCATCTCCCCCTTTATGACCTTCCCGGCGCCCCCGGAGAAAACCCCCTCCCTGGATATCTCGCTGTACATCTCCCTGCGTACATCCCTGCGGTCAGCATCTTCTTCAGGGGCATCTTCCCTTTTCCCCTTATCAGGCTTTTCATCCTCTTTTTCCATCTTTTCGGGGTCCGACGGCCTTCTGTCCTGTAAAATTTCGCTGAATTCCCCCGGAAGTATATGCACCTTCTCACCCGTGATTCTTTCCATGGCCTCCACAATCCCGCTATAAACCTCAACCCTTGTGAGCTCTTCAGCGACCCTAACCTCAAAGACGGTACCCCTTACCGCTATCACCGCCTGGGGAGTTTTAATCTCGTATGAATCTTCGGCCCCAAAATCTTCAAGTTCGGACCTCATCCTTCCCTGAAGCATCTCAAGGGCGGTTTCTTCTTCCGCGGCCTCCTCTATGGTAACTTCAGTCTCCGGTTTAACGAAAGCACTATGCCCCGAAGGAAAAACTATCACCGCCTCGCTTTCCGGGCCCGTTCTTATTCGATCCCCGGAATTTAATTCTGCCGGGGGAGAGATTCTTTCCCACTGAGTATGGGGATGCCTCATAACATCCAGCTCCCCCTCCCCCCTCAATAGCTCTGCAGAGGCGGCATAAAGCTCCCCCTTAAAAAAGACAAGTGATACAATCAGCGCTACAACTAATAATGCCGGATTTTTACTTAAATTTTTTATCAGAGCCCTCCTTTTTTAAAATGTTAATCAATACCCTGAAAGATTTCATCTTTTCATTCTAACAGACCGGGTCCTCTCCGGAGTCTTTCACCTCATAAATAACAACCGGCTTTTCTTTCCCTTTTACATTCAGGGGCGGCATCTTTGAAATCTCAAAACCTGCCCCCGCTTCCCTGAATGTTGACTCGCTTATGAGAATCTGGCCGGCCCGGGCGCTCTCTTCAAGGCGCGCAGCCAGGTTTACATCGTCTCCTATAACCGTATAGTCGGCAAACTGGTCCGAACCCATATTGCCCACAATAACATCCCCGGTATTTATGCCGATGCCGATGTCTATGACATTTTTGCCCTCCTGCAGCCATTTCTCCTGCATCTTCTTAAGCCTTCTTCTCATTTCAACGGCAGCCTTCACGGCAAGTTCAGCATGGTTTTGCTGCTTAAGCGGCGCTCCCCATACTGCCATTACCGCATCTCCCATAAACTTATCAAGGGTTCCCCCATATTTGAATACAACATCTATCATTTCGGTCAGATATTCATTTAAAATATGGACGACATTCTCAGGTGCAAGCTTTTCCGACATGGAAGTAAACCCCCTGATATCTGAAAAAAGAACGGTTAAGTGTTTGCGTTCCCCGCCAAGCCTGACCTTATCGGGATCCTTGAGAAGCTCATCTACAATCTGAGAGGAAACATACCTCTGAAACACCCCTTTTATTTCTTTCTTCTCCCCCTCTTCTCCCATAAACCTGTAGAGCGTCAAACCCGTATACGAAATCAAAACAGAAGCGAGAGGATAAAAAACCGGCAGCACATAATTGTTTCTGAA
>PWEK01000122.1 GCA_003553445.1 Elusimicrobiota bacterium
CAGGGCACAAAAGCTGGCTGTAGGGAAAAAAAGAGCTGGCCGGGAATTTGCTCCGTATAATTCTGGACAACAATCCTATATTCTTTCCCGGTAATAAGGAGGCGGTTTCTGGCGTACGAGAAGTTTTTACAGCAGCTGGGATCAGGTTGTATTTTAGGGTTTGAGGCAGAACAAATTCTCAGGAAGGAGTGATGCCTGGTGAACAGCAAGATGGGCTGGGTAAGTGTAGTGTTGCTGGCTTTTATGCTGATCTGGAGTGGAAATGTTCAGGCTGACGAAGAAGAGGTTCCTGTGGGAACCTGGGTTGAAGAAATCATTGTAACTGAAGAAGAAAGTGCCAGTGCGGCACTGACCCAGATTGAAGTTGGCGAGCTGGATCTTTATCCGTACACCATTTCCGATCCAGAACTGTATGATCAAATTCTGGAAACTGAAGAACTCAGATATGAACAATCTTTTGGGTCCTACAATGAAATTACCTTTAACCCGGCAGGACCGGAATTTGAAGGGACCGGTGAACTCAATCCCTTTGCTGTGCCTGCAATTAGAGAAGCAATAAACTGGCTGGTTGACCGGGAGTATATTGTCGATGAAATTTTCGGTGGTCTCGCTGCCGAGAGGGTGCTGCCCCTTAATACTGTATTTCCCGACCATGCCCGCCATATTGTAAAAGCCCGCGAACTGGAAGCATATTATTCCTATGATCCTGCCCGGGCTGAAGAACAGATCACTGAAGAAATGGAAGAACTCGGCGCAAATATGGTTGATGGTACCTGGCATTACAACGGTGACCCGGTTGAGCTGATCTTCATTATCCGCAGTGAAGATGAGCGCCTGGAAATTGGCGATTATATTGCTACCGAACTGGAAGATATCGGTTTTGCAGTCGATCGCCAGTATATGACCGCAGCGGAAGCTTCGCCCATCTGGATGGCCGGAGATCCCCACGCTGGCGAGTGGCACCTCTATACCGGAGGCTGGATATCCACTGTTGTCAGCCGGGATCAGGCTGGAAACTTTGACTTCTTCTTTACTCCCCGTGGTATGGCGCAGCCGCTGTACATGGCTTATGACCCGGTGCCAGAGTTTGATGAGCTGTCTGATCGCCTGGCCCGCCGGGACTTTTCCACCATGGAAGAGAGAGAAGAAATGATGGAGCGGGCCCTGGAACTGGCTCTCGAAACCTCCAAGCGGGTCATGCTGGTGGATGAGAGCAGTGTCGCTCCCATGGCCGAAAACATTAATGTGGCCGCTGATATTGCCGGGGGTGTTCATGGGTCCTACATGTGGGCCTATACCCTGCGGGATGAGGTAGAAAAGGATGCAAGCATCGACATGGCCATGCCCAGTATTATTCCTGATCCCTGGAATCCCACTGACGGCAGTAACTGGATTTACGACATGATGCTGATTCGAGGCACCTCCAGCCGGCCCACAATGTTTGATCCCTTCACCGGACTGCACTGGGATCAGTTGATTGAAAAAGCCGAAGTAACCATAAAAGATGGACTGCCGGTAGAAAGAACCCTGGACTGGGTTGAACTGGATTTCGCTGAAGAAATTGAAGTGCCGGAAGATGCCTGGATCGGCTGGGATCCGGAAGAGCAGGTATTCTCTGATGTGGGAACGGAACATCCTGATGGCCTGACTGCCAACCGCAAGGTAACTGTTTACTATCCAGAAGGATTCCAGGATGAACACGTCTGGCATGATGGCAGTACCTTTGATCTGGCGGATATGATCCTGCCGCTGATCCTGGCTTATGACCGGGCCAAAGAAGATAGCCCTGTCTTTGACGAAGCCCAGGTTCCAGGATATGAAACCTTTATTGAACATTTCCGCGGCGTTCGGATTGTTTCCGAAGACCCCATTGTATTTGAATACTACAGCGATACCTTCTACCTCGATGCGGAATGGAATGCCTATACAGCTGCCTGGAGTCTTTTCCCCTGGTATGATCAGGGAATTGGAGCCTGGCATACCCTGGGACTGGGACTGGAGGTTGAAGCCGCTGAACAGGCCGCCCATTCTGCTTCCAAGGCCGATGCCCTTGGTGTAGAGTGGTTGAGCATGATTGGCGGACCCAGCCTGGATTACCTGGAGGAACACCTGGAGAAAGCTCTGGATGACGATTTCATTCCCTATGAACCAACCTTAGGCCAGTTTATCGATGAGGAAGATGCTGCTGACCGCTGGGGCAACCTGCAGGAGTGGTACGATGATAAAGAGCATTTCTGGGTAGGTAACGGCCCCTTCTACCTGCGGGACGTCCACCCGGTAGAGGGCGTTGTTGAAATGGCCCGCAACGAAGATTTCCTTGATGATGCGGATCGCTGGGTTCACTTTGAAGATCCGCCTATTGCAGATATAAGCATAGATGGACCCCACCTGGTTGAAGCTGGCGAGGAAGCTGTATTTGATGCCCATATTACCTTTGCAGATGAACCCTATGCCGTTGAGGAAATGGATACCGTGGCCATCCTGATCTTTGATGCTGACGGTGAACTGGTAGAAAGCCGCGAAGTCGATGCAGTCGAAGATGGACTGTGGCGGGCCGAACTCCCGGAAGAAGTAACCGAGGAACTGCCCACCGGTGGTGCCCAGATTGAATTTGTAGCAACACCGATGCTGGTGGCCATTCCCACCATTGAAGACAGGGAGTTTGTAATTTACCGCTAAGCAAAAAAGGAAAAGGAAAATTGGAAAAGAATAAAGGGGCTGATAACGGGGCCGGGGGGGTTTGCCCCTCAGCCCCGTTATGATTAATGAGAGTGGAAAAAGGAAGGAATCTGGCCAACTTCTGGAGCAGAAAAAGACAGTCTTACAGTCCGGCAGGTGGAGTTCAGGGCAATAATTACTGGAGAGGAAAACAGAATTCTGTTGTCGACCGGTTTTAAGCATACCTGAGAAGATGGAGAGCCTGGCCGAGAATGACTGTGGGACTGAATGCAGATTTGAGGTCAGAACGGTAAAGTGGAGTGGCGGACAGTTGGATTGGAACCGGGGATATTTTTCCCCCTGAGAATTTCCCTCAGCTGGAATTCGCATACTCCGGGATGAGGGAAAAGGGGGATAAGGTCTCCCTTCTGCCCGATTTAAAAGCGGGAGGTGAAATAATGCCTCAGGAATATCCTCCGCAGGAGGAACTGCAGGAAGAATCAACTGAAGAAAGAACCCCAAAAGGTGAATCGGATTTATGGCGTCTGCTCCGGTATTCGCTGCTGCGCCTGGGAGCACTGTTTATCGCCGTGGTGGTGGGGGTTTACCTGATGATTTTAATCGCCAACATGGGGGGTTATGTTGACGAGATTCGCCGGGCAGAAATAACTTTCAATGTGGCCCAGCAGGTTCGGGGCAGTCCTGAATTTGCCGAGTTACCCGAGGAGAGGCGCCGGGAAATAATGGATTCAATGGTTGAAACTGAAGAAAAAAGGCTGGGACTGCATGAACCCTTTTATCTCCGCAGTATTTATTATCTGCGCGACG
>PWEK01000030.1 GCA_003553445.1 Elusimicrobiota bacterium
CGATGTCAGCGGTGGTCCGACCCGAGCTGTGCAGCAGGTTGATGACCCCTGGCGTCAGGCCGGCCTCCTCCAGCACCTGCATCGTGTAGTGGGCGGCCAGGGCCTGCTTGCCCGAGGGCTTCCAGAGCACCACGTTGCCCATCAGCGCCGGCGCGGTGGGCAGGTTGCCGGCGATCGCGGTGAAGTTGAACGGGGTGACGGCCAGCACGAAGCCCTCGAGCGGCCGGTAGTCGACCATGTTCCACACGCCGTCGGGCGACAGTGGCTGGTCGGCGAGGATCTGCTCGCTGAACGCGCTGTTGAACCGCAGGAAGTCGCAGAGCTCGGCGACGGCCTCGATCTCCGACTGGTGGACGCTCTTGCCCTGGCCGAGGATCGTGGCCGCGTTGATGGTGTCGCGCCAGGGGCCGGCGATCAGCTCGGCCGCCTTGAGGAAGATGGCCTGGCGGTCGGCGTGGGGCATGGCCGCCCACTCGTCGGCCGCGGCGAGGCTCGCCTCGATGGCCCGCTGGATCTCCCGCTCGCCGGCCACGTGGACCTCGGCGAGCTCCAGGTCGTGGCGATGGGGGGCCAGGCGCGTGAAGGTGGACTCGCCACCCACGCGCTCACCGGCGATGACGTTCTTGACCTCGGCGGTGTCGCCCTCCAGCTCCCGCACGCGCTGCTCCAAGGAGGCGCGCTCGGCGGAGCCAGGCGCGTAGGCCTTGATCTGCTCGTTGGCTGCGGGGGGCGCGACGGTCTCGCCAGCGATCATGGGGCACCTCCTGTGGTGAGGCGCTGCGGTCCCTCGCAGCGCCTGCCGGCTCGTGAGGCGCACCCTATACCGTCCCTCGCCGCGTCGTCTGCCCCGTGTCGGCAGGCGTGAAGCGCCCCATCTCGCGCTCTTCGCGTCGATCGGTGGACCCGGCAGGAATCAGCGCTTCGGCCCGTTCGCGTCGAACTTTGAGTCGCGGCGGACGGTTGCGTACGATCCTCCGATCCTGGTCGCAAGTCAACCTCCGACGCCGGGCAGGGTCGGCCTCATGGTGGCTCGCACCCCGCTCGCCCCGACCGAAGGGCAGCCGTGACGTCGCTCACCCTCACCAACGCCCGCGTGCTCGACCTGGTCACCGGGAGCGATCAACCCTCGGCCCGTGTCGCGATGCGCGACGGCGAGATCCTCGAGGTGGGACCGCGAGCCTCCGTCGTCGGAGAGGAGCACGACGTCGGGGGGCGCGTGGTGCTGCCAGGGCTCATCGACGCCCACGTGCATCCGATGATGAGCTCGATGGACATCGCGCAGGTCACGCGCGAGCCCCGCTCGCTGGTGGCCCTGCGGGCCAAGCGCGAGCTGGAGGCCACCCTGCGGCGTGGCTTCACCACCGTGCGCGACGCCGCGGGCTGTGACCGCGGGATGGCCCAGGCCATCGACGAGGGCCTGATCGATGGGCCGCGGTTGCGGGTGGCCGGGCAGGCGCTGTCCCAGACCGGTGGCCACGGAGATCTGCGCCCGACCTCCGCGCTGCACACCGAGCACAGCAGCGGCCTGTTCGGCCGGATCGCCGACGGGGTCGCCGAGGTCCGCAGGGCTGCGCGGGAGCAGCTGCGGGAGGGCGCGCACCACATCAAGATCATGGCCTCCGGTGGCGTTGCCTCGCCCTTCGACGAGGTCGGCGCGGTCCAGTACTCGCTGGAGGAGATCCAGGCCGCGGTCGACGAGGCCCGCGCGCACGGGACCTATGTCATGGCCCATGCGTATGGGCCGGAGGCCATCAGCCGGGCGGTCCGCTGCGGGGTGCGCTCCATCGAGCACGGCAACCTCATCGATGACGCCGCCGCACAGGTGCTCGTCGATGAGGACGCGTTCCTCGTGCCGACCCTGATCACCTACGAGATGATCCGTCGGATCGGTGCAGAGCAGGGCATGCCCCAGACGGCGCTCGACAAGGTGGGCGAGGTCCTCGACCAGGGGGTCGCCTCGCTGCGGATCGCCGACCGGGCTGGCGTGCAGGTCGGGTTCGGGACCGACCTGCTCGGCCCGGCGCGCGCCCACCAGAACGAGGAGTTCCGGATCCACGGCGAGGCGCGGGATCCCCTGGCCATCCTGCGCTCCGCCACGCTCGTCAACGCCCGCCTGCTGGGGCTGGACCATCGCCTCGGGAGGCTCGAGCCGGGCTACGCCGCCGACGCCATCGCGATCGACGGCGACCCATTGGACGACGCGACCGTGCTGGCCGATCCCGGCAACGTCGCGTTGGTGGTGAAGGACGCCCGCATCAGGCACAGCCAGTAGGACTGCCCGTCCATGCAGCGGTGGAGGGCAGCGCGACGCAGAGCCCACGCAGAGCCCCAGGGATCGCATCCGACGTCGGCCCCTGGGCAACCATCGAGTGGAAGGCGGAGATCGTGCATCGCATCATGCTGATCCTGGGGGCGGCCCTGCTGCTCACTGGCCTGCTCGCGGCATGCGAGGCCGAGGAGGCCGAGGAGGCCGAGGAGGCCCCCGACGGCGAGGAGGACGCCGAGGCCGGCGATCCCGACCCGGTCGAGCTGACGCTGGTGACCGCCTTGGAGGAGGACGCAGCCGAGCACACCGGACTGTGGATGTACGTGGAGGCGCTCGAGGAGGAGGCGCCCTGGATCACGATCGACTACGTCGGCGGCCCCGAGGTGGTCGGCAGCACCGAGAGCACCGAGGCCGTCTCGACCGGGCAGTACGACCTGACCGACAACAGCCCGGCCTACTACACCGACATCCTGCCCGCAGCCGAGGCGCTGCTGATGCGCAACGCCATGCCCAGCGAGGAGCGGGCCGATGGCACGTTCGAGGTCATGCAGGAGTACTTCGACGAGATCAACCTGCAGCACCTCGGCACCACCCTCGCCGCCAACTCGACGTTCATGCTTTACCTCGGGGAGCGAGGCGAGGAGTTCGACCCCGAGGACCCCGACTTCACTGGGTGGCAGATCCGTGGCGGTGCCCAGTACCGCGGCCTGGTGCAGGCGCTGGGCGGCGAGATGGTCGACCTGGACATCGGTGACACCTACACGGCGATGGAGCGAGGGACGGTCGATGGCTTCGGCGCGGGCAAGGCCGGCGTCTACGCCCTCGGGCTCGCTGACGTCGTCAGCTACGAGATCCATCCCGACTTCAAGGCCCTGACGTATCAGCTCCTCATGAACCAGGACACCTGGAACGAGCTCGATGCGGAGACGCAGCAGGTGATGACCGAGGTCCTCGAGGACCTCGAGCCCGAGATCGTGGAGATGTGGGACGAGGTCGTCGAGGATGAGCTCGCACAGCGTCGCGAGGACGGCATCGAGCTGATCGAGCTCGAGGGCGAGGCCCGCGAGACCTGGCTGGACGCTGCCTACGAGGCCTCCTGGGAGGCCGCGCTGGAGGCCGACCCCAGCACCGAGCAGCTGAAGGACCTGTGGGGATACGACTTCTAGGCCGGCAGGCCGGCTGGGGCTGGGGCAGGGGCCACGGC
>PWEK01000044.1 GCA_003553445.1 Elusimicrobiota bacterium
ATTTACACCGCCGGCGAAGAACTGGACTGGCTGCACAATATATCTCCTTATTCAGAGCTTGAAACGCCTTTAAGGTACGGTTCCCCCGCAGTGGCTGATTTAAATGGGGACGGCCGGCTGGATATTGCGCTGGGATGGACAAACGGAAAAGTATTTGCGCTTGATGGAAGAAGCGGACGCGAGTTATGGAGCTTTACTCACGGGGAAGGTGAAAAGAACCGGATTATTGCATCTCCCGCTCTTGGGGACTTTACCAAAGACGGCGCGGCTAACCCAGTTGTGGCCTACGAAGACGGTTCTGTAATTATAGTAGATGGAGAAAGAGGAGCGATTGCGAGGGTTCAACTGGATAACCCTATTACGGCAACGCCGGCTGTGGGCGACATAACAGGAGACGGGTATATTGATGTTGCCGTGGTTTCTGTGGATGGCTCTGTAAATGTGCTTGAAACACCAGTTAGGGTGTTTACGAACGAATTATTCTGGCCGTCATTCAGGTCCGATTCCGGAAACAGGGGTGTGATGACCGTTGAGTACAAAAGAGAAGCTTTTGTACGGAGAATTATATCCGGAGCGGGGGTTATTCTAATTGTTTTTATCTCGATTATAATTATAAAAATAAAGAGAAAAAGAAAACGCCCGGAAAAGGTTAAAATATAGTTGATGATTCTGGAGTATTCAGCAAAAACAGATACCGGTATTAAGAGAGACCATAACGAGGATTCTTACGGTCTTTTTCCTGAAGAAGGGCTTTTTCTGGCCTGCGACGGAATGGGTGGGCACGCGGCAGGCGATTATGCCAGCAAAAAAGTGGTGGAAACCATGTCCTCAATTAATAAAGAATACAGCCAAAAGCTTTACAATGAAGTGGAAGACATGTATGGAGAGGTTCCTGAATCCGGCAGGAGGGTTGCTGTGCAGATAATGCTTGCAAACAGAAGGCTTTTCCGGCTTGCTGTTATGTATCCGAAATTGAGGGGAATGGGAACCACTCTTACTGCAGTTAAGTTTGATAAGGGTTTTGCAAATGTTTTAAATGTGGGGGACAGCAGAACATATTTATTCAGAAATTCAGCGCTTAAACAGCTCACCGTCGACCATTCATGGGTAGAGGAGATGCTGCAGGACGGCGAAATCGAAGAGCAGGAATTGGACAGCTTCAGGGAAAAAAATGTTATTACAAGGGCAATGGGAACCAACCCGGGTGTCAAGGTGGACTATAAAGGCGTCAGGACCCGTAAGGATGATGTTTTTCTTTTGTGCAGCGACGGGCTCTGCGGAGAGGTAAGCGATGAGCAGATAGAAGCCATTGTGAGAAGGGGAGCCGGTGACCTTGAAAGGATTTCCGAAGATTTAGTGGTGGCGGCAAAAAGAGCGGGAGGATCTGACAATATTACGGTTGTTCTTGTAAAAGTTAAGGAAGAAGAGCCTTTGCTGGAAGCAATAAATCCGAATAAAATTATTACGGTAGAAGAGAAGGATGGGGTTTTGGATACAATAGACGAGTATATTGACAGCTATATTCCTCCGGAGAACACACGGGTGCCCGAAGGGGTTGAACGGGAGAGAAGAAAACTTTACCAGAGTCCCATTTTCAACACTCTTGTTATCGCAGCAATATTTTTAATTGTTTCATTTGTTATAACAAGGACTCCGCCGGGTGATTTTGAAGAAGCTACCGGCGAAAGATTGGCGGCAAAAGGAGATATTCTCATCAGGACGGACCCTGCCGGCGCGGAAGTTACGGTTCAGAGACTGGATAACGGATACCAGGAAAAGAAAAACTCTCCTGCTGACTTCCTGGCTATTGAAGAGGGGAATTACAGGGTGACTGTTGCGAAGGACGGATATGAGAGGGAAACCATAAACATATTTCTGAGAAAGGGAATACAGGAGAGCAGGAGGGTAGAGCTCACCCCCAGGCGCCAGATCTTTATCACCCTGGGATCAAACCCCGGGTTTGACTCTACGGAAAAAATATATATAGACAACGAACCATATATTTATTACGGCAGGCCTTTAACCGTGCGGAGAGTTGGTTTTACCGGAAAAAGAATAAACGTTGCTGAAGAGGGAAAGCATATGATAAGAATCGCCGATAAGCAGAAGGAAATAGGAACGGATTCAATGGATGAAGTTATTGAGGTTAAAATTGAGGGTGGGGAGATAGTAATCGAGGACAAGGCCGAAACCCCTTGAAATAAATCCTTTATTATATTTATATTAATACGAATGTATTATGATTTTAGATCCATTTAAAAGAAAGTCAATCGAAGAAATTCTTCTGGACCAGGGGAAGTTAACATCCGAACAGCTTGACTACGCCAAAAAAGAGAAAGAAGAAAGCGGGGATGATATTGCCGAGGTTCTTATACGCCTGGGTATGGTTAAAAAAGATGAGGTTTTTGAAGCTGTAGCTCATCAAAAGGGTGTGAATTACATAAACCTTTCCGAAGCCAGGGCGGACGAAACTCTCCGGAAATATCTTCCCGAACAGCTTATGCGCCGCTTTAAAGCGGTTCCCGTAAAAAAGGAGGGGGAGAGTATTTTGGTGGCCATGACGGATCCTATGAACATGATTGCGATAGAAGAAATGGAGAGGGCTTCTAAATTAAGGGTAAACCCTGCCCTTTCTTCACAGGAAGCTATTGAAAAACACCAGGAGAAAATTTACGGGGGATTTACCGGACTTAGTGATTTGACGGAAAGCGTTGAGGTAGAAATAAAACCGGAAGACAGCGAGATAAGTGAAATTGAGGACGATGAGTACGACGCCGAAGATAAGCCCATTATAAAGTATGTGAATTCGGTTATATCAGAAGCCGTCAGAAAGAATGCTACCGATATACACCTGGAACCGATGGAGGAAGATGTTCTTCTGCGGCTTAGAATTGACGGGGAGCTCAGGGAGTTTTCAGGTCCGGCCAAAAAGGCATATTCTGCAATAATATCCAGGGTGAAGATACTTGCGGACCTTGATATTGCGGAGAGAAGGCTTCCACAGGACGGAAAAGTAAGGGCTGTGATAGAAGGAGAAAAAGTAAATTTGAGGGTTTCCACTCTCCCTACGGTTTTTGGAGAGAAAATAGTGATGAGAATATTGCAGATGAGCGGGATATTTTTAGATCTTGAGACTCTCGGATTCTCAGATAGGGATCTGAATGCGTATAAGGAAGCATTAAATGCGCCTTTAGGGATGATACTTGTGACCGGTCCTACTGGAAGCGGAAAAACAACTACGCTTTATTCCGGACTTAGTCTCATTAATGTGCCCGAAAAGAACATCACCACGGTGGAGGACCCGATCGAGTACCAGTTAAGAAGGATAAACCAGGTTCAGGTAAAAGCGGATATTGATCTTACCTTTGCCAGTTTCCTTCGTTCTGTCCTTCGTCAGGACCCGGATGTTATAATGGTAGGTGAGATAAGGGACAGGGAGACAGCGGAGATAGCTATTCAGTCGGCTCTTACGGGACACCTTGTTCTTTCTACGCTTCACACAAATGACGCTGTTTCTACGCTTACAAGGCTCAGGTATATGGGTATAGAAACATTTCTGATTGCGGATGCTGTAAACCTTGTTATGGCCCAGCGGCTTGTCAGAAGAATATGCCCTGAATGCAAAAAAGAGGCTGATGTGAGCGATGCAGTGTTGAGAAAAATCGGCCTGGATCCTGCGAAAGTTGAGAAGGTTTATGAAGGGGAAGGATGCGAGAAATGTTTCGGATCCGGGTATAAAGGCAGAACCGCGGTTTACGAGGTCCTAAGGATCACTGAAGAAATAGAAAGGATGATAGTGGAAGACGCAACGGATATGCAGATAAGGCAGGAAGCTTTAAAAGACGGTATGGTTACAATAAAAAACGCAACGAAAATGAAAATGCTCCAGGGCCATACTACGGTAGATGAAGTGTTAACTGTAACTTTATAGAAGGCTTTATAAAAAGAAGTGCTGAAAAAAAGAGGGAACCGGTTAAAGGGTTTTTTTAATAATCGAACATTAGGATAAAAATAAATGATAGGAATTGATATAGGTTCAAAGTTTATAAAGGTTTGCCAGATGGATGTCCGGGGTGACGAGGTAAGGGACATTTACAGCGTGGTCCGTGAGCTGAAAGAAAGAAAAGGCAGTGTTTCCAGGGCGGCCAAAGAAACTTCCCTGAAAAAAATACTTGAGAAAGGAAGATTTACATCCAGAGAGGCTGTTTTTTCAGTAGGAAGCCAGGAGGCCATAATAAGGACAACCGAGTTTCCTATGATGCCGGAGCCCGAACTTAAGAATAGCATAAAGTTTAATGCGGAAAAATATATTTATACTGATCTGGGCGGGATGGATATGGACATCTGCATTATGAGCAAGAGTGAGAATAAACAGCATGTGCTTGTTGCGGCTGTGCCGGGTAATGTGGTGGATGAAAAGATGGAAATCGTTCAAAATGCCGGATGTTATGCCGAATCCGCTGATATAGATACAATTGCCTTAATCAACTGTTTTAGAAGGTTCAATAAATCATCCAAAGAGGATGAAAAAAACGTTGTTCTTGTTAACATCGGTCATAAGGTTTCCGGGGTGGCTGTTTTAAATGAGAACGGATTATGTTTTGCAAAGAATGTAGGCTATGGGGGCTCGGGTATCACTGCGGAGATAGCAAAGATGTTTGATATAGACGAAAGAAGGGCTGAAAAATTAAAAAAAGCGCCAAAAATGTGGGTAAAGGCGGGGTTGAATATAAAGAGCGTATTAAGAAGAAGCACTCCTGATTTAATAGAAAATCTGCACAGGTCTATTGAGTACTGCAGGAGCAATAATCTGCTGGATTCGGTTGACCGGGTTTATTTAACCGGAGGTGGCGCCATGGTAGAGGGCATAACTGAAATTATAGGTGGAATTCTGGGTATTGATACGGTGTTATGGAATCCGCTGAAAAATTTAAAAACGGATATGGATAAAAGCAACGGCCCTTTGCTCGGGGTAGTAATAGGTCTTGCGCTAAGAGAATATGTATAAGATAGATTTAATTAAGGAAAGAGCGTTAACAAAGGGTGTTAAGGACAAGTTTGCGAAGACCGCGGTTATTGCAGGAATCGTTTTTGGGGTGTTTCTGCTTGTAATGATAGCTTATTTCATTGCCCTTTCAGTAAGAACCGGCAGGTACAAGTCTGAAGCAGATAAGGTAAAATCAGAAGTGAGGCAGATATACGAAAGGCACAATATGGATGAATGGGAATCCGAATGGACGCAGCTCTACAGAATAGGAAAGGTAGTAGAGAGTGTTTTCTCCGGCCGCCGAATGCATTCAAAAGAGCTCTCTTATATTTTAGGTCTTTTGCCTGATGATGTAAATATACAGAAAATAAGTTCAAATTCAGATATACAAAGACTTTCCTTTGATATAATCGCTCTTCCGGAAGATGATATGTCTGAGAAAATCAATGATTTTGTTAACTCCCTTAAGGAGCAGGATATTTTTCCTGCCGACGTTGAAGTCAGCGATGAAAGAGAAATAAGTGTAGAAGGTGAAAGAGTGAAGTTTTTTAACATAATGGTTAATTTCGGGGAAGACAATAATGGATAGGTATAAATACAAGTCTATATGGATGAAAAAGGCTCTCGTTGGATCCGCCGCGGGTTTTTTTCTGCTGTTAATATTTTACTTGCTTTTGCTTCGTCCGGCTATAGAAAGGGAAGTGTCCGCTGAGGCGGAATTGAATAGTGCGAGAAAGCAGTACAGCGATTTAAGCGCTATAACGGAAGATATAGCCGGCTACAGGGAAGAACAATCAGAGGTTGAGGATCTACTGAGCGAATTTGTAAACTACATTCTTTTTACGGATACGAAAACTTTAAGCGGTCAAATATCAGAAATAGCTGATGGTGCAGGCGTAAATATTGGTGAGGTTAAAAACAGAGGGAATTATTATACGGAGTCGGGATATCGGAAGCAGTTGTGGGAAATGTCCTTCAAAGAAGATTCACAAACTTTGCTTAATTTTCTGCGGGATCTTGAATCCTACAGGAATTTTATTGCGGTTGAAGAACTTGAAATAGAAAGCGGCGGTTTTGAAAAGTCTCATAAAACCGATATCGTTATTTATAATGTGACGGATATAGATATTGAACTTATCGAGGAGGATGAGGTTACTTTTGATACTGATTCATTTTTGGAGCTGGCTGAGATTGTTTTTAAGAACGCGGAAAACCTGGTTGTTATGGCTGAATATGACCCGGTTGATGTTTCTCTGACCAGGGATTCTCTATACTATGAAGATACATTGTTTACCCAGGTGGTTGAAGAAGAACCGCCGCCTGCGGCAGCCCCTGCGCCTACCCCGCCGAGATTGCAGCTGGGAGGTATATTCTGGGATGAGACGAATCCCGTAGCAATTATTAACGGTGAGATGGTTCATGAAGGTGAAAGTATAGAAGGCGCTGAAGTTGAAAGAATTTCAAGGAGAAATGTGCTTTTGAAGTGGCGAACCGAGTATATTCGCCTGGAGATGGATTAGAATAAGAATTATGAGTTTATAAAAATGTACAGGAAAAAAAGGAGTAGGTAATGATTAAAAAACTTGCAGTTATAACAGTTCTGATGATGTTCGTTTTTGTTTCGGGTTTTGCGGAAGAGGAGGAAGAAAAACTCATCTCCATTGATTTTCAAAGGGTTCCCTTAAGGCAGGTCCTGAGGATTTTAAGCGCCAGAACGGACAGAAAACTTATTACAGATACCAATCTTGCAGGAAGGGAGATAGTTTTGAGCCTTGATGATGTTACAGCTGATGAGGCTATAAATGCTTTACTTAACACCTACGGCCTTTATTATATACGCCAGCCCGGAACGAATATATACGTTATCAGGGACAGGCAGGAGAGGATTCTTATAAAGGTTTCTGAGGTCTTTCATTTAAAGCATGCCAATGCTTCTGATCTGACATCGGTACTGGAGCCTAATCTCCATCAGGGAGGCAGTATTCAGGCGGATGAAAGATCAAATGCGATTATTGTTACTGACCTCGCTGACAACATTCAGAAAATAGCAGAGCTTATTGAGCAGATTGACACCCCCACACCGCAGGTTCTTATTGAAGCAAAAATACTTGAAGTAGATATGACGAGTGTATTGGATTTCGGTATGGATTTAAGGGATTTCAGGCACGTGGATACCCCCGATTCACCGGTTTATCAGCAGCATTTCAGCCCTATGGATGTCGGGCCGACTCTGGAAGTCGGGATAATTGAGAGCGGTTTCAATATAGATGCCTTTATCACATTTCTCCAGCAGGAAACCGAAGCGAGGATGCTTAATAATCCCAAAATTCTCGTTTTGAGTAATGAAACGGCTAATATTGAGATAATTGATAAGGTTCCTTACCGCTCGGATGTCAGAGAAACTGATCTGGGCAGGTTGATATATACATACGATTTCATGGATGTAGGCGTTACGATAGAGGTTACTCCGCATGTTAATGTTGACGGTGATATAAATATGCATGTTGCTCCTTCTCACAGCTTTCAGACAGGTCAGGCAGCTGACGGGGTTCCCATCATAAAGGAAAGCAGCATTGAAACTTCTATGACAATTAAAGACGGGGAAACAGCAGTTTTGGGAGGGCTTATAAGGGAGTCTTCTACACGTGACGAAGACAAAGTTCCAATACTGGGGGATATTCCAATAATCGGTTACCTTTTTAAAAGGACAAGCAGAACAAGCGAAAGAAGTGAATTGACAATGTTTATTACTGCAAGGGTGGTGCAGCATCCTGCTACTATTAAATGAGTGAAAAAGCCAGGATAATAATTATAGATGACGATGCGCAGCTAGTAGAGGTTCTGAAACTCTATCTTGAGAACAAAGGACACTATGTCAAGGGGGCTCTGAATTCTGAGCAGGCGCTTGAGAAGCTCCAAAAGGAGGAGTTTGATATAGCGCTCTGCGACTATAATCTTCCGGATATAAAAGGGCTTGAGCTGGCAATGAAAATAGCTGAAAAATATCCGGATACTGTTACCGTCTTTGTAACCGGCGTGCGTTCAATGGGGCTAGCTATGGAGGCGATGAGGAAGGGGGTTCACGACTATATAGTCAAGCCGATAGACTATGATGAGCTGGATAAGGTTATCGAAGAGATACTGCAGGAGAAGCGGAGGTTTAAAGAGGGAAGGGAAACTGAACAGAGCACGGATTTTATCGAGGATGAGGGGCTTCAAAAATCGAAGAGTATTTCAGGCAGGGATAAAGTTGGGGTAGAGAAAAGTCCGCAGGGAAAAAAGCAAAGAGAAGCCGGAAAACCAGAACCGGGCCCTGACCCGAGGCAGGCAGCTCCCGAAGAGTATTTTTTCTCGGAGGTTGAAGACAAGGAAAAAACGGTCTTTGATTTTGTTATAGACAAAACGAGAGAAAGAAAGAAACAGTTGCTTACAGGTTTGTTTTACCTTACACTTTTTTTTGTTGCATTTTCTTTTGTAGATACTTTTTTTTTGAGAACCACTGTTGTGGGAAGGACAATAAGAAGCAGAATATGGCCTCCCAGTCTTGAAATAGAGTCTATTCCTTCCGGGGCTAATATTGAACTGTATACTGAATCAGGAAGGAATATAGTTCGAGGAAATGAGCGTACCCCTGCGCAGATTGAAAGCATAACACCGGGGAGATACACGCTTTCATTGACAAAAGACGGCTACAGTTCAGTGGAAAAAACAGTGCAGGTTTCTGAAACTGACGGAGAGGAACACAGCATTCTCATTCCGGGCAGTGAGAGAGAGTATACAGACCGGGGAACGCAGAGGTTTACCATACCTTTCGAAGTGGTTTTTAATATTAATTCTTTGCCCTCCGGGGCGCAGGTTTTTATAAATGATAGGAGAATGGGTGATGAGACGCCGGTAGAGATTGAGATGCCCATAGACAGGTATAATATTGTTCTTGAAAAAGAGGGATATGAGCACCTGGGGAGTAAATCCATCAGAGATATGACAGGAAGGTGCCTTATTGATTTAAGGCCGGGTAGCGACAATGATATTGATGAGGAGAGCTGGGATTATGAGAGAGAAGCAGGAAAGATTAACCTAACGGGCAGGTTCTGGAAGAATGTTTCAGTAACATCAGATCCTGAAGGAGCGAATGTATATAAAAATGACCGGCTGATAGGAAGAACCCCTTTAGATGAAAGGATGTTTTCTGGTGTTCATCAATTCCGGTTTGAAAAGAACGGTTTTTCAAGCGTAACCAAAGAAATTGAGATTCCTGAACAGACCAGTGTGGAGGCTTTATTAAAAAGAAGGGTTACCTTCAGGGCCAGGGACAGTTCAAATCCCTCAAGACAATTATCGGCGGAGTTGTACATTGACGGACAGAGGATTACGGGGTCGACCCCTGAAGAAGTAGAATTGAGTCCGGGGACATACAGTGTTCAGTTTAGAAACCCTCCCGATTACAGCAGGTGGTCAAGAAATATAACCATAAGAGATCAAAATACAGTTACCGCAAATATGCAGAGAAGACTTCACTCTCTTACAGTTCAGGCTATGGATGAAAAAGATGATACTCCCATAGCAAACGCTTCTGTTATAATCGGGGGAAATGTGGTTGCAACAACAGGGGGCGATGGAAAGGCTGAAATAAATATAACACTCCAGCCGCACACCATAAAAATAACCGCCGATGGCTATAAAGACCGGACAGAAAGATATGAAAATCCTGTGCCGGGAGATAATTTGAAGATTTTTCTAAAACAGAGTGATGAAGAAGTGGAAGATGTGGAACCGGAGCCGGTAGTGCGGGAAGATGACGATCCGGAGATTTCAGACGAGCCGGCCATGGTAATAATCGATACCCGACCTAATTTCCCCGGGGCTGCAATTTATCTAAACGAAGAGAGGATTGGGCGTACCATCAGGCGTGTGCCGGAGTTGCAGGGAGGAGAGCATAGAATTGCGATTGAGCACCCTTATACGGGCAGGGTTGAGTCAACAGTAAAAATAGAAGGAGGAAGAAGAAATATCGTCAATTTTGACGATGTGGGAGAGGCGGTGATAAAATGAATATAAATAAATTGATCTTAAAGTTTGCAGCAGCAGTTTTTTTTCTGATAGCGTCAGTTACTGCAGCAGTATCTATGGATTACGATTCTTTTTATGAAACGGGAATCGGTATGATACAGGATAATGAATATGAGAAGGGAAGAGAAGAACTGAGCGTTGTAGCAGAGTCAGCAGATGCGCCTGTGGAGATGAGATTTAAGGCGTCAATGTGGAGGGCGCACTCATACTTACTTCAGGAGAAGCAAGGAGAAGCCCGGGAGGCTGTAAAGAAAATATTTGAAATGGAGGATTATGAGAATTATGAAAGAAGAATTCTTTCCCGGTTAAATCATCTGCAGCCGGCCATAAGAATGTATAGAAATGAGAAGTATAATTATGCCGGAGGAATAGGAAGCGGGGAACGAACAGTGGATGAGTCTCTGAAAGTGGCGATGGATTTCTATGATGACGGGAAGATATTACAGGCTAAGGATGCCGTAGAACAGGTTATCTCTTCTGAACCTGAAAATGAAGAAGCCAAAAAACTTCTTGAAGAAATTCAAGACATAGAACAAATGGTTGAAAGGGAGTTGTCCCAGATTCATGTCTTACTGAATATTAATGATATAAAATCCGCAAGAGTAAGAATAAATCAGCTGCTTAATACCATAGTGGATGATGAACGAGTTGTAAAGCTTGAAAGGGAGCTCGTCGAAAAAGAAGAAAAAATAATGGAAATTAATGAGAAGCTGGAAGAAGCGCTTCGCCTTTACAACCAGAGAGATTACAGCAGAGCGAGAAGAGTAATAGATATGATTCTTGAATATGAAGAAAAAGCCGGACCGGGTTTCCGTGCGGGAAAAGAAGATGAAGACGCCCGGAAAGATATTGATATTGAAGAGCTTTACAGCGCAGCGTTGGAAAACATTGATATCTATGAAATAGATGCGGCGCAGGAAAAACTCAGAAAGATACTTGAATCTGAATATACATCTGATGAAAAAAGGTACAAAACCTCTTTTCTAAAGGCTTTTGTGCACAATTACAACAATGAAATACAGGAAGCTGAGATGCTGTTTATAAGTTTGATGAGGAGCGGCCTTTCCGAGAAGTATGATATCAATATTCTGCCTGAGAGTATAGCACAGGATTCGGAGCTTTTGAGAATTTATAATGACGCCAGGCAGGAACACTTAAAGTGGGGGGAAATAGCTTATAAAAATCTGGAGGATGTTCTGGAAAAAGCGTATGAATTAAGAGAGTATATAAGAGAGATCAGCCGGGCGAAAGTCGATGCGCGCAGGACCTTTGTGGATTTTATATCCAAACAGATAGAGTCCGCGTATGAGCAGGGAGATTACATAGAAGCTGCAAGGAGGTCCAAAATAATGCTGCAGGTTAATCCGACAAACCAGACAGCAAGGTATATACATGACGCATCTTTAAGCAGGCTTTATGCAATATTCGGATATGTTGCGCAGAGAGAAAGGGATATACTGATGGCGGCCGTAGAGGCATATCTAGGTGGAAACTACAGGCTTGCGGAAAGCAGGTTTAAAAGGATCAGGGAGGTTGATCCGGGCAAGATGAATGTGCTGATAGCTCAGAGCCAGATACAGGAAAAAGTGAGGCACAACAGAGAAAGAGCAGCTATACTTGTCAGAGAAGCTGAAGAAGCGCTTGACAATAAATATTTTGACAAAGCCATAGAAAAGATACTTTCCGCACAAACACTGGATGAATTGAACATAGAAGCTGTTACTTTATTTGAGGAAGCTAAAGCTCTTTATTCTCAAAGCATGCGATAATAGAATTTATAAAAAGGGCCATGCTTATGTTTATCCTTTTAAATTGAGGATTTACTTTATATATCTGTAAAAAGAGAAAATTCGGGAAAGAAAAAAAACCCTCCAGGTATTAAAATATTTAAAGAGATATGTGCATGAGGTAATTAAAAAAAACTGGATGAAGAAGGTTAAAAAGGAGAAAGAAAAATGCAGGAAACAGATAAGTATCTTAAAGAACTTTTAGTTTTGATGAGTCAGAAGGATGCCTCCGACTTACATCTTTCGGTAGGAAGTCCGCCTTTCATCAGGGTTGACGGGGAAATATCACCATTGACGTTTCCTGTTCTCACGAATGAAGAGATAAAAAAAATGTTTTACAGTATAATGAACCAGGAGCGTTTGAAATACTTCAATAAAAACAAAGTGGTGGATTTTTCATTCGGGATAGAAAATGTGGGCCGCTTTCGGATTAATATTTACAAACAGCGAAATTCCATGGCTGCGGCAATTAGAATAGTTTCTCACGAGATACCGAAAATAGATGAACTGGGTTTGCCGACGGATACGGTGAAATCGTTGTGCAACAGGCCAAACGGGCTGCTTCTTGTTGCAGGCCCTACCGGCAGTGGAAAATCCACGTCTTTGGCAGCAATGGTTAATTATATAAATAATACCAGAAGAAACCACATACTTACAATAGAAGACCCGATAGAATATGTGCATTCTAATATAAACAGCCTGATACATCAGAGAGAGCTGGGTACGGATACACAGAATTTTTCCTCAGCACTTAAGTATTGCTTGAGAGAGGATCCGGATGTCGTACTTATCGGTGAATTGAGGGACCTTGAGACCATAAGTTCGGCAATAACAATGGCAGAGACGGGGCATCTTGTTCTTTCCACACTCCATACCGGGGAGGCGTCTGAATCTCTGCAAAGGATGATTAACGTATTCCCGGGCGATCAACAGGATCAGATAGCGATTCAGTTATCTTTTACATTGGTAGGAGTAATAAATCAGCAGTTAGTATCTCGGAAAGACGGCTCAGGCAGGGAGCTGGCTTGTGAGGTCATGGTTGCCACACCGGCTGTAAAGAATATAATAAGGGAAAAGAAGCATGAGAGTGTTTATTCCCACATTCAGCTCGGAAGCGAGTATGGAATGAGGACAATGAATCAGTCTTTGTACGAACTTGTTAGTTCCGGAAAAATTAACCAGGAAAATGCACTATCTAAATCTGCGAGGATTAAAGAGCTTGTAAAATTAATTGAAAGCCGTTAGTATTTATATAAGAGGAGTGAGAAATGTCTTCTATATTCAGATATAAAGCCAGAGACCCCGAGGGTAATTTACTTACCGGGAAAAAAGAGGCGGAAACCTCAAAAGAAGTTGCCCGGATGCTCAACAATGATAATCTCATAGCAGTTGAAATCAGGGAAATAAAGAAAACCAAAAAGAAGAAAAAGAAAGCCAAAAAGGATATTGTTCTTTTTGGAGCCGTAAAAGATAAAGAGGTGGCTGTATTCTGCCGCCAGTTTTCAACTATGATAGGAGCCGGGGTCAGCGTAGCCGAGGCTATTGAGGACCTTTCGCATGCTGTGGATAACCCCAGGTTTCGAAATATTTTAAAAAAGATTCTTGAAAGCGTCCGTTCCGGGAGTTCTCTTTCTGAAGCGTTTTCCAGACATTCATCTGTATTCAGCACAATTTTTGTGCAGATGATAGGGGCCGGAGAAGAGAGCGGAAAACTTTCTGAAGTTTTGAATGATCTGTCTTTATACCTTGAAAAAAAGGTGAAGTTGAAAGGTCAGCTCCGCTCTGCAAGTATGTATCCTGTCTTTGTCGGAGGGTTTTTTCTTGTAATACTGATAGGCCTTGTCTTTTTTCTTATTCCGCAATTCAGAGACATGTTTGACTCTCTGGGGGCTGAACTGCCAGTTCCGACTCAGATAGTGATGAATATAAGTGATTTTTTAGTGCATAATATTCCTTACTTTATTATAGCACTTGTTGCCTCAATAATTGGTTTTATTGCTTTTTACAAAACCTCGACAGGCAGATTTATGATTGATTCGATAAAACTGAAAATTCCTTTGTTCGGGAACATTACATTGAGGATAATTCTGGCCCGCTTTTTCCAGACTCTTGCCACATTGCTCAAAAGCGGTGTGGATGTTGTAGCCGCGCTTGATGTGGCGGCCAAGGTCTCTTACAATGCCCGTATTGAGAAAAAAGTGGAAATGATGAAAGAGGGAATAATTGAAGGAGAAAGTCTTTCGCGCGAGCTCGCAAAAAGCGGTCTTTTTCCACGGCTTACAGTCAGCATGACGGCAGTAGGAGAAAAATCCGGATCCATTGACAAGATGCTGGTTAAAATATCAGACTACTATACCGAAGAGGTTGATGCCGAGGTTGAGGGGTTCAGCTCAATGATAGAGCCGGTACTAATAATATCACTTGGGTTGATTGTGGGCGTATTTGTTATAACAATGTATCTTCCGATATTTCAGATGGCAGGAGCTATGGCTACAGGGGCGTGAGAATTTTGCGAGATGAAGGAGCAAAAAGATTAAATAGTCATTTTTCCGGAGGTGCAGATTTTTGATACCCTTAAAATATATGAGAACTTCAAATAAAGGGTATGCACTGTTTCTGACAATACTGCTGATAATACTGCTGAGCATAACAAGCTATGCGCTCGTTGTCTCCTTAAACCATAATATAAGATTGGTAAGAGAAGAGGTGGAATACACGAAGGCGTATTATGCTTCTGTGGCTTCTATGGAGTATGCCACCAGGCTTTTGAGTCATGCTGATGATATAGATGATATTAATGATCTTGAGATAGGAGAAAGCTGGACTATAAGGAGTTCAAATGCAGGCGCAGGGGAAGGGGACGGCACGGAGTTCGGCAGAGATTTTTTTAGTGATATAGGCGCGGGTGAGGATAACAGGATGCTGGAGATAGATATCATTATAAAGCGCATAAGCCAGGTTGATGCGGAGAGTGAGTCTGATGCATATACTTTTGACGATAAATACTATAAGATTGATGTAGTAGCCAGCTATTATAATTGAATAAAAAGGCTACAGCTGGATAATAAAATTTATATTTGGTAAAAATTTAAATCTTTAAAAAAAGAAAAAACCTATGAAAAAACTGATATTATTAACTATAGTGGGATTAGCGGTCTCTTATGTTATTTTAAGCGATGACATCAACGTTGAAGAACATATAAGTGAAACCG
>PWEK01000003.1 GCA_003553445.1 Elusimicrobiota bacterium
CGTTCACATCCATCTCCTTTACCTCCTTTCATAAAATTCGGAGGTATTCTATTTAATTTCGGTTAGATCTTAAATGATTTAACAACCATCTCTACGGTTAGATTTTAAATGATTCAATGCGTCCTCTTGCAAAAAAAAATATCTTGTGTTATAATTCAGCCTGTATTGGGAAAAAGTATCAAGGAGGTTGATCTATGATTAAGAGGTTCACTCTTATCTTCCTGTCGGCTGCTTTCACATTTCTATCAGTTGACGTTCCACATTCCTACACAGCAGAAGACATTCTGTTTGAAGAAATTCCCGTAGTTTACTCAGTATCCAAGGCCGAAGAGGCGGTTACGGATGCGCCGGCTACGACTTACATTCTCACAGAAGAACAAATCAGGGAAAGAGGTTACACTAACTTAGGAGATGTTTTTGAGGATCTGCCCGGAATGCAGCCTATAAAGCACTATTTTAGCGAGGTTGGCGATCTGATTCCGGTCAGAGGAGTACAGGGAAATAATAACATAATATTTCTTATAAACGGTATGAGAGTGAATCCTCCCGGAGGAGAAGAAATGCCGATAAGGAGTGATTTCAGCGTTGAATACGTGGAAAGAATCGAGGTGGCCTACGGACCCGCGTCAACAATGTGGGGACAGGATGCCATCAGCGGCGTTGTAAATATCATCACCAAAGATCCGGGAACGGATGAGGTGGAAGCCAGCATTGAACATGGCACTTTCGGACACAGTAAAGTATCTGTCGGTATGTCGAAATATTCCGATACTCTTGATATAACAGGATATGTTCAGTATTTTGATACCGATCTTTCGGATTTCAGTAAAACTCATATGAGCTGGTATGAAGATAGATATCACAGAGAAGAATTAAACAACCCCGGGGAGAGATGGGATACCGGATTGAATGCATTTGCAAGAGTGGGATATGAAGATACCTCTCTTCAGTTATGGTACAGAAATTCTTCAAGAAGCAGTTCCGAGGGAGCTTTTACAAATCCTGGTGAGGATTCAGATGCATATTTGTATTTTGCTTCACACGCGATCTGGGAAGATTCTTCACTTGTGACTGAGTTAAGCAACCAGATGCAGCTCAATGAAAATATTGCGCTTGATTCAATCCTGACTTACAACAGATATGAGATTGATCCGAAAAGCAGGTATGTTTTTCCTCAAGGAAGGGAAGAGAATATTTATGAACTGCAAGAAGATGCGGCTGTATATGAATTGTCCGAGTGGGATTTTAAGTATGGAAAAGGTGAATCAATTACGCTTGAAGAAAGGGTATCTGCACCGCTAACCGATAATATTTCGCTGAGCGGCGGAGTTGAAGTTTCCTATTTCGACATACTTCCTAAATGCACTGTAGCCGGCGGGTTGGATCCGGATGTGGATAATGCGGAAAAAGCAGCAACTGATATCGAATACTGGGAAACCATAGAAGATGCTGAGAATCAGGTTGCAGAAACGAAAAAGACAGTTGAAGGAGCTAACAGGGTTAACTATACCAACATGGCAGCATACGCAGAAGGCGACATAACCCTTACTGATGAGCTTTCGCTTGTTTTGGGCGGAAGGATGGATGTAAACAGCAGGTATGACGAGGTTCCTTTCAGCCCGAGAGCGGCGCTGATATACAGTCCGATGGAAAATCTCTTTCTGAAGGCGATGTATAACAGGGCATTTGTTGCGGTTGCGCCTTATTACGAGTATGCAACATTCGATAACGGCGGACAAATACAGAGGGTAAATGATGACCTTGAGCCTGAAGAGACCGAATCTTATGAGTTGTCGGCTTTATATTATCTTGGAGGCCTTGCAATTAATGCTGCAGTCTATCAGAATAACCACGAGAATCTTTTACACAGTGGAGATTCAGGGTTAGAAGGGGTTGAAGTAAAGCAGGTTTGGAGAGCTGAAGGTTCTACCAGGACACTGACACAATCAATAAACGAAGGAGAAAGCACCGCAACCGGGTTTGACCTGTTTGCCAACTACAGTATGGACATGGTTTCTCTGTGGGGTTCTTACTCGTATGTTGACTATGAGGCAGAAATTGAAGGGCAAGATCGTGAATTAGAAGGACTGTCACATCACAATGTGCGGCTGGGAGCAACAGTTGAGCCGATAGATGGGTTAAACATTACAAACAGCTTAATGTGGAGATCCGATCTGGAAAATAAGTATGTCGGTGATGATTTTGAGTACCTTGTCGAGAACCCATACCGGTGGGATATGTATATCTCCTGCAGCGTGAATGAAAACATGGATGTTTTCGTAGATCTTAAGAATGTAACTGACAACAGTTACGGCTTAAGTGGTATCTATGATGCGATTCCCCAGGAGCCGTTTAAGGCCACTGTGGGTCTTAACTACAGAATGTAAAAGGCTCAAAAAGAAGTAAGGCCGTTTGTTAAAAAGCGGCAGGAATTGAGGGTCCCCCGAATTTTTTCGGGGGATTCTCATATTTTACAAAGATTTCATATTCAGGCGATATTTCCCTTTTTAAATATAAAATAAGTGAAAAATGTGAAATTGACTTTCACAAAATATTATGTTAGTATTTTAGCAAATAATTTATGTGATTTTAATAATATTTATTATTGAATATTGCTTAGGTTAAAAATGGTTTTAAACTTAAATGAAAGGCGCCATGCAAAAAGAGACTTCAGATAAAAGAAAAGAAAAAAATCAAAAAATAAAATTTTATAAGACAAACCGGAAAAAAACATACATTCAGAAAAAAATATGCCAGCAGAGAAATTCTTTTCCTTGCAGTATAAAGCTTGAAGGTTATGATGGGAAAAAGGGTGTTCCTGTTGAAAATAGGTGTTGCGGAAATGTTTTGCATTAAAGATAAAAGGAGAAAAAATGAGTAAAAATATGTTGCGAAGTTTGTTTGTGGCATTGTCCCTGGGGTTTTTTGTTAATTCAGCGGCCTTCGCTGCGGAAATGGCAGTTGTAATGGATGGAAGCAGAAACCCTCATAATGAAACCCTTGAAGGGCTTGAAGGCGAATTGGCGGACAGGGGCTTTGATTACTCAGAAACAATATATGACTTATCCGGGAGTTTAAGTGAAAGCGATATAGTATCGGAAATAAATTCTTTGCAGCCGGATGTTGTTTTATCAATGGGGTCAAGGGCAACTGAATTAATGCACAGGGAAATAGGCGATATTCCGGTAATTTTTTCAATTGTACTGAACCCTGTGGAGCAGGGTTTTATAGATAATGTTGACAGTCCCGGGGGGAATATTACAGGGGTGATGTTGAATATCCCGGCAAGGAAGCAGTTTGAAATGATTAAAGAAGTTCTGCCGGATACTGAAAGAGTGGGGGTTATGTATGACCCGATGCAGTCTCAGCAGATAATTGATGAGGCAGAAGAAGAGGCTTCCGCTATGGGGATTTCGCTATTGACTCAAACTGTAAGCGAGGCGGCTGAAGTGTCAAACGCTCTGGATAGCTTCATCTCCGATGGGGCCGATGTCATATGGGCCATACCGGATGATACTGTTTACACATCTGCTTCGATCAGGCAGGTGCTTCTGTTTAGTTTGAGAAATGAAATACCGGTGGCCGGTTTTTCGAAAAGTTTTGCTCAGGCGGGAGCTGTAATTGGTATCTATCAGGACTATTTTGATATCGGAAGACAGACAGCAGAGGTTGCAGTCAGGGTGCTTGACGGAGAGAATCCGGGAAATATACCCGTTGTGTATCCGCGCGAACTCAAGTTTGCGTTAAGTCAGAGGGTGATTGACAATTTCAATATATCCGTAAATCAGGGCGTAATGAGAAGTGCGGAACATATCTTTGAATAAGTGTCAGCGTATAAATAAGGAGCTGCAGTTATGTCGGAAAAAAAATCAAAATTGAGAAACATGTTAGGGTACGGATTAAGGTTCAAGGCCACAGCATTTATTGTAGTTATAATAATTGTGGTTGCAGCGATTCTGTCCGGCTATTTTATAACGCATCAGAGAAACCAGGCCTACTCCGATTTGATGAGAAGGGGGGTGTCTCTTGTAAAAAACCTCGCATACATAAGCGAATACGGGGTGTTGATAGCCAGTGAGGATGAATTAAACAGTTACATAGAGGCGCTTGATGAGGAAGAGGATTTTGTCTATGTAATAATTCAGGATGAGGGAGGCGAGATTATTGCTTCAACGGACACGGAATATGAAGATTATATAATATCACATCTTAGACATTCAACTCCTGATCAGCTTGAGGAAGAAGGGCTGGCCGAGGTACACACCCTTGATACGGAAAGATGGGGCTCGGTTTTTGATGTTTCGTATCCGATTTTAACAGTTGCCGGAGGGAGCGATTTTGAAGGAGACGAGGTGAGGACTGATGATAGGGAGGGAACGGTAATCGGAACTGCCAGAATAGGGGTGACCCACAGCAACGTTCAGCGGCTTGTTATGAGAAACAGCATGGTTATTGTCTCAATTACACTTTTGATAATCATACTGGCTGGAGTTTTTACGAATATTTCGGTCGGTAAGCTCTTTATGGGAACTTTAAATCAGCTTGTTGAAGCGGCTGAGGCTATAGGCCAGGGGAAAATAAAGGGGAGCGTGGAAGTTGAAGTCACTGATGATGAATTCGGCCAGCTTGCCCACGCGTTTAAAAAAATGCAGTCTCAGCTTTCAGTTATGGCGGAACAGGCCAAGGCCCTTGCGGATGATGATTTGAAAAATGATATTCTTGATAAAAAAATACAGGGGGAGCTGGGGGAAGCGTTTTTTACAATGGTAAATAACCTGAGGGGCTTTGCGGATATAGCCGAATTGATAAGCCAGGACAGCATGTATGATGAGAAGATAAATGACTTTGTTAAAGAAAACAATGCCGGAAATGGGAGCAGAGGGAACCTTGGCGGGGCTTTTTATGAGATGGTTCAGAAACTCAGAAATCTTGCAAGCCAGGCTGACCTTATAGCTGAAGGTGACCTGACGAACGAGGCCCTGGCGGAAGAGGGCTCCGGCACCCTTGGCGGGGCTTTTGCAAGCATGGTAAGGAGCCTTAGGAAGCTTTCCGAGCAGGCGGATGCAATAGCAGCGGGCAACCTGCGTGCTCCGGTCTTAAAGGAGGAAATAGAAGGCGACCTTGGAAATGCGTTTAATAAAATGGCGGATACATTGAGAAAGCTTATCGGGAGTTTCAAGGAAATGAGCCATCATGTGGGCAAATCAGCAAACGACACGCTGGAATCCAGCCGGAAAATACTTGCGGGCGCCAAAAAACAGACCGAAAAAGCGGAAGAGTCGTCTTCCGCTGTGATACAGATGACCAGCTCCATACAGGAGGTGTCCACAAATGCCGTCAATGCCGAATCAAAATCTAACCAGGCAAAAGAATCTTCTCTAAAGGGGGCAAAGGTTGTAAAAGATACGGTGGAAAGCCTGGATGAAGTAACATCAAATGTTGATGAGGTTTCATCAAGAATGAGCGAGCTGGAAAAGGGTTCAAAGGAAATCGGAAATATTGTAAATACGATATCTGAAATATCTGAACAGACTAACCTGCTGGCTTTAAATGCTACAATTGAGGCGGCAAGGTCGGGTGAGTCCGGAAAGGGTTTCGCTGTGGTGGCGGACGAGGTGAAGAAACTTGCAGACAGAAGCGCCGCAAGCGCGGAGGAAATAGCCGAAATCATAAAGAGCATACAGAAGTATATAGGGCTTACAATGGATGCAATGGAAAAAAACAGCAAGAGCACTAAAAAGGCGGTAGAGGTCTCCGGTGTTTTGGATGAAACATTCCAATCCATACAGGATATTGTTACTGATACAAAATTAAGCATTGATGAAATAGGAAAGGCGATGAAGGAGCAGGAAATGGCCAGTGAGAATATTGAGGTCTCAATGAATTCAATTAAGGATGTTATACAAAACTCTGAAGTAGCCAGTGAAAAAATGACTTCTCAGGCGCGCAAGCTGAACCAGATTACTGATGACCTGCAGCATATGCTCCAGGAATTCAACGTATAGAAATTTGTTCGGACTTAAAAAATGACTGCTGTAAGCAAAAAAAACCTTATCAGAAAAGTTAGAGAGCTTAAAGACGAAAACGAAAGATTAAATAAAAAGTTGAGATCAAAAGAGGGGAGTTCTCCGGAGTATGAAAAAATAATTTCTGAATATTCCCTGGCGCTGAAAAAAATAACTGCGGGAGAAACCGGGATAAGCGTGAAAAAGAAAGGTTCCCATAAGGTTCTTTCGGAAATGGCGGAAAATATAAACAGAACCGCCGGGTATGTTTCCAATATGTCAAAAAAATCCGAAACTTTATCCAGAGAGCTTGATGAAAAACTCGCCGATATAATGAGGGTGAAATCAGGGGATTTATCTAAATATTCCAGTGAAAAGTCAGCTAATTCCACGGTTATGCAGTTAGGAAAATCGATAAACAAAATAATAATAAAATTCACCAAACTTTTAAGAAAGATAAAGGCCAATTCAATAGCAATTGAAGGGGCTTCTTCGGATATTCTTACGGATACCAAAGAACTTGCCAGCGGGCTTGCCCAGGAGGCCTCGGGGCTTCATCAGACAACGGCGACATTTGATGAGCTGGCAAAAACAGCAAGTGAAATAGCCAAAAGGGCTCAGGAAATTAAAAAGTATTCGCAGGATTCTCTTAAAAACACAAATCAGGGTAACCGTCAGGCAGGTGAAAGCATAAAAAATATGCAGGAAATAGAAAGCGCATCCCGGAAATCGGCTGAAATTATTACTGCTTTGAGTGAGAAGTCAAGGGCAATAGATGAGATAATTACAATAATTGACAGTATAGCAAAGCAGACTAACCTTCTTGCCTTAAACGCATCAATAGAGGCGGCCAGGGCGGGGGAGTCCGGAAAAGGTTTTTCGGTGGTTGCAAGTGAAGTTGGAAAGCTGGCGGAAAACGTAAAAAGTTCAGCGGGGAATATAAGAGAGTTAATAAATGAAATTCAAAACTTAACCTCATCTTCCACAATGACTATTGAGGAGGTTTCAAATAAGATAAACAGCGGAAAAGAGGTCACAGGAAAGATAAGCGGAAAATTTAATGACGTGCTTGGGCTTTTACAGGAGATGACACATCTGGCAAAGGAAATAACAATGGCTACACGGCAGCAGCAGCTTGCGACCGAAGAAGCAACTAAGGCGGTAAATGATATAAATGAAGTCTCCCGCACCTCTTCCGAGAAGGCGGGTTGTATAACAAATACCGCAAAAGAGCTTCACAAGCTTTCCGAAGAGCTGCAGGGTAATGCGGCGGAATATAAAATATCATGAAACTTCGTATCAGAGGTAATATAAATGGATGAAAAACTATTAAAAATATTCAGGCCCGAGGCAAAAGAATACCTGCAGAAGTTAAATGAAAACCTGTTGTCTTTAGAAAAAGACCCGAATGATGAAGAGGTGATGGAAGAGATACTCAGGGTCGCGCATTCCATGAAAGGCACGGCGGCAATGGTGGGGTTTAAAAATATCGCGGAGATTTCCCATAAGATAGAAGATATTCTTAAAGAGATAAACGATAACGAGGTTTCCGATATAACTTCAATTTCGCCTACAATGTTTGAGGGTTTTGATACCATAGATAAAATACTTAAAGGGGAGGAGCTTGATACTGAAGATATTGTATCCCGCTTGAAAAAAGCTGCAGAAGATATTGTTTCTGAGGAGGGTAAAGAAGAAAAAGATAAACCTTCAAAAGAAGTGAAAAAGAAAACTCAGAAGAAAGAAAAAAGGAAAACCTCCCCGGAGAAAGAGGAAAAAACCAAAGAAAGCGCCACTTCAAAAACAAAGGTTCCCTCCCTTGATATTGATGACACTGTCAGGGTATCAGTAGATAAGGTTAATGAGCTGATGAATCTTTGCGGAGAAATGCTTTTGAACTGGCAGAAGTTTCAGAATTATTCTGTTGATTTAAGACAGGCTATAAGAAGCATAACCGCAAGTAAAATACCCCAGATAACGCGGAGGCAGGAGCGCTTAATGAACCTGGAGAAAAATTACAAGGAAAACACCAAAAGCCTGGATGTTACGGTGAATATGCTTCAGGACCTTGTGATGGATATAAGGATGCTTCCTATTTCAACAATTTTCACGCTTCTCCCGCGGGTAGTTCACGATGTGGCTATTGAGTATGATAAAAAGGTCGAGGTAGAAATAAGGGGTGAAAGCACTGAGCTGGATAAGAGGATGATTGAGCACCTCAAGGATCCATTGATACATATAATAAGAAACGCTATTTATCACGGCATCGAAACCCCGAAAGAACGTTTGGAAAAAGGAAAACCCGAGACCGGAAAAATAATATTATCGGCATATCAGCAGGGAGACAGGGTTTATATACAGGTTGAGGATGACGGCAGGGGGGTTGATGCGGAGAAGATAAGGAAGGCGGCAGTAGATAAGGGTTATCTTCCCGAGGAGGATGCCTACAAGCTCAGCAGAGAAGATGTCCTTCAGATGATATTCAATACGGGATTTTCAAGCAGGGATGAAGCTGACAGCATTTCAGGCAGGGGGGTGGGCCTTGATGTGGTAAAGAAAAGCATTGAGGAAAACCTTGTGGGTCAGGTTATGGTAGAGACCGAGATCGGAAAAGGTACTGCATTTACAATAATACTGCCGCTTACTCTGCTGATTAATACCGGTTTACTTGTGGAGGCAGCCGGGCAAATCTTTGTTTTTCTTATTAATGCGGTAGAAACCGTGGCGTATATTGATCCGTTTGAAATTCATTCTATAGAAGGGGAAAATGCTGTAAAAATACGCGATTACACGGTGCCGATTCTGGCATTGGAAGATGTTCTGGGGGTTAAGGCTAACGGCGGAGAGGTTTTTCAGCAAAGTGAAGTTCCTGTAGTTGTGGTCAAATACTGCAACCAGAGGATTGCTTTTGCGGTAAGCCGTTTAATAAGGCAGAAAGATATTGTTATAAAAACACTGCAAAAGCCGATTGGGAAGCTGAAAAATATTGCCGGGGTCACCATACTTGAGAACGGGTTGCCGGCAGTGATTCTTCATGTTCCGGATTTGATAGGCACCATCAAGCATAAGCAGTTTACGGCATCAAGCATGAAATCAGAAAGAGAAGTTTCAGGGGAAAAGAAAACCGGAAAGAAAAGAATTATTGTTGCTGAAGACTCGGCGACTACAAGAGATCTTGAAAAAAGCATTCTTGAGTCACTGGGCTATGAAGTGGATGCTTTTGAAGACGGTGCCAAGGCATATGAAAATTTGCAGAACAGCCCGCCTGAAACCTATGACCTGGTTTTTACGGATGTGAAGATGCCGAATATGAACGGACTGGAGTATTGTGAGAAAATAAGGTCTAACGACCAGTACAGTCACCTGCCGGTGATTATAGTTTCCTCAATGGGAAGCGAAGAGGACAAAAGAAAGGGCCTTGAAGCTGGAGCGGATGCATATATAGTGAAGAAGGATTTTAATCAGCCGAAAGTTTCTGAAATTATAGAAAGGTTAATAGGTGGGAATGAATAAAATAAAGGTGCTTATAGTAGATGATTCTGCAACGGTAAGGACGCTTGTAAAAAAGCTTCTTAGCGATGAAAAATCTATTAAAGTGGTAGGAACTGCCGATAACGGCAGAGAAGCAATAAAGAAAATCAAAGAGGAAGAGCCGGACGTAATAACTATGGATATAGTGATGCCTTATATGGATGGATTCAGCACCATAAAGCACATAATGTCAGAAAATCCTATTCCAATTCTTGTGCTGGCCAGGTCTGCTTTCAGCAAGGGTGAGGATTTCATCTTTCGGGCAATTGAACTGGGGGCTCTTGAGATACTTGAAAAACCCGACCTGCCGGAGTGGGAGAAGCTTAGGAATTTTAAGAAAATACTCGTCAGAGAAATAAAGAAAATGGCAAAGGCAAAGACCTCTTCCACTGTAGATTTAAAAAAGGTTAAGGAAATAAATATAAAATCCGAGCTGGATGAAAGCTGTAAATCTTATATCGGAATCACTGCCTCTTCCGGCGGACCGGGGGTTTTGAAAAAAATTCTATCCGAGCTTCCGGGTAATTTCCCCGGTTGTATTTTTGTTGTTCAGCATATATCTACAGGCTTTACCCCGGATTTTATAAAGTGGCTCAATTCCGACTCTAAACTGGAGGTGGTTGAAGCCAGCCACAGAAGAAAAATAAAGGAACGGACGGTTTATGTGGCGCCCGAAAATAAACACCTGGTGATAAATAAATTAAAAAGAATTGAGTTGACTGACGCGCCCCGCAACAACGGATTCAGGCCTTCCGGAAACGTGATGTTTGAATCGGTCGGCAGGGTCTTTAAGGAAAAAAGCATAGGAGTAATACTCTCCGGAATGGGAAAGGACGGCATTGACGGGCTGCAGAAAATAAAAGAATGCGGAGGCAGGGTTATTGCGCAGGACCCTGAAAATAGCATCCTGCCCACAATGCCGCAGGGGGCTATAAAAAGAGGTGTTGTGGATGTGGTTTCAAGTCCGGATAACATAAGTTCTGAAATAATAAAAATGACAGGGCTTAAATAGAAAATGAAAGATTCAGATAAAAGAAAACCGGTAGTTATGGTTGTAGATGATTCACCCGCTGCGCTGACAGTTATATCAAAGATACTCAGCAGATATTTTGAAGTGGAAAAGGCGTCATCCGGAAGGGAAGCCATAGACAAGGCAACTGAATTGAAGCCGGATGTGATGCTTCTTGATGCGACAATGCAGTGTGTTGACGGCTGGGAGGTTTGCAGAAGATTAAAGAAAGACCCTTCCACCAGTAATGTTAAAATTATAATGCACACGGGTTATTCAGAGAGAAAGAAAGAGGAAAAGGCCTTTTCCGTGGGCGCGGACCACTACGTAAATAAATCCGTTAAGCCGGAGGAGCTTATAGAAAAAATACAGAGCATAATAGATGAAAAAGAGAAAGATTGATAATTGCATATGGTTTTAAAGTGCATTCTTGAGGAAAAGAAAAATTTAAAGTAAATGAATAAGAAAAAACGCATGGTAGTAGCAGATGATGACGAGTTTACGCGCGCTTTGGTAAAAACAATTTTTAAACCGAAGTTCGAGGTTGATGAGGTAATTAACGGCAAAGAACTTGTAGTAAAAGCTCAGCAAAACAAACCGGATTTGATTATTACTGATATAGTTATGCCGGTTCTCAGCGGGTACCGGGCCATAAGCAGGCTTTCAAAAGAACCTTATTTTAAAAGAACAGCCGTTATTTTCATGTCCGGAATGGTAGGGGACCGCGATATATATGAAATGTATAAACCGGATAATGTTGTTACCGGTTTTATTACGAAACCTTTTTCTAAAGCTGATATTACGGCGCTTGCAAAAAAGCTTATGGAAAAAACTTAAAGAATGTCTTCATGCAGTTAGACCAGAAGGAAATAAAACTATTTAAGGATTTTATAAAAGCGACTGCAGGGATTCAGATTCAAAATAATGACCGGCTTGTAAAAGCTGTGTCAATCAGAGCGGAAAAGCAGGGTTTTTTCAAGCCATATAACTATTTCAAGTATTTAAAATACCATCCGTTAGGTTCAGTAGAATTAAGAAATCTGCTGACTTTAATAACCATAAATGAGAGCAGTTTTTTCCGTAATGAAAACCAGTATGAGGCGTTGAGAAAAATGGTTTTACCCTGTCTGTTCAAAAACAAAAAGAAAGAAAGCTCACGCAAGAGAGGTGTTTCTGTATGGAGCGCCGGATGTTCTTCGGGAGAGGAGCCGTATTCCATAGCTATAGAAATTCTGGAAAATCCCGAGTATCCAAAGAGTTGTGAGGTGGAAATTCTCGGAACAGACGTTGATAAATCCATGCTTAAAGAGGCTAAAAAGGCGACATACAATAAGTGGAGATTGAGAAATGTTGATAAAGTTCGGCTCCAGAAATATTTCAATAAAGAAGGAAAATTTTTCAGGCTGAAGCCGAAGGTGCGCGATTTATGTTCGTTTGATTATCACAATTTGATAGATGAAGTTTATCCCCAGAGTTTTTTTGGAAAATGGGATATCATATTCTGCAAAAACGTATTTATATACTTTAACATTGATACAATCAGGAATGTTCTGGATAGGTTTGCCCAAATCATCAGGGATGACGGGTTTCTGTTTCTTGGCCATTCGGAATCAATATATAAAGTAAGTGATAAATTTAAGCCGGTTAAGTGCGGCAGCACATTTATATACAAAAGAGACAGAGAGAAAAAAGAAAAGCCGGAAGAACCCCGAAAAAGATTGAAGGTTAGACATGTTCACACGGAGAAAACTGAACCTGTAGAAGAAAATACGGAAAAAATATACAGGCAGTCATATGAAGAATACATTAAAGAGCATTATATCAAGGCCGGTAAATATATAGAGAAATATTTAGAAAAAGAGAATGACATGAAAGGAAACCTTCTGGCTTCAAAAATATTTTTTGAGCAGAATAAAATGGACAGGGCGCTGGATTACGCCCATAAAACCATTGAAAAGGGATATCTGAACCCCCTAGGATATTTTGTTGCGGGTATAATTAATTTAAATAAAGAGAATTATCCCGAAGCCGAGAAGTATCTGAAAAAAGCCCTGTACCTTAAAAAGAATTTTGCGCTTGCTCATTTCAGACTGGCTGAATTATATGAAAATAAAACAAATTATAATAAAGCAATACTGGAATACAGAAATGCGATTATGTCGTTTGGGGAGCTTATTGATGAAGAACCGGTTGAGCTGGCAGGCGGCTTCACAGTTAAGACAATGTCTGAGTTGTCGGAAAGTAAGATGAAAAGGCTGCAGAGTTTAAGTAATTAAAATATTGAGTATGGATTTCATAATTTTCCATACAATGATTGGGTTTACCTTAAGTTGACAAGTTAAGTTGCCTTGAGTTAATATTAACTAATAAACAAGGAGGGAGCAGAAGCTTAAAAATGAGAGTAATAGCTGTAATAAATCAAAAAGGGGGGGTCGGAAAAACGATAACCTCTGTGCATGTAAGCGCATTTTTAGCCAGGCGTGGAAAAAAGGTGCTTCTGGTTGATCTGGACCCGCAGGCCAATTCAAGCCTGCTTCTTAATGTCAAGGCATCGCTCAATGAGCTGTCCATTTATGATGTGATGGTGGAAGATGCTTTTCCGGAAGATGTTATAGTAGATACATCAATAGAGAATCTGTCTCTTCTTCCTTCCAATCTCAATCTCGCCGAGGCCGAAATAGATTTGGTGGAGAAGCCCGGCCGTGAAATTAAGCTGGCAGAGAAACTCTACAAATCAATTGAAAGAGAAACGTTTGTAGGCAGCTATGATTACATAATCATAGACTGTTCCCCTTCTTTGAATATATTGACTGTAAATGCGCTACTGGCCGCTAAAGAAATTTTTGTTCCGGTTCAGATGTCCTACTTTGCATTAAAGGGCGCCGGTCATCTAATTGATATAGTTAAACTTGTAAATGAGGAGCTGGGGCACGGGGTGGAAATCACAGGCGTCATACCGACTTTTTTTAAAGAAGGATCAGGCGAAGACAAAGAGGTTCTTAAAAAAGTAAAAGAGACTTTCAAGGATTCGGTATTTGATACCGTTATTCGCAGCAGCGATATTTATGACAAGGCGGCAGCGCAGCACGAGACAGTCTTTGATTATAAACCCGACTCCGGTGCCAGCTCGGATTATAAAAACCTGGTAAAAGAGATTATTGATATGGAGGATGATGAAGAGGGAAAAAGCGCTAAGAAGGGATTTTTAAGCAGTTTGTTTAAAAAGACACATTAAGATATGAGTAAGGAATTCAATAAGGATATTTTAAAAAAAGGGTTATTTAAGAACACAAGAAAAAAATCAGCGGATGAAAATTCAGCCGCCCGGGAAGAAAAAGAAAATCAGAAACCCGGGGCTGAGGCGGCTTCGGAAAAACAGACTAAAACCCCATTTGTGGAAAAAATAAAGGAGCTGCCCGAAGAACTTAAAGTAGTGAAATTCAAACTGGGCCAATATGAGTTCGGTATTGAGGTAAATCAGATAAAAAAAATCATCTGGATGGTTGAAATCACAAGGGTTCCTAATGCGCCGGGTATTATAGAAGGGATTATTGATATTCAGGGCAGTGTGATTCCGGTTATAGATCTGCATAAAATTCTGGGTATGGGAAACGTAAAGTATAAAAAGGATACTCAGATAATAATTGCAAGGATGCAGGATAAAGAAGTGGGGATAATAATTGATAATATTGTTAACGATTTTAAACTGAGCAGAAAAGATATAATTTTACCCGGGGAAAACATCCCTCACCGGGATATATTGATGGGGGTGGCTGAAACAGCAAGCGGACTTCTTCCGATACTGGATATTTCCGAGGTTATTTCCAGAAAAGAGGAAGAGCTTAAAGAGGTGGTTTTTGATGATGTCCGGGCAGCGGAAAAACTCTCAAAAATGGAGGTGGAAGACGAGGAACTGAGGGAGCTTTTCCATTCGAGAGCGATGGATCTTGCAGAAAAAAAAGACATAAAGGAAGAAGACACGGAGAAATACCTCATATTTTCAATTGTAGGGGAATGGTATTGTCTTGACCTGGAACACATAAAGGAAGAACTTGTCCCATTTTCAATAATCCCCCTTCCATCAGTTCAAAGATGCATAAAGGGGGTAATAAACCTTCGCGGCGATATCCTTGCCGTTGTGGATTTAAAGAAATTATTCGGCCTTCCTTCGGAAAAACAGAACATCCGGCAAAGTAAGTTTATTGTAATTGAGAAAGAAAATTTAAAATTCTGCCTGTTGGTGGATAAGGTTGAAGGGGTTTTTAATCTGCCTGTGAACTCAATAGAGCCTCCTCTCTCCACCATAGATGATGTGAAGGTAAACTACTTGAAGGGCGAGATAAACTACATGGATAAACTTATCGGATTGATAAACCTTGAAAATGTCATTGAAGCAGTAAGCAAAGTAAGCAATGTATAAGCCGGCCCTTGAAATTATTGAAAATTTTCACAAGTATTAAGTAGAGAAGTAAATATTTGAGTTGAAAAATCCGGAGGTGGAAATAATA
>PWEK01000050.1 GCA_003553445.1 Elusimicrobiota bacterium
ATCGACGGGGAGGTTTGGCACCTCGATGTCGGCTCATCGCATCCTGGGGCTGGAGTAGGTCCCAAGGGTTGGGCTGTTCGCCCATTAAAGCGGTACGCGAGCTGGGTTCAGTCCGTCGTGAGACAGGGCGGTCCCTATCTGCTGCAGGCGTAGGATATTTGAGGAGAGCTGCCCCTAGTACGAGAGGACCGGGGTGGACAGACCTCTGGTGTGCCAGTTGTTCCGTCAGGAGCACTGCTGGGTAGCTATGTCTGGAAAGGATAACCGCTGAAAGCATATAAGCGGGAAGCTTTCTCCAAGATAAGATATCCCATCCGAACTTCTTACGGGGTTCGGACTGAAGGCAACCAGAAGACTACTGGTTTGATAGGCGAGATGTGTAAGCGCAGTAATGTGTGCCCGGTTTACCGGGGTTGAATGAAGTTGATTTGCCAAAGAAGGAGCTTCGGCTCTAACTGCGGCGAAGATATGGATTTCTTCAGCAGACTCGTACTAATCAGCCGTGAGGCTTGGTCATATCATTAGAAATTATACTTAATTAAAGTATTATTTATGCATATATTTAAAGATTTCCGGTGGCGATAGCGAAGGGGAAACACCCGTTACCATCCCGAACACGGAAGTTAAGCCCTTCAGCGCCGATGGTACTGGTCCGGTAACGGTCCGGGAGAGTAGGTCGCTGCCGGATTTAATTTAAAAAAATTTTATGAAAACTATTCAAGTTTCAATTCTCTTTTCTTTGTTTTTTGTAAGCTGTCGGACGATTCTGGCAGCCCACCCCTTAAATTATGATGTTTCACACCCGGTCCTGGGAAGAAATTCAGTAATGCTAAGCTACAGTTATATTAACCGGGAAACAGAGTTCTTCCACGGTTATAAAAAAGATATCAATATACAAGGCACGGGTCTTGCGTATGGATTAAGCAGACCGATGGGAATGGATTTTGTGATTTCTTTACATAAATTAAACGCGGATCTGGATGGAAGAAAAACTGAAAGGCCCCATCTGGGAGCAAAGGCATCCTTAAACAAAAGTATAAGCGGCGATCTTATAACAAATCCTCTATGGAAAATACATTTAAGTCTTATGGCTTCTTCCATGGATTTAAAAGAATATAAAAATAAAAATATAGATATAACCCATTCATTTCTACAGGCTTATCTTTCGTTATCAGTCTCCCGGAATTTTTATGGTTTTATTCCCTATGCAGGCGCAAGGGGAAAATATTTGTATGATGAATTTGCTGAAAATAAGACGGACAAAGAAATAAGCAGTACTTTTTCCGGGGCTGATTTCTTTGCCGGAATAAAGGCGGCTATTACAAGAAATATATTTGCGCAGCTCGAGGTTTATGCGGGAGATACTCAAGGAGGGGTGATAGGCGCGGGTTTTGCTTTTTGAATAAAAATTCATAAAATTCCATTTATAGGCTGTTTCAGCGGTATAACTTCAAGGAGGGAAGATGAGAGTTTATGAGACTAAAGACATCCGAAACATTGCAGTGTGCGGTTCCAGCGGTTCAGGAAAGACCCAGCTGGTAGAAAGCATTTTATATAAACTAAAAACCATAAATAGACTGGGTAAAGTGGAAGAAGGCAATACCGTTTCTGATTATGATCCCATTGAAAAGGAGCGGGGTTCTTCTATAAGTTCTTCAGTTTTGACCGTTGAAAACAAAGGGGTTAAGTATAACTTTATAGATACTCCGGGATATGCGGACTTTTATGGAAGTGTTACATCAGCCCTTGAAGTATCGGAAATTGTTCTCCTGGTCATAAATCCGCACGAAGAAATAGACATTGTAACGAGAAAGATTTGGAAGTCTGCGAAAGAGCAGAAAAAACCGGTTATTCTTTTTGTCAACTTTATGGATAATTCTCCCAGGGAATTTGGTGAGATTGTAGAAAACCTGAAGGCATTAAGTCAGAATATGGCGCCGGTTATAGTACCGGTAGGAAAGGCAGAAAACTTCAAAGGTGTGATGAATCTTCTTGAAAACACGGCCTGTATAGACGGTGAAAAAAAAGAAATACCCGAGGAATTAAAAAAAGAAACATCAGAATATTCCGAAAGTCTTATGGACTCGGTTGCAACTGCCGATGATGAGCTTATGGAAAAATTCCTTGAAGAGGGAAGTTTATCTCACGAAGATATTAAAAAAGGTCTTTTGGAGGGATTGCTCAAGGGCGAAATAATACCCGTTTTGAGCGGTTCTGCGCTGAAAACAGCCGGAATAGATGAAATGATGGATTTTTTTAAAACCTACGCTCCTTCTCCCGAGGAAATTCAGTTGGAAAAGAGAAGTATTTCCGCCGGCGGGAATTTCACGGGACTTGTTTTTAAAGTTGAATCTCAACCGCATGTTGGCCAGATTAGTTTTGTGAAAGTATACAGCGGCGCTTTAAATACGGGTGATACAATATATAACCTGAAAGATAAAAACAAACAAAGAATCAATCAGGTATCCGTAAAGAGAGGCAGTGATAATATAAATGTTGATAAAATCAACAGCGGGGATATATGTTCGCTGATTAAAATTGAAAACACTGAAATTAATGATACCTTAAGCACCGATTTGGATTCTGAGGAAATTCAAAAAATTAACTTTCCGCAGGCAGTGGTGGAGAGAGGCGTATATCCGAAATCAAAGGGTGATGAAGAAAAAGTCGCCGGAGCTTTCTCTTCAATCATAAAAGAAGATCCTACCATGGAATTCGGATACAACAAGGAAACAAAAGAGCTGGTCTTAAAAGGGGTTGGAGCGCTTCAGCTTGAACTCCTGGTAAAGAAGGTAAAAAACCGCTATGAGGCGGAAATAGAGTTAACCCCTCCAAAAATAGCATATAAAGAAACTGCGCGCAGGAAAGTTGACGGGATTCGCGGAAAATACAAGAAGCAAACAGGCGGAAGGGGGCAGTACGGCGATGCCGTAATAAGGCTTGAGCCACGCGAAAGAGGAAAAGGATTTGAGTTTTTAGATGAAATTGTAGGAGGGAGGATTCCATCTACCTACATCCCTTCAATAGAAAAGGGCATAAAAGATGCTATGGAAAAAGGGGTTATAGCAGGCTACCCGGTTGTGGATATAAGCATAGCCGTAGTAGACGGCTCGCATCATGACGTTGATTCTTCCGATATGGCGTTTCAGGTTGCAGGGAGCATGGCTTTTCAGAAGGCAATGAAAGAAGCCGACACCTACATTTTAGAGCCTATAATGAAAACAAGAATAAAAGTGACCAAAGATTATACAGGCGCAGTTATGGGGGATTTAAACTCAAGAAGAGGAAGGGTGCTGGGCATGGAGCCTGAGGGGGATTTGCAGATTATAAATGCTCATGTGCCTAAACAGCAGCTTACCACTTACGCTGAGGATTTAAGGTCTATTACCAGCGGAGCTGGCGAATATACTGTTGAGTTTGATCATTATGAAGAAACGCCCATGAATGTACAACAGCAACTGGTTACAGAATATGAGCGGGAAAAAGAGCAGGGAAGATAGAGTAAATGATAAAAGAATAGAAGAACTTTCTCTGTCAACTGCATATTTTACCGGATGCGGTTACACCGGAAATCAGATTGTTGATATTTTAAATGAGATGGGCTTTGCCAAAACGGAGCTCAGTGTTCATATCGATAAAAATAACTTTAGGGAAATTCTCAAACGAGCGGAAAGTAATGACATAAAAGTATCGGGGCTGCACAGCATATGTCCGAAGCCTGAGAATACGCCGGCAAACAGGTCTCTATTTTCTTCCTTCAGAATTTCTGCGCTGGATGAGGAGGAAAGAAAAACGGCTGTAAAATATATCGTAGATACCTGCCGCAGGGCTAATGAGGTGGGGGCTAAAGATGTCATTTTGCATGCAGGAGAGGTTGAAACCTCAATAACATACGAAAAGTTGGCAAATTTATATATCAGAAATAAGAAAGAATTCCAAAGGGAAAAAATTAAGCTCATTAAAGAACGGGAAGCGCGCAGAGAAAAATATATTCAAAATTCTATGCGAAGCATAGAGGATATTATGAATAATATTCCAAGTGAGGTTCGGATTTCAATTGAAACCCGCTCTTTCCACAGTGAAATCCCGACGGTCGAGGAGTTTGATTTCCTTTTAAACAGGGGTTTCAGCGAATTGGGGTACTGGCATGATGCGGGGCACGCATCGCTGCAGGAGAAAATGGGCTTTGTTGATTCAGCGGATGTTTACATAAAGGAGTTTGGCAGCAGAACCAGAGGGATTCATATTCATGACACCTGCGGAACTGAAGATCATTTGTTGCCGGGATACGGAAACACTGATTTTTCTTATCTGCTGCCATATTTAAAAAAAGATAGCATAACGAATGTGCTTGAAATAAATAATAGATTTGAAAAAGAGGAAGTCATTAAATTCGCAGAAGAATTTGAAAAAATAAGAAGAGGAGATTAAATTGTCCGGACATTCAAAGTGGCATAGCATAAGACATCAAAAAGCGAAAGAAGATAAAAAACGCGGGAAAATATTTTCAAAACTGGTAAGGGAAATTACTGTTGCGGCCCGGCAGGGCGGCGGCGACCCTTCCATGAATGCAAGGTTGCGTCTGGCTATTGAAAAAGCCAATGAGGCAAATATGCCTAAAGACAATATTGAAAATGCGATAAAAAGAGGAACAGGAGAACTGCCCGGGGTAAAATATACGGAGGTGACTTACGAAGGTTACGGCCCTGGCGGGGTGGCGGTTATGGTAAATGCTTCAACAGACAACAAAAACAGGACCGCCTCTCAGATTAGAAAAATATTTTCCCAACACAATGGAAATCTGGGTGAGACCGGATGCGTCAACTGGATCTTTAAAAAGAAAGGGTATATTGCAGTGAGCAGGGAAAAAATATCTGAGGATGAACTTATGGAAAAAGCCCTGGAATCGGGCGCCGAGGACTTGAAAACCGAAGACGAGAAGTACTATGAAATATTCACCGCTCCCGAAAGCTACACATCTGTAAAAGAAGAAATAAAAAAAATTGTCGAACCGGATAATTCGGAATTAACAATGATACCTCAGAACTGCGTTAAGCTGAAAGGAAAAGACAGTGAGACTATTCTCAAAATGCTGGATAAACTTGAAAATAATGATGATGTGCAGCAGGTTTATGCAAACCTGGATATTGATACGGAATAGCTATGTCTATTAGTCTCAGGTGTCCCTGGCGGTCACCCTGAGCATTTCGTCAATTGTTGTTTGTCCCTGCAGCGCTTTTTTTAGCGCCGATTCCCTGAGCGTATTCATCCCCTCTTTTTTTGCAAGGTTTTTTATCTCATTCGCCGGAGCGCCTTTGTTTATAAGTTCCTTAATTCCTTCTGACATTGGCATCATTTCATATATGCCGATCCTTCCCTTATAGCCGGAGCCGGAACATTTTGAGCATCCTTCTCCTTTATAAAGAGTCATTTTCTTGTCTCCGTTTAATTCGCTTTCTTCCAGTCCGTAGGACATCAGCACGTCGCTGTCAACCTCATAAGATTCACTGCAGTTTGTGCATATTTTTCTAACAAGGCGCTGGGCCAGAGAAAGTATTACGGTGGAAGAGATGTGGTATGATGCAATCCCCATATTGTCTAGCCTTGTGATTGCGCTGGCAGCATCGTTTGTATGAAGCGTTGATAATACAAGGTGGCCGGTCAGAGCCGCATTGATAGTTATCTGAGCTGTTTCAGAGTCTCTTATTTCTCCTACCATTATTATATCCGGGTCCTGTCTTAAAAAAGTCCTCAGGCCCGCGGCAAAGGTTAGTCCGATATCCGGTTTGGCCTGAACCTGGATAATGCCTTTTAATATGTACTCAACAGGATCTTCTATTGTATTAATATTAACATCCGGATGATTCAATGAAGTAAGTGAAGAGTAAAGAGTAGTTGTTTTTCCGCTTCCTGTCGGCCCGGTGACAAGTATTATTCCATTGGGTGAAGAGATAAGCTTGTTAAATTTTGTTAATTCCTGTTTATCAAATCCAAGCTGTGAAAGATCCAGGCAGAGGCTGGATGCATCCAGAATTCTCATTACTACTTTTTCCCCAAAATTTGACGGTAAAAATGAGACTCGCAGGTCTATGTCTTTTTTCCCCAGCTTTACCTGTATTCTTCCGTCCTGGGGCCTGCGTTTTTCCGCTACGTCAAGTGAAGCCATTACCTTAAGACGGGCAACTATGGCGTTGTATATCTTTTTCGGCGGAGCCGGCTGAACATGAAGGACCCCGTCTATTCTGTATCTAACACGGCAGGTTTTTTCAAAAGGCTCTATGTGTATGTCGGAGGCCTCTTTTTTTATGGCATTTAGTATGATTAAGTTTACCATTTTTACTACGGGAGCGCCCTCAGATTCTCTTTTGATTCTGGTGATATCCTGCATTTTTTCAGTGTTTTCGGATTCCACAACTTTCAATTCTTCTTCGTCATTGGAGATTTCGTTGATGATTGAATTGAAAGCCTCTGAGGTGTCAATTTCAGGGCTTGAGGCCTGTTCGGAGTCTTCGGATCCGGATTCTTCAATAAACCCGGACCCGTAATATTTTTCAATTGCCTGCTTTATTTCATCTTTTACTGCCAGGACTACCTCAATATTCATGCCGGTTAAAGCTCTAAGGTCATCGATGGCAAAAACATTTAAAGGGTCAGCAATAGCAACCTTAAGTGTGTTGTTTTCTTTTTTTACCGGTATAAGGGTCTTCTTTCTTGCAAAATTTGCAGGAACCGCCTTGAGGGTTTCAGAAGAGATATCTCCGTATTCATCTAAACTTACATATGAAATATCGGATTTTTTACCAAGAAAAGCCATAAACACATCTTCGGTAATATAACCTTCGGATATAAGGACTTCTCCAATGTTGCCGCCCGATTCTTTTACTTTTTCCATGGCTTTCTCAAGCTGACGGGAATTTATTATCCCGACGTCAACCATATTTGCGGTTAATTCTTTTATGCTTGGTATTTTCATTTCTTATCAACCATTCCAACATTCGAATATTAACACCAAAAAGCCATATTTTCAAGAAATTAAAAAAGGAAAAAGAATTGCTTAATTGACATATTATGGGCATATTTATTATATTTAGCTACTATGAATAAAGACATAAAAATGGTTGACCTGTCTGCCCAGCACCGGGTGATTGAGGATGAGTTGGAAGAAAAATGGAAAAGCATCTGCAAAAAAAACAGCTTCATTCTTGGAGAAGAGGTTTCAAAGTTTGAATCTGAATTTGCCGCTTATTGCGGTTGCAGATATGCAGTAGCCGTTTCTTCCGGAACTTCGGCTCTTCATCTGGCTCTTGAGGCATTGGATTGTAAGGGGAGAGAGGTCATAACTGTTCCCTTTACGTTTATTGCTACAGCTGAAGCTGTTATCCATTCCGGGGGCAGTCTTTCCTGGAGTGATATATGTGCTGATTCCTTCTGTATTGACACAGACAGGGTGAAAGAAAACATAAATGAAAAGACCTGTGCAATACTTCCGGTTCATCTTTACGGGCATCCGGCAGATATGGAATCGATTATGAATATTGCTAAAGAGAATAATCTTAGAGTGGTAGAAGATTGCGCCCAGGCTCACGGGGCAAAATATAAAGGCAGCAGTTGCGGTTCTTTTGGCGATGCGGGATGCTTTTCCTTTTACCCGGGAAAAAACCTGGGGGCTTACGGTGATGCCGGCGCCATAGTTACTAATGATAAAAATATATGCGAATTGATAAGAAGACTTAGAACTCATGGTTCAGCCAGGAAGTATCACCATACTGAAATAGGGTATAATTACAGGATGGATGCGCTGCAGGCGGCGGTTTTGAGAATTAAACTAAAGTATCTTGATGAGTGGAATGAAAAAAGGAAAAAAATTGCCTCAATATATTCTTCTGAACTTGAGGGCCTGCCGGTTGAACTCCCGCCGGCTTCGGAAGATATCGAGCATGTTTATCATCAATATGTGATTCTCTCAGACAAAAGGGATATGCTTATGAAAGAACTTTCAGAGAAATCAATAGCTTCTGCTATTCATTACCCGATTCCTCTTCATATGCAGCCATCATTTGAATTTTTAAATTTCCAGAAAGACGATTTCCCGGTCTCTGAGAGGGTTTCGGAAAAATGCCTTTCACTTCCGATGCATCCATATTTGAATGAAGAAGAAATAGCTCGCGTGATAGATGCAGTAAGGGGGTTTTATGAGTGATCCGGTAAAAGTCGGCGTAGTTGGAACGGGACACCTGGGAAAGCATCATGCCAGGATTTACAGCAATATAAAAAATGCGAAGCTTGTGGCTGTTTCAGATATAGATGAAAAAGCCGGTTCAAAAATTGCCAGGAAATACAATGCTGATTTTTATCCGGATTATAAGGATATAATAAATAAAGTGGACGCGGTAAGCATAGTTACTCCCACAGATACCCATTTTGAAGTAGCAAAGGATTTTCTTGAGAACAGGGTTGATACAATGGTTGAAAAACCGGTTACAAATTCTCCTGAACAGGCGGAAGAGCTTATCCGCATATCGGATGAAAAAAACTGCATTTTGCAGGTAGGCCATGTTGAGAGATTTAATTCAGCTGTAGTCAAAGCAAGAGAATACATAAATGACCCGCGTTTTATTGAGGTGAACCGTATTTCCAAATACCCCGGACGTTCTCTGGATATAGGCGTGGTTCTGGATCTGATGATACATGATATTGACATAATTCTCAGTTTTGTTAATTCTCCGGTGGAAACAATTTCATCCATTGGTGCGCCTCTTCTTACAGAAAATGAAGACATAGCTAATTGCAGAATAAAATTTGAAAATGGCTGTGTTGCGAATGTAACTGCTTCAAGAATATCCTATAAAACTGAACGTAAGTTCAGGGTTTTCGAGCCCGACCGGTACATTTCCCTTGATTATGAAAAACAGGAGTTTGTCGTATATAAAAAGAAGGCGGAAAAAGTTTTTTCTCTTCAGGACATAGAAAGAATTTCTCCTCGTTTTAAGAAAAAAGAGCCGCTGAAAGAGGAATTAAAAGATTTCATGTTGTGTGTAAAAGAAGGAAAGCAGCCTGAAGTAAGCGGACATCACGGATTAACGGCTCTTAAATTAGCGCTCGATATAGCTTCAAGGATAAAATGAATCAGCATCTACTTGTTGTCGCGGGTGAGGTCTCCAGTGACAGGCATGCGGCAAAATTAATACGTAACCTGAAAAATCATAAGTTAAGAATATCGGCAGTGGGCGGGCGGGAGATGCGTGAGGTATCGGATTATCTTGAGGAAAATGTTGTGGCCAGAGCCGCGGTCGGTTTTACTGAGGTAATAAAAGAAATACCTTTTTTCCTCAGATTAAAAAAGCGTATTCAGAAAAAATATTTCTCTCATAAGTCTCCGGATAGAGTTGATGCCTTAGTGCTTATAGATTACCCCGGATTTAATGTGCCTCTTGCAAAAGCGGCTTTTAAAAATAAAATACCGGTTTTTTATTACATAACCCCACAGGTATGGGCATGGGGAAAAGGCCGGATAGCCACCCTGACTAAAATATGCCGAAAGCTTTACTGTGTCTTTGAGTTTGAGAAAGAGGTCTTCAAAGAGGCGGGAGAAGATGTGGTTTTTGTGGGACATCCTATTCTTGAGGATATCCCTGAAAAAATAGACAGGGAATCATTCAGGGAATTTCACGGCATCAAAAAACACGAACCGCTTTTGGCCCTTCTTCCGGGCTCCAGAAAAAGAGAGGTGTCGCGCCATCTTCCAGTAATGGTGGAAGCTGCTAAAAGGCTAAGTCCACAGCCAAGAACAATTATAGGAAAGCCCTCCACTTTGGATGAAAAAGTTTATAAGAAGTATGTTGATTCTCCAATTCTAAGCTGTGACATATATTCCCTTATAAAAAGCGCGGATGTCTGCACCCTTTCTTCCGGCACGTCCACCCTGGAGGCTTCAATCATAGGAACGCCTTTTGTCACCGTATACAGCGTTTCACCGATATCGTACGCTATAGCAAGAAGGATTGTAAAAATTCCTTATGTATGCATGGCCAATATACTTGCAGGAGAAAAAGTGACTCCGGAACTTATTCAAAGTGACCTGACTCCGGATAATCTTTCAGAAGAATTAAAGAAGATGCTTAGTTCTGAAGAAAAGAGGAAGAGTATAAAAGAAGACTTAAAAAGGGTATCTGAAAAGCTTGGCAGCAGCGGCGCTTCCGGTAGAACGGCAGAGTCGATAGTTGAAACATTAAGGCAGAATTAATGATAGTAGTTACAGGAGGGGCGGGTTTTATAGGAAGCGCGCTCGTTTGGAAGTTAAACACAAGAGGATACGGGGAAATAACAGTTGTAGACGAAGAAAAGGTCCCTTCAGGTTTGAAAAAAGAAAACTTAAAAAGTTTAAACTTTGAAAGATATATAAGTAAAAATGATTTTCTCGGGGGGCTTACTTCGGGAAAAATAAAACCGGATGTAATTTTCCACCTGGGGGCATGCTCGAAAACCACCGAAACAGACACAGATTATATAATGGAAACCAATTATGATTATACGAAAGAGCTGGCCTCTTATGCAGTTAGAAATAATGTGAGGTTTATATATGCATCCAGCGCGGCAACATACGGAGACGGAAGTCCGGGTTTTTCGGATTCACACGAAAATTTAAAAAATTTAAAGCCGCTCAATATTTATGGAAAATCAAAGCATTTATTTGATTTGTATGCCATGAGAAAGGGGCTTCTCGATGAGATGGTTGGAATAAAATACTTTAACGTCTTCGGTCCGAACGAATATCACAAGGCGGATATGAGGAGCTTTGTAGTAAAGGCGTATGAACAGATTCAAAAAACCGGAAAGGTGAAGCTTTTCAAGTCTAATAAAAAAGAGTATGGAGATGGAGAGCAGAAAAGAGATTTTCTTTATGTAAAGGATGCAGTGGATATTACGCTTCATTTTTTTGACAATCCCGGCCTGTGCGGTATTTTTAATGCCGGAACCGGTATCCCCAGAACCTGGAATGACCTGGCTGTTTCTGTTTTTAAGGCCTGTGATAAACCTGCGAAGATTGAATATATTGAGATGCCCAAGAATATTGCCGGTCAATACCAGTACTATACATGCGCATCTATAGATAAACTCAGAAAGAGCCGCTATGAAAAGCCAATGAGTACCCTTGAAGAAGCCGTGGATGATTACGTAAATAACTACCTCGTTCATGAAAGACGCCTTTCACCCGGTGTTTTATGAGCCGGCAGATATTCTGAACCTATCCCGGTCTTCCCCCTGCGACTGCTAATTGAAAACAGTACTGAAATATGTAATAATTAAAAAAATGAAGGTAAAGAATGATTTTAGTACAATTTTGGTGATAGTTTTAAATAAATTTGCACAACCGGACATGAGAATGTCCGGTTTTTTTTACCAAAAATGCAAAAGTTATGACTTTATTATAGATGAAAAATCAAAAGAGGTGAAAGGTATTTAAAAGAAAAGGAAAAGAAAAGGCTCAAATGATAAGAAATTGGAGGGATATAATATGGCTTTTGAGACAAGAAGAAAGAAAATAAGATTTGAAGCTGATTACTGTGTTGAAGTACTATTCTCAAACAAACCATTATCAGAAGACTATCTTTGTATTAAAGGCAGATGTGTTAATATAAATAATAAAGGTGCTTTAATTATGTTAAAAAATAGTATTTCGCCTTTATATAAAATTGCCATATCATTTGTTACGGATTACGGAAATAAAAAGATAAAGATACCCGCAAAAATAATATGGACTGGTGCTAAGCAAAATGGTTTTTATCCTTCCGGTGCAGAGTTTTTACCTAAAAACAAAAAACAGAGAAATTCTATATGCGAATTAATTAATGATGTTAATAAAAAAAACAAAAACAAGGTAAATAATGGGATTATTTATGACAAAAGAAGAAAAAAATTGCGAGTAAAATTTAATTTACCCTCTAATGTTATAGGGGTTTCTGATAATATTAATTCAAATAATGGTCGCTCAAGTATTCTCAATATCAATGAAAATGGGTTGAAATTAAGGACTGTTTATTCTCTTGAGAAATTTGTAAATATTCATATAAAGCTGCCTCCATGTTATTCTGATAACCCTGAAAAGGCTAGCGGCATAGATATGAAGGGTATAGTTAAATGGTCATATTCTGTGAATAAGAGTGTTTATATTTACGGCATTATTTTTACTGACTGCAGTGATGAATCAAGAAAGAAGATAAAAAGTATTATTTCATATGAAGCGGATAAAGCCAGGGGGTCTATCATGTACCCTAAAATAGAGATTAAAAGAGTCCCTCACTCTTGTAACATGTACGGAGTCGATTTTACTATTGGCTGTGAAAATGAATGTGCATATTGTCATTTTGCAAGTATTATTAAAGATAAATGGGAAAAGAAATATCCAGATAAAGATAATTTTCCTGTTCCTGTTGATATCTCTCCTATTTATAATCTCGAAAAGTTTCCTGAAACTGTTGTTTATTTATCTCCTTCCAGTGATCCATTTGCTCCTATAGCAAAAGATCTGACTCATGAATTTTTAAAGTTTATGCTGCCAAAAGGAGTAATTTTTACTATTGCTACAAAAAATATAATTCCAGATAGAACTATAAAGTTATTAAAAAAATATTCTAATCAAATAGAAGCGATTGGTATAAGTGTTACAAATATAAATCCGGAAAGAAATAGAATCCTTGAGCCTAATAGCCCTTCAGCTGATGAAAGAATAAATCAAATACCTAAACTTAAAGAGATTGGATGTTGCATAGGTGCAAGGATGGATCCCTTATTCCCTTTGATCGATGATACCGATGAAAACATACATTCTGTTGTCAAAAGACTTGCAAATGTTGCTGCTGACCATATAACTGCAACTTATGTCTTCACTTTTGGGAAGTACAAAGCAAAGTTGGAAAAAAAACCTTTTTTAAAAAAAGCCATAAAATTACTGAAAGAGAAAAGCTATGTGATAGCTGGAGCAGCTTATTCACCTCCTTTAGATTATAAAAGAAAAAAATATGAAAAAATATACGATGTATGTAAAAAATATAATATTCAATTTAGTACTTGTGGTTGCAAGGAAGTTCGTCTTGAAAAGGAAAATTATTCTTTAATTTGCAGAAATATAAATTTTTATAATAAAAGGAAATAACATTAATAGACTCTCTATATACTTATTTGCAGCAGCAGGAATTTCTGTATTCATTGTAAATGCTTTTTTGGGGGTTTTTATTTATGTTAGAAGAAAAAAAGCAAAACTTAATCAATATTTTTCTTTGTTTTTCTTATCTGTTTCAATTTATAGTTTTGGTTTTTTTCTTCAGTCCATAGCAAAGACTCCGGAACAATCAATTATTGCCATAAGAATACTTTTGTTTGGGACAATCCTAATCCCTGTTTTTTTAATTCATGCTACATACATTATCATTGGAAAAAAAATGTCTTCGATTTTGAGATTTTCAATTTATCTTATTGCAGCAGGGTTATTGATAATAAATATATTTACGAACCTATTAGCTTATGATCCAATACCCAAGTTTGGATTAAGATATATATTTCAAGCAGGCCCCCTATATCCATTACTTATTATATTCTTCGGTGTTTTTGTGCTTCTTTCCATCCCACAATTGTATAAAAAATACAAAAAATCTAAAGGGGTTGAGAAAAGTCGTCTTAAATACATATTTCTTTGTATGATAATAGGATTTCCGGGTGGAGCTCTGGGTTTTTTATTGGGCTATAATATTGACTTGTTCCCCCTTAACCCAATTACTACTTTCTTTATTTTGTTGTCAAATTCTCTCATAACATATGCTATATTACAATATAGATTAATGGACATAAGAGTAGTGCTTGCGCGAAGTACTGTTTTCGGAATAGTTTACAGTTTGATATTAGTAGTTGTTTTCTTTTCAGGTTTTCTTTTTCAGGATGCTCTTTACAATATGTTTGGTAAATATATGTGGATGGTGCCAGCTGGTGTTGCTGTAGTTTTAGCCAGCCTTGGTCCTACAGTTTTCAATAAACTAAAAAATAAAACGGAGTGGACATTGTTTAAAAAACAGAAGCAATATCAGGAAACACTCATAGAGCTGGGTAAACAGATGACTCTGACTAAGAGTATAAACGAGCTGCTTTCCTGGATGACAAGGACCGTAACAATAAATGTAGGGGTCAGCTACACGCGTATCTATCTCTGGGATGAAGAGAAGAAAGAATACGTTTTTAAAAAAGGATACGGGAAAGAACGTCGGAGTCAGCACTCTATAAGACTGGATTTAGAAAATCCGGTAATCAGGCATTTACAGGGAAATAGAGAGCCGATGCTCAGGGAAGAGATTCTGCAGATTACAGAAGAAAGAGATAAGCGGGAGGTTAAGAATTTTTTGAGAAACACCGGTACAGAGATTATAGTGCCGGCATTTATAAAGGAGAAAATGGTCGGGTTTATGTCTCTGAGCTCGAAGGATAACGACAAGACATATACGCCTGAGGATATAAATATGTTCAAGATTCTTTCAGGACAGGCGGCTCTAGCTATAGAAAATGCCCAGTTTTATGAAAAATTAAAAGAATCAGAAGCAGAACTTGTTCAGGCCTCAAAGATGTCTTCTGTCGGGCAACTGGCTTCAGGTCTTGCTCATAATCTGCAGAACCCCTTCGGCTCGATAATGATGAATAATGAAATGATTGAAAGCACGATAGAAGAACTGGATAAATTAACAGAGGAAGAAAAGGAAGATCTTCTGGAATATGTCGAAAGTTCAATAAGCAGCTCCCGGCAGGGAGCGGAAATAGTAAAAAGCATCACAAAGTTTTCGAAGCCCGCCAAAGGAGAAAAGAAAAGGGTTAGTGTGGCGGAAATTGTCAATGAGGCAAAGAGGCTTACTGAATCAAAATTTAGCAAGGGGGCGGTTTTGGAAATCAGTATACCTGAGGAACTGCCTGATGTCAGGGGAAATAAGACCGAGCTGATACAGGTTGTGATGAATCTTCTTACTAATGCGGCAGACGCTGTTGTGGGGGCTGAGGAAAAAAAGG
>PWEK01000059.1 GCA_003553445.1 Elusimicrobiota bacterium
ACAGCCACTCCCGTGACCAGTATGGGAGCAGTTTCGCCCACGGCCCTGCCGAGGCCGAGCAACGAACCCGCGACGATTCCCGGTCGGGCGTAGGGCAGGACGTGCGTCAGGACGGTCTGGCGCCTGTTGGCGCCCAGGGCGTAGGCGGCTTCTCGATAGGACTTCGGCACGGCCAGGAGGGCCTCGCGCGTGGCGCTGACCACGACCGGCAGGGTCATGACGCCCAGCGTGAGTGAAGCCGCTGTTAGTGATGATCCAAAACCCAGAAAGAGAACAAAGAACGCCAGACCGAACAGCCCGAATACCACAGAGGGTACCCCGGCGAGGTTGACCACCGCCAGGTTGATCAACCGCACTGCTGGACCCTGCTTTGCGTACTCAGTGAGAAATATCGCCGACATAACTCCCACCGGAACGGAGATAGCGGCTGTGCCCAGGGTCAGCCACGCGGTGCCTACGATGGCGGGGAGTATGCCGCCTTCGATTCCCCGGCTCCTCGGCATCTGCGTCAGAAAGTCCCAGGTAATCCCCGATATACCCGCATCGAATATGAAGTAGATAATTCCCAACGCCGCCAGGATTACAGTCCAGAAGCCCAGAGTGATCAGAGTATCGACGGCTATCTCGAAATGTCTCCTGGAGATCTCCTTCAATTTACTCCACCTCTCTTCTGGGCCCGTCGCAGCAGGACGTCAGCGAATACAGTGATCAGCAGGGTCAGCACAAAGAGCACCAGGCCAACCGCAAACAGGGCTGAATACTGTAGGCCTCCCTGCGGGGCATTGTTCACCTCTGCGGCCAACAGAGCGGTCATGGTGCGCATCGGTTGAAACAGTCCCGTCGGCATCGCCAACCGCCCACCTGCCACGATCAACACCGTCATGGTTTCCCCCAGCGCACGGCCCATGGCCAGCATCACGGCAGCAATTATCCCGGATCGGGCGGCGGGGAAGACGGCCGTCCAGAACGCCTCGAACCCTGTTGCACCGAGCGCAAGTGCTGCTTCCCGGTACTCAGCCGGGACGCTGAGGATGCTCTCCTCCGCCAGTGAGGCGATGGTGGGCACTATCATCAGTCCCAGTATCAGACCCGCGGTGAATCCGGTCAGTCCAGTGGACAGAGAGAAGATCGCTGCGACTCGCGGAGCTACCAGCAGAAGACCCACAATTCCGTATATCACGGAGGGAATTCCCGCCAGCGTGGTTATTACCACCCTCCCAGCCGACCTGATCCCGGGAGGGGCCACCTCCGCGAGATATACTGCGCAGGCCAGGCCGAGCGGCACCCCGATGATTAACCCATCTTCACCCCCCTTTCGGGGCACAAAAATTGCCCCAGAAACACCACAGTGCAGGGCTATATGGAGTTATCCGGTTAGCGTCTTTCTGAGACCACGCCAGTATGCCTGAACGGATCGCCACCATCCGACGGAGCTGATTTCCTCCCTGATCTTTCGCCCTTCCTCACCGAGGGCCCAGTCCCACTGCTCACAGCTGTGATCCCCAGCCTGCATCTGGCAATGGCTGATTCGGAGTTTGTCCCAGTGCCGCAGGACGCGCTCCACCTCACGGTTTTCGCAGGTCTCCCTCATTTCCAGTTCCATCTTCTTGACCAGGTAGTAGGCCAAAAAGCAAATCAACACATGGGCCCGGACTCGCTCCCTCTTGTAGTGATAGACGGGGCGGATCTTGAGGTAACTTTTGATGTGCCGAAAGGCACGCTCGGTCTTCATGAGGCCGCGGTAGTGCTCGTCCACCTTTTGAGCGGAATACTCCTCCGAATCCAGGGAGGTCTGAAGCACATACTTGCCCTCGATGCTCTTTCTCTTTTCAATGGATGCCTCATCGGGCTCAAAGGTCAGGTCAAGCCGAACCCTTTCCTCCGGAGAATCCATGTCCTGCAGGGGAGCAATTTCGATCCTCCAAAGACCCGACACTTTCTCCTTGGACAGGATCTCCTTGATCCGGGTCCTCAGGCTGACCCAGCTGTAGTATCGACCCTTCCTTGCCGTGGCAGCGATACCTGCCAACTGTTCCTCCGCACGCTGCATCCCTGTTTCTCTAATATGCTGGGCCCGGCGCCTCTTCAACTCCGACACGCAACCGATGTACCGTACTCCGTCCTCTTGCCATTCAATCACGCCCATCTCATCGAATAAACTCAACTGGTGAGGACCCAGGGCCTCCAGCTGCTTTCTTTGCTTTTTCCACTCCAGGCTCAGGATATGATCAAACCCGGCCATTTCAATTTCCTCGATGGCCGTCTCCTGGTACATCCCCTTGTCCCCCACAAAAATGGCCTTCTTCACCCCGAACCGTTCCTTCAGCATCTGGATCTGTTCGATCACCGTGCTTTTGTCCGCAGTGTCACCGGGCCAGACCTCCAGGGCCAACGGAACCCCCTCTGTACTGCATACCAGGCCCACCACCACCTGATACCGATCCCACCTTTTGTCCCGGGAATATCCGTACCGCCCATCCTCGGCACACTGTCCCTCGAAGTACGTGCTGGTGCAATCGTAAAGAAGCAGCACCGGCGAGACATCCTCCCGTTTCTGGATCCGGTCCTGGATGGCATAGAAGCTATCGTGCAGCTTGTCCATGACCCGGTACAGCTCATCCTCGTTCAGGCGCTTTTTCGAGTAGATCCTGGAGAGTATGGTGTCGGACAACTGCTCCTTGAGGCTAAGTTTGCTCCCCGGCTCCAGGATTCTCTGCGTCACCATGGCCAGTACCGATTCCTTCTCGGCAGGGGTCAAACCGGATAGCAGCCCGTCCATTTTCAGCTGTTTCCAGGCCCGGTATACGCTGAGCAGCCCGGCTCCACGGACGGTGTCGCCCAGATCAATGTGCAGGTCTGCCTTCCCGGTTATCTGAGTGGGGTCCACAACAGAACCTGTTTTGAAGGCCTGATCAATGGAGTCGATGACGTGTTGGGGCAGGGAGGTTATGTTCAGGACGTTTCGGTGTCTGACGTTACCGGTTTCCGGGTCCCGATATGACTCGACTATGTTGTAGGAGACATATTTCTTATCCTTGTAATAGCTCCACCCTTTCTTGACAAACACGTCACCACCTCCGCGACCACTATATCACAACTCCGTCCCGAGATGCAAGGGCATAACTGAATCGTGTGCGCGACCACAAATTCCCACAAAAAAAGCCCCTCCTGCCTTGACTGGCAAGGCTTCAGCGCCAGTCAGGGGAGGGGGAAGTTAGGCTAGGGAGCCACTCCTCATGTCTCCTGTAGCTGTAATGCTTCATCCGGCTTCTTCTGCCCTCATGCAATTTCCGACCGATTTTGGCTGGCCCTTTAACATGGGGGTGGGGATACTGTTATTCTTTTATTGTATGTGTAGACACAGGTGCAAGCATATCCGGCCGCAATAGGTGAGCTCACCTCGCGCGCTAATCCGTAGCACAGCGGCGGTCG
>PWEK01000087.1 GCA_003553445.1 Elusimicrobiota bacterium
AGCCGGAGGAGGGATTTGAACCCTCGACCTATTCCTTACGAAGGAATCGCTCTGCCAGCTGAGCTACTCCGGCGCTCACTCAATCGTATTCCGAAGAGGAAAATAAGGGTTCCGAAACGATGGCCCACCGGCAGGTCCCCCGCGGGTTCCTCGACCGTTCCTATAGATCTGGGACCGTCAGGTGGAATCCGCCGTCCCGCGACTCCGCGAGGCAGAGATGGTAGCCACGCTTTCGTGAGAGTTTGACGAAGCTCCGTCGCTTCGTTCCGAACAGTCCGCCGCCGACCGCGTCGCTCGCGGTCTCCAGCGCTTCCGGCTCGAAGTAGCTCGCGGTGACGGCGAAGGCGGCGGCGAACGCGTCGTTCGACCCCGCCACGCTGCCGCCGTTCGCGACGAGCGATTCGAGCGTCGCGCCGCCCGTCGGTGCCCGGCTGTCGTTGAGATCGGCGATGAAAAGCGGGTTGCCCATGCGATCCCGGAGGACGAGGTCGAACGTCCGCTGCTCACGGGTCTCCTCGCCACCCTCGCGACTCACGATGGAGACCGAACCGTCGATCTCCGCCCGGTCGATCTCGGGCAGCGCGTCATAGAGGTCCCGGAGGTCGCTCTCGTTTCCGGTGTCGCGGATCTCGAACGGGAGGTCTTCGACGAGCCACCGGGTGAAGCCGTACTCCATCGTCCCCTCCAAGAACTCCCGGTAGGGCACGCCATCGACCACTGCCCCCTCGCTCTCGAAGCCCGTGTGGTGTTCGATCCGGAGGTTACCCCTGAGCGCGTCGCGGTCAACGTCGCCGTCGTGGGCATCCTCAAGTGTGGCATCGCCTTTCGAGCCGTACCTGATGAACAGGTTCGTCTCGCTTCGCGCCTGTGCGGCCGGGACCGTTTGCTCGCCATCCGGGAGCTCCGCGCGAACCGCCGAGAGCTCCTCCTGGAGCCGATCGCGCGCCTTTTTCAACGATTCCCCCTCCGATTCGAGCCGCTCACGCTTGGCTTTCTGCTCGTCGCGATCGGCGGCGATCTCGTCGCGCTCCGCCGTGAGGGAGTCACGTTCCTGTTCGAGCGTTTCGAGCGTGGATTCGAGCTCGGCGATCCGCGAATCGCGCTCGGCCGACCGCTCCGCCGTCGATCGAGCGTTCGTTGAACCGCCCGTCGAACCGCTCGCGTCGGCTGATCGCCCGTCTGTCGGGCGTCTGGACACCGCGGACCGACCGCCACCGCTTCCGGCCCGTGGTTCGGGCGATCGCGCGCTGGACGTTCGGCCGCTCCGGTCGCCGTGATCGGACTCAACGGGGCGGCCCCTGGCGTGGCCAGCACGCCCCTGACGTGTTCGCCTTCGGGGGTCGGCGTTCGACTCCGGTCGCGAGCTGGTTTCCTTGGGGTCGAGCGCCGGGATCGCGGTCGTCTCACGCCACTGTTCCTCCCTCGAAAAGACGTCCGTGTCCCCCGACGTGGTGTCGGTCACGGAGGGGCCCCCATCGGACGGTGGCTCTGCGGGCGGATCCTCGACCGACCGCGCCTGGCCCGTCGCCTCGACCGGACCGTCAGGGTCGTGCTCCGACTCCCCCTCCACCGATTCTGTAGATTCCGCTGATTCTGCCGACTCCACCGCTCCCGCCGATTCTGCTGATTCCGCAGATTCAACCGATTCTGCTGATTCCGCTGCTTCTGTTGAGTCCGCCGCTTCCGCTGCTTCCGCAGATTCCGCCGTTCTGCCGGGTCCCGGTGGTTCCGCCTCCTCGACGGTCGCCGGTTCCGGTTCGGAGTCCCCGACCCGCTCCGCGGCAGCTACGGCGTCCGCCTCGACCGTCGATCCGCCGGGATCTTTCGCCGTGCCGGCGGCCTCGTCTCGCGTCGCAGCGCCAGCGTCTCGTCCGGCAGGGTCAGGGACTTCGCGCACGTCGAGGTCGACCTCGTAGACGGAGTAGATCCCGACCTCGTCGTCGGCCAACTCGAAGGCTTCCTCGCCGGTTTCGAGCCGCCTGGCGTTGCCGACGAACGCGACCGGGCGCGATTCGCCGCCGGTGTAGGTCACGTAGTAATCGCCCGACAGTACGTTCTCGGAGAGTTCGATGTAGCCCGTGAACCCGCCCGTCGAAAGCTTTCGGTCCGCCTCCGCGAGCGACGTATCGTTCGTGTAGTACTGCGCCCGTTTCGTCCCGCCAGCCTCCTGCATGGCGAAGAGCAGCGGCAGACAGTCATCCGGGGCCTGATACGCCGTCCCGGAGGCGTCGGCGAACGAATCGAGTTCCGTATCGATCGCCCCAACGATCCGGCCGTTCAACAGCAACAACCAGCCAGTTCCGTCGGTGGCCGCCCCTGAGAAGCCCCGATCCGCGAGCCGGCGGAGGTCGGCGAACCCGTTCGAGAAACGCCGCGACTCCCACTCGGTGACGTCCTCGATACGCTGGGCATCCATTTGCAATTACTCACCGACAACAACCCAAATACTTTCCGGAGCGCAAGACGGCCGTCAGACCCATCGCGGGCCGCCTCAGCGGGGAACGAACGGGGCCGTCACCCCAGCAACCGAACCGGAGGGCACACGGCTACCGCTCCCGTGTTTCTACCGTCGCGATCGCCTCACAACCCAGCGTCTTCACGTCCGCGTCGAGGTCGCTCGCGCGTAGCTCAGCGGGCGTGTACCAACTCCACTCCTCGGCGGCTGCCTCGTCCGCCCCGATGGGGTCGATCCGCCGGTCCGGAACCGACGCATAATAGAGGTGGTCGATGTGCTGGTGGCCCACCCGTCCGTCGGGGTGGACGTTGATATCGTGAAGCATCAGATGGGCCGGCTCCGGGAGGGGCCGCCCGTTTGGGGCGTCGATGTCGGCGGTGTCGGTCACGAGCGTCGGCTCAAGCCCCGTCTCCTCACGCACTTCCCGTACGGCGGCCTCGTGTGGCAGTTCGTCCCGCTCGATGTGGCCGCCCGGCGGCAGCCGGATCCCGAGCAGGTCGTGTTCGTGCAGCGCCGTCGCACCGTCGTTGACGACGTACGTCGTCGCGGTGAAATGTCGGGTCGTCTCCATGGCTGTCGCTCGGGGGTCGGCTACCTGAAGGGTTCCGTTTCCGATGGGCGGTCCACCGTTACGGGGGAGGACGTATCCGTGGGGGCGCTCAGTCCATCGCGACGCCGTCTTCGGCCTCAAGCAGCTCGTGGTATCGGTTGCGAATGGTGACCTCCGAGATGTTCGCGACGTCGCTCACCTCGCTCTGGGTGACCTTCTCGTTGGTGAGGAGGGCGGCCGCATAGACGGCGGCAGCGGCGAGCCCGACCGGGGACTTTCCGGAGTGGATCCCCTCCGATTTGGCCGTCGAGAGCAACGAACGCGCCCGACGCTCCGCCT
>PWEK01000067.1 GCA_003553445.1 Elusimicrobiota bacterium
AACCTCAGTGGCAAAATAGTACGAACCTGAACCCAAATCCGGAGGGTAACTGAACGTTCCGTTGAGACCCGCCTTCCCGCCGTGTAATTCGTCTGGATTACCGGGATGGATTTGACCCGTATCGAACCAGTCTCCGTCATCCTTGCGCGCCCATAAGCGGATTTCTTTTATCCCCTCCCCTGAATAGTCCATGACATAATTGAATTCCAGTTCAATGGTATTACCTCCGTACTGGACAACAGGAGATTTAACCAGACCCGGAGCCGGGGGCTTCGCCACACTTTGAACAGTATTGCTGTCTCCCGTCAGACTTGCCCAACCTGCTGCACTATAATTCGCCCCATCATACCTAAACACTTCGGAATCGCTAAAGTCGGCATTTATTGTATTACCAACAATGGTATATTCGCCGAGGTCATCATCAAGGTTAAAAAAATAGGTGCCTGAAAACGACGTGTTGTTCTTTATGGTGATGTTTGTATTCTCATCTACATCCCACTTTTCGAAATAATTTCCTAAATAGGGACTGAGCCTAAAAACCGTACCACTATGATGATGGTACATTATATTATCTTCAAATAATATGTTCATATATGGAAGATTTTCGGTTCCTCCTGCACTTCCTCCCATTGCAATTCCCGAACGTGGGGTATGAGTTACTGTTCGAAAGACATTATTATTCGCAGTAAAATCTTTTAATGCTGAAATTTGCAACCATTCATTAGAGTTTGAAAATACGTTGTTTTCAAAGAGATAGTTTTCAGCTTCGGTAAGAGCTGATGTAGTGTGAAACTGAACTAGTTGGTAGTTATATTGATCACCATTTTCAGAAAATCGGTCAGATCGCATAGCGGCGCTATTATCGTGTTCATGTTCGTCTCGTTTTCTAGGATCCAACCAGCCGCCGAAGTGGTTGTTAGAAAAATACATATTCCCATTCCCGCCAACCTTTGCACTTTCTGCATTGGGTCTTATTCTGAAGGCTGGTCTTCCCCACGCGGCACGTGTAAAAATGTTGTCTCTCACAACTCCCCGAGTATAAAAACATACATAGTTAAGATGAGCGCCTCCTTTATCAAAATGGTTGCTTAACATGGCCATTCGTTGAGCGCCCCAATTATTAATTGTGCTGTCTATATTTGTTATATTATTTCTAAAGACAAAAATATCACTAACTCTTTGAAAGTCTTCATAGTCAGAATGGTCGCCGTGAGATGGCCGAGTATGGATAAATCCTTTTCCTTGATGCATATCAATATCCATAAAGAGAATATTTTGGGCAGTGCACCAATACATTTGGTAAAAGAGGTCTCCATCTATCCCGCCGGGAACTTTTACTTCCAGATCAGTAAAGGAAAGATAACCCCGGCCCGGCCAGCTTGTATGTACTTCGTGACTAAGCACACGCCCCGAAGAATCAATTATGGGTTTTGGGCCTTTGCCATAAGAACCGAATAGAAGACCGTAGTTTTTCCCAGTGCGTGATAGAGTTACAGTAGAACTTATTGGAAATGTCTGTCCCCGGCGGAATAATATTTGGTCGCCAGGGTTATACTCATCATCCCTTTCCAAAGCCATAAAGGCATAATAGGCAGTTTCCCAGGGGCCGGACACAACAGTACCATTATCGTAAACAAGTTCAGGACTTAATCCATCATAGCTATCTGAACCAATCTCCGAATCGACATAATAGATATCTCCATCCCGTTCCCACACCTCGATCTCTACTGTCGCCGTATCTGTGTTTCCGTTTGTGTCGCTAACCGTCAGGGTGGCGGTATAGGTGCCGGGGGTTTCGTAGACATAGGCAGCGTTGAACCCTCCGACTGTAGGGCTCCCGTCCCCGAAATCCCACTCCCAGTCAGTAATATCACCCGTTGAGTTTGTTCCCTCAAAGAACACACCGTGAGGCGCATAGAACGCCGTCTGACTGGCAGTCTCAAGGAACCATTCATTTGCAGCACGGCTTACCCCAATGCGCTCACTCTCCTCGATGGTAATCACGGCTTCAAGTGTTTGTTCCATTTTATAACTAACTGGATCCTCATCTCCATAAGCAGTCTGTATTAATAGGTTTAACGAAAAGACCAAAACGAGACCGGCTAACAGAAACCGGATTTTAATGTAAAAACTTGATGCTCTGCTTAACTTATTCATTTTCACCTACTTTGCTATTACCACACTTCCGTACTGATATCCTTCCTCAGTCTTTATGCGGTAAATATAAAGACCCGTCTCCATAGATATAGAGCCACCCCTTGACGGATTCCACACAATATTATTTAAACCGTCTCTTTTCTCCTTAAACACCTCATTCCCTCTCATATCGGTTATTAAAACCTCTTCTACTTCAGAGCCGAAGATCAGCTCGGGGTTAGAAGGCGTTATGAAACCCTGCTCAGGCAGATCTTGGGGAGCTGTCACCTGAACCCAGGTTGTTGTGGATACATTAAATGCATCGCTTGCAGTTATGTAATACTCAAAGCCTTTAGTAGATATAAAAAAATCATTTATCTCAGCATAACCTTCATAATATGATGTACCTTCCTCTGGCTCCGGAAACTCCAGTTTCTCATAGTATTCCGAATCAGACCCAAGGCTCCGGTATCCTCCCCCTACTTCATACACCTGCCTGTCATCTGTAACACTTACTTTGATTTCTTTTCTTCCAATTACCCTAGTGCGGGCAGTTCTGTCTTCTATAACTGGAGGGGTAAGATCAGGGGTAAGTTTGACCTCGTTTGAATGAGAGCTTCTGCTGTCTGCTATGTTTACTACTTTTACCATAAAGTAATACTTATCGTAGTCTGCAAAATAGCCTTCTTCTTTTAGGCATATATCATACTCTGTTTCTGCGCCGCATACGGTTTTTGTACTTTTAACAGAACCTTCGCTTACTGTTGATTTGTGTATGATGTAATTTTTTAATACTGAAGACGTGCTCTTGTCCCATACAAGCCGAGCATTCGTTCCTATATAGTTAACTCTTAACCTTGAAGGAGGTTTGGGATTTGCATTACCAGATACCGCGCTTGCCGGATCACCTTCATCTAATTTTTTATCAAGCCAGCTTACCTGCCCACCAGCATTATGGGTCCTTATCCCGAAATAAAATGTGGTTCCGGGGTATAATCCCCTTACAACCCCTTCTTCAGTCTCTCCGGCGCTTTTTGGATTATCAAACATTTCCGCTCCTGAGTAGTAACATCCGGTATCAGTTGATATACTATTCCACCACTTTGCAGGAGTTTCAATTACCGGATAAGTAGCATAACGCACTTCATAGTATCCCTCTTTATTATCCTCATTTAAATTATTTTTCGGAGGTGCCTGCCATTCAAGCAGCACCTCACCATCTGCATCTTCAACAGTTTTGGCACTTAGATTATTAACATCCTCAGGTGGAGTTATCGCTGTGAATCCTTCACGAAAATACTCAAGAATTTTGACCGGTGAGTAGTCCCACCTCCAGTTTCGGCGGGACTGCTGTTTGGCGATTTCAATAAATTCTTCAAAGGATTCCTCACCTCCGAGAGAGGCATTGTAAGTTGCCAAATTCCGGTGAGGATCAACAAACTCCGGTTTTTCAAACTTTGCATCGATTTCAATTGTTTCTTGCCATTTCTTCGGTGGTACTGAACTTCCTCCAACCCGCATTTCATACTCATCTGCGTAATACTTATTATTAAAAAGAGAGACTGACTCTGAATCAAATTCAGTAGCCAACCTCATTGTTCGTCCGCGGTTATTGTTAATGATATTGTGAGAAACAACAACTCCTGTATTTGTTTCGCTATTACCTCGCACATCAATAGAATTGTTCCATTCATAGATTGTGTTTTTTTTAACGGATATATTATGGGGGCGATATACAGAACCACCGTCGCTTCCGCTTCGTACCTGAATGGCAAAACCACCGCTGCCGGCTGAAATATTATTTGCAATTATATTCCCATGTACTTCCAATCCGCTTGTAACCCCTTCGGCGGTAGCTTCCTGTATCCCCCCTCCCCTCGTGGTCCCCACCGGATAACGCCCTATATCATTTCCCTGAATAATTACATTCCTATTAATCTCATTTGTGAAATCTGACTGCCCCCGATTATTCTGCCATATGGTAAGCGGATTTTTTGCAAAGATATTTTCAGATGTAACACCCCCGGGCCTGAGCTGGATTCCGTGGCTGGATGCTCTGGTAACTATATTCCTCCGAACTCTTATATTTTTATTATTTGCAGCAATATAAAAATTATGATTAAAAATAGTAGGATGAGAGCCGGGGATATGAAAACGGTAGAAACCCCCGCTGACATTTCCTAAATCCAGTCTTACCGTTTCAGACTTTTTTTCTTCAGATTCCGGACCATACATCTCAAATCCGGACATATAGAATCTTCCGGAAGGTGATTCCTTTCCATACATCCTCCAATACCGCGCAGTAATTGGGTCGAACTCAATTCGGTCAGTTCTATTGATTGTAACTAATCCATCTTTAAATTCATAAGCCACATTCCAATCTTCACCATCCGCAGAATACTCTATTAGATAATCTGTAGCGGCAGAGGAAGTTTCAGTAGTGGATGTCCAACCTACAACAATCTCGTCAATAGTGTATTCAGATTCGAGATCTACCATCCACCACTGAGGCGAAGGTGAATCTCCACCCCAAAAAGACGCCTTATTGCTGTTTGCGCCCTCCGGAACCCAGCTTCTTCTATAACTGGAGGCGGATACAGGTTTTTGCCAGGCTAAATCCTCTCTGGGCGAAAATTCCTGTTCAATTTCAAAAGAAGGGCTCCCATCTGTTACCAGCTGATCAAAATCAACATCGAGACTGTCTTCTTCTATAGCCACAAGGGGCTTTGGGAAATGCACTAAAAAGTTCTCGCCGTCTTCAGCAACTTCTACATCATCAATGTTCGGCATTTTCAACAAAGCAACTTCAATTTCATCAAGGCTTGCATTCCAAGGCACTTCTACGCCGCCATGCCAACCATTATGGTCATAAATATTTTCTTCAAATAATATACCATTTATACCGCTTGTATAAGAACCTTGTTGATGCCCCGTTCCGGTATGAGGATAGTTTCCAAATACTACGTTTCTACGAAAATCTATGTTGCTGTAATTACCCTGCATATTAATGCCCGTTCTGTAGAAAAAACAGTCTTCTATTAAAAGCCGGTCAGAATATATACTACTTAGGTTTCCTTGAGGAAAATAAATACCACTAACAATTACATTATTCGCTGTATCAGACCCGCCATGAGCTGAAAGCCGCCTTACTTTTGGTCTTTGACCTTTACCGTAAGTAGTATATACCGTTGGCGCAATCTCCTCTTTGTTTCCGGTTCTCCCATCTATATTCGTTATGCTCAACGTTTCACTCCACTCATCTCCCCGTTTAAGCAAAAGCCAATCACCTTCTCCATCCCGCATCAAACTTCTGGCTTTTCTTATACTGTGAACAGGAGTTTCAGAAGTTAAACCACAGTTCGTATCACATCCTTCGGAATTTGATACATAAATCTTCCTGGAATTCTCATGAGGCTCCAGAATGGTCCATCCATCCTGATTCACTTCCCTAAATGCATCAGTTACAACTACATTAACCTTTTTTGCGTTTTTTTCACTTGATATATTTAAGGTGTTTATTCCAATGTCATCTTCAGTTACTGTATAAGGCAGAGTATCCGTTAAACCCGAAAAGACATAACTCCCTTTCGTTAACTCAATATCCTGCTTTGTTAAAACAGTATTTACATTTTTATAGGTTATCTCTCTTACTTCATTGAGCCCATAAGAACCTGACGGTTTAAAAAGATTCATACCAAAACATACTACGATAAAAGCTGTTATTCTCAAAGCTGTTTTAATTAAATACACTTTTTTTATCATTTACTTCGCTATCACCACAGTTCCGTATTTATATCCATCTTCCGTTAATGCTCTAAAAAGATAAATGCCTGATTCTATGGAAATGCCTGAACCGTCTGAAGGCTTCCATTTAATATTCCCTGAATCACCTTTTGAAGATTCAAAGACCTTATTTCCTCTCACATCAGTAATTAATACTTCTTCAACTTCTCTGCCAAAAGTAAGCTGAGGGTTATCAGGGGTGATAAAACTTTGGGTGGGTATACCTGAAGGGGCTTTTATTCTTACCCATTCCTGCTCAGTTTTATTGGTGCCATCATACGCGCTAATGCAATACTCAAAACCCTTATGATTTATTTTGTCTTCATCAATCTTTGCTGTTCCCGCGTAATTTTCAGAGAAATCCGGATCCGGAAAAAAATCGAGTTCATATCCTTCAAAATCACTTCCCAGAGGACGGAATCTTCCCATCACATCAACCACATTTCTATCATCTCTTACCCAAGCCTTTATTTTCCGGGTGCCATAAGCGCGACTCCTCGGGGTTCTATCTATTATTTCCGGAGGAACTTCATCCGGGTCAAAACAGACAATATCGCTTTCATATCCGTTTATATCCACTGCGGATATCGCATAGTATTTTTCTTCATCGAATTCATGTGAACATGCATAAAAATCGGAATCCGCTTCTAAACTGTTTATAACCGTATCATAGACACCGCTTATTTGGGACCTGTAAATTCTGTATTCCTCTATGTTGGGAGAAAAACTTTCATCCCAGCCAAGGTTAACCTGTCCCTCAGAACGCTCAATAACCAGGCCGGAAGGCGCATAGGGTACTGTATCCCCCGCCACAGCATAGAGCTGCTGCTCTTCTATAGCAGCAAGATTTTTATTAAGGCCTCCCGGTTTTCCTTCTGCGTTAAACGCCCTTATCCCGACATAAAACGTCTTTCCGGGAAACATTCCTTTTATCAATCTCTCTTCCTTTTCACCAACCGACAACGGATTCTCTATATAAACTGTCCCTTTGTAATAGGAAGAATCATCAGTGGGTATGCTGTTCCACCAGCTCCATGAAGAATTTTTCACTGAATAGGTAGCATAACGGACCTCATAATATCCGCCAGTATTGTCTTTCCATCCTTCATAATTGCCGGGCGCTGTCCAGAAAAGTTTAATCCCGCAATCCACCTGCGGCTCTGGTGTTTCAGCTTCCAGATCGCTTACAGAATCAGGCGGTCCTCTTTCTTTATCAAGCGAGAAACCCTCAGTAAAATAATCTAATATCCTAACCGGCGAATAATCCCACCTCCAGTTATTTCGGGACTGCTCTTTTGCTGAGCGTATAAAAGAAACAAAAGACTCTTCGCCTCCCAGGGCGGCATTATAGGAAGCAAGATCTCTTTCCGGATTAACAAACTCAGGCTTTTCAAAGACAGCGTCTGATTCTATCTTATCCAGCCACTGCTGTTTACTCATACTGCTTCCGGCAGTGAGATTATAGTCCTTGGAATAATACTGGTTTCCGGACAGCATTACTGAATCACTGGAAAAAACAGTATTGAGCCGAATTGTCCTCCGCCTGTTGTTATGAACAATATTATTTTCAATAGTAACACCGGAATTCGTCTCATCCGTACCGCGTACGTCAATTGAGTTTATCCATTCGTAAACAATATTATTTTTTATAGAAAGGTTTTCAGGATTCCAGTCCGAGCGAACCTGTATTGCAAATCCTCCGCTGCCTTCGCTTATGTCATTTGCAAAAATATTGTTCTCTACACTTACATTACCCCCCACCTCAACCCCCCAGGCCCTACTTGAACCGACAGGATCTCTGCCTATATCATTGCCCTTTATAGCCACGTTTTTAGTGAATTTCTGAGTAAGCTCCGGTCTTTCAATACCTTCACTTCCGGTATTAAAAGCAGTCAGAGGATTTTTCGCGAATATATTCTCTGATATGACCCCTCCGGGCCTGAGCTGGATTCCATGGCTGGATGCCCGGGTAATTATATTTCTCCAAACCCTGACTCTTTGACAGTTACTCTGTATGTAAAAGTTGTGGTTGAAAATTGTTGGCTGTCCCCTTCTGACCCAGCAGTCACTTTCACCCGGTCTTCCGTCCGGATTATCCTCACGGGACTGGTAAAGGCGATCCTGGTAAATAACAAAATCCCCTTCAGAATAATCTTCGCCGGAATTATACTGCTCGTAATCATCGGCTCCTCTTACTGGATTCCACCATCCGTTATGGTCCAAAATATTTTCTTCCAGAAGAAGGCCTCTTACAGAACTCGTATACATTCCCTGCGCATGCGAACCGTCCCGCGAATAGTTTCCCCTTATGATATTACGCCTTATATCAGTATCTACTATATCGCTAGATTGGAGATTGGTTTGAGAAGTTTCTATCAGACAATCCTCTAAAAGAAAGTTTTTCGAATTCTCCAGCATTGAAATTCCATCCGTTATGCGCAATCCAACAATAGCCCAGTAGTGGGCTATTGGTGCTCCCCGCCAGGAAGCACCTCCGTGCAGTCTAACCCTGCTAATGGCTGGGCGGGGTTTTTCTGCATCACCATAACAGGTTATTACCGTTGACTCTTCAAGTGACCTACCTGATTTACGCCAGTTAAGAGTTTCATTCCACACATCCCCTCGCTTAAGAAGAAGCCAATCCGGATAAATTTTTCCATTAACCGAATCAACACCGCTGCGAACTAAATCTATTCCCGCCTGAAGTGTTTTAACCGGTGAATCCGGTGACAAACCGTCATTGTCGTCATCTCCGCCGCTGCTGCTCACATATATCATCCGCGCATCCTCCGCCGGCTCAAGGACTGTCCAACCGTCAAGGTCCACTTTCCGCGCAGCTTCGGTTACAACTACTTTTACTGATGTTTTTTTCTCGTTTTCTGTTATAATCAGTTTATTTATACCAAGGTCTTCTTCGGTTACTTTATATGGCAACTCCCTTGTTAATCCGGAAAATGTATAATTTCCTCTATTTTTGTTTATGTTAAGTTCTTCCCCGGTAAGTTGGGAACCCACATTTTTATAAGTTATTTCCCGTATGTCATCCAGGGAAAAAGCTATAGAAAAATCACACAATATAATAAGCAGCAGAAAACAGACAACCCTAATTTTAATTATTTTAATAATGCTCATTTATATCCTTTGCATTATTAATATAAACACCAAATCCTCAAAAATTCATCAAATTTCACGCAAAGTATGCGCAAATTTTCAAAATGTTCTTTTTTTAGATTACTTATCGAACATTTTTCATTTTAAATACAGAAAAAATAGATAATTTTGAATTGTCTTATTAAATTGAAATGATTAAAAATTATTGAAGTTAACAGGAAATTTTTATTACTCTTTCCGAAATAATCATAATGCATGTCCTATAGCTTCCATTGTTCTTAATCCGGGAATTATTTCTTCATCTCGAGTTTCTCTTAACAATCCCAGAAACATTTCCATCAACACCACGGAAACATCCGATGTTCCCGGCCTTAAAAGATCTGCAGCCATATGACCCCGCGGATCCGCGGCAAAACTTAAGGGAGCTGCCGCTACACCCACAAGCCCGCTGCTCAAACCTAAAATAGCATCCACAAGGGCCTCTATTGCCCTCTCATTTTCTTCATAATAATCCCCGTCAGGCGCCTGCGCCCCAAGGCTCCTAACAGTTTGAATAACCCTCTTCTCACCCATAAAATCCTTGTTTATTTTAATTACGCGGGTTATAACTTCCTCTCTGAACTCCGGAGAATAACCGCTGTATCCTCTGGTCTGCATATAGACCCTTAATATTCCCTTTATCTTTTCATCACTTAAATGCATCATCCTGCTGAATAACACATGTTTGAAAAACAGCGTATAAGCAGCTGCACCCGCCTCGTCCATTCCATCCAGTTCACCCATGAAATTTTCAGCGAATTTTTTCTCATCCGCCGGCGCATGATTCGCGTGCTTCGAATAACTCAATAAAATTTTCAATATATTTAAAAGTACTGTTCTGTCTTCAAGCTCTTTCTTTCCAAGAAATTCATTTAAGATCTCCAGTCTGTCGAAACTCATGTCGTCAATATAAAACACATTTTCTGTTTCATTATACCTGGTTTCACTTGACCTTCTTATATTCGAAACCCCGACAACCCCTGCGATATCCTCATCCCAACCAGCTTTCTCTCTCTGCTCAGTGCTCAAATTTGCATAAAGAGCTTTATAATAAGCCCTCTCCCGGGGATTTAAACTACTTTCGTCTTCTATATCCATTTCCGGAGGAAGGATTACATCACCATCAACCGGCATCCCTGGTGTCTCTATGTCCCGAGAAATAGCTTTATCTGAATCAATCAATCCAAGTGGAACAATATCTCCGAAACGATAATTAAAAACGGATGCTGCATAGTTATAACTTAAATGGAGGAGAGCCGGAATTAAAAACCCCAACACGGGTCCCAAAACATATCCAACAGAAAGCATATCAATAGCTATTCTACCCATAAAAGCACCCAATAAAGCAAGAATACTATATGCATGCAGCTTCCGAAACAGATCTAACTCTTTTGAACTAACCGGAGAAACACCAATATGAAAATAAATTTTCAAATGCCTCAGTGCAAAAACCCCTCCTATTAAAAATGCGCTCGGATTGACAGGAAATTGAAATACATGAACAATACTGGCAAAGAATAATATAACAGCGGTTTCTTTGAGAATTCTAACGACAGAAAGCATATCAAAATGTCTCTTTAAAGATTCTCCTAAAACACCAAAAAATGAATATTGCCCTACTTTAGGTTCTAATTTTTCGTTTAAATTTACAATGCGATACGGTTCTTCCTCTACCTCTTCAGGAGTTTTCCCTGGAGAGATATCCACTTTCAAATCGCGCTTACTCCATTTTTTCCATCTAAATAGGAAAAAAGCCAAAATAGCCAAAGCACCCATGCCTGTCCATATATTAACATTCATCATATCCATTATTTTCCAAGATTCATCATATCTATCAACCGCGGCATGGGCACTACGAAAAAAACCAGGTGAAGCAAATAAAACCGATCCTAAAGCAATAACCCCGCTCTTAACACTGGTAGAATTCAAAATTAAATTAAAAACATATATTGAGCCTGTACCTATAAGAGCTCCAGCTAATATACCCGCTACGGGACTGGATGTTAAAACTATTGTCACCATAGCAGCCGAAATACCACCCACTAACCCCGGTAATAAGTCAATAAGCGAAACTCCAGCTTCAGCCGTCTTCAATTCGGGAAAATAAGATATATTCTGTCTAATAAAATACGTAATCATCCTTTGCGGCATTGCTAATAAAGTAAAAGGCAGAAGAAATAAGGGTTTCAAAAATCCTATTGCCTGGGCAAAATAGGCTCCGAACTCTCCACTACCCCGCCTGTGGGCTTCTTCATGCACCTTTTCTATAGAATAACGCAAATTGTCAGGAATTATATGCCTGGAAATATCCTTTGGGATATCGCTGTCTCTGGTGGCAATAGGCTTAGTAAGGATATCTCTTATCCATTCCATGCCTTCTGACCGGCTCCTTTGAGCCTGGGCTATAACTATGCGAGTTGCCTGGGAAAAAAACAACACGCTTATATAAATAGAAGAGGCTGATACAATTCCAAGCCCGGCCATAAGACCAAGGCCCAAGCCTATGCCAATGCCAGCAGGCATAAAAACAACTGCAGTGGTTGCCAGGACTGCCGGCAAAGCGGCAAATGCACCGGCCACAAAGGAATATAAAGCATCAACATGTTCAGATTTACGCTGAGCTCTATCTAACAGGTCGTTCATCTCTCTTTTTAATTCCTGTTGTCCTTTTTTCGTGGGCCTAGGCGGACGATACATCTCCTTAAAAATTTTCTCTATTTCAAGATTATCCTCATCTTCCGTATTAAATACAACAGAAAAGATCTCATGAACCATTACACTGCCAATATCTTCGGAAGTAAAAATATATATCTTCTTCTCTTTAGGAACAATTATTCCTCTTATGCGATGCAAATAATATTCAATCGTTATGCCAGAACCACAGTCTATATGAACAATTTCATATTCTGATAATGCCTCTTTAATTTTTTTCTCGTCTGCCACTGATTTTAAAAACTCCAAAACATTATTTACTGTCTCTTTTTCATCGTATATTTCAACGCTTCCCGGTGTGAATTTAGCTAATGTTCTTGTCTCTCCTTCCATTAGCGGTATTGTTTTCAAAATCTTTTCTATGTCTTTAGGATATAACTTTTTTTCCGATGCAGCTCGGTCTAAAACATCAACATGTTCAGGATATTCAGTTTTTTCACTATCTATGCGGGAAAGATGGTTTTTTATGTTTCTTTCAATTTCGGGGATTGTAGAAGGAACAGTCAGATTTTTATTTTTAAGAAAAGTTGTATAAATCTTTCTTTTGTAATTTTTTGCTAATGTAGAACTTTTCTCCAAAGCTTCCAGCTTTTTTTCTATTTGACTTATGCGATTTAAAAATTCTTCTGTATCATAATCGTCTGTTATTTCTAATAGCTCCTGTCGGGGTATAAAGCTTTGCAGATAATTTAAAATGATATTCTTGCGTCTTTGGTTTTCCATAAAGGTTTTATCTTTCAATACCCCTATTTTTAGTCCTGCATCTTTCTGAATGGAATTAATTGCTCCCATATAATCAAAAATAGATGTTACTTTTAAAATATTTTCTACTCCGGTTTCCTTAACATTAGCATAAGTAAAAGACAGTGAAACATTTGAATAAACAGCTTCTGAATATTGAGGGTCAACTTCAACCTCCTCCCATTCCTCACCTGTCTTTCTTATAAGCCACTTATTTTCGGCTTTTGCCGCTGTATACTCTAGTTCCCCATGGGAAATGTTATATAAAGGCAGTCTACCTTCGGGAGTTTTAACTTCCTGTATAAAATCTTCATGACCTTTCTCTCTGAGCATTTCTTCCAAGGAATAATTTATTTTCACAAAGACACCTTTAAGCCTTTCTTCTTCAATGGGTTCGTTAATTTCGTTCCCCTTTATATATACAAGAATCTCATCCCCCTGGACCGTAACGGCAATATTTTCATTTTTGAATTCCCGCTCAAAACTCTCAGTTATTATTCCTAAAATATCCCTCATGTGCCTATCTGTTCTCCAATCCAAACCCTCTCTTTTATGCTTTCTGTCGTATGATTTAAAATTATTCACATCAATAAATACCGCAGTTGTATTTTCAGCTTTAAACTCAGAAAGCCCCATTTTTCTGTACTTTTCATTTAAATGCTCAATCCATGCATAGAATCTGTTCTTTCTTGCAATTCCCAGATCCGCATATCTCAAATTCATATAGTTAAGTTTTAGTAAGTTTTCTTCTATCCTTTCTTTTATTTTTTTTGCAGCTTGGATATCTGCCATATCATCTATTGAATAAAGCACCTGCAGATCATTTCTTATTTCACCGAATATATGACGAGGAAGAACAATTTCGCCATCTTTATTACCCGGATAAACTTTTCGGGATTTTTCCTGTCCTACAAAGTCCTCAAGTTTGCCTTCCCCCTTTTCGCGATATGTATCTTCCGATATTAAGTGAATATTATCTGCATTTCCATAAACTTCTCTATATTCCGGAAACTCTTCACAAGCATCGGTGAGGGCCCATGCAAGAGATAGTTTTTCAAATGCGTATTCTTTTTTATTCTGAATACCATCGGGGATTTCTTTTTTTAGAAGCATTGCCGAACCAATATTAATCTGACTTATTTTTTCCCTAATTAGTCTTTTATCTTCTTGGGAGAGAAAACTTTCTATTTCTCCGTACGCATATTTCCGGGCTCTATCCACCCTTTCTGCTAACTGTTCATAAGACCCCCCCAGCACAAAAAGAGAAGTACCAAAGTAACCGAGTATCCTTCCTCCCTGCCTGTCAAAAATCGGTTTCATTTCATTTTCCATAGCCTGATAAAAATCCTGCATATATTTATTTCCGGTCTCGTAGCCTCTACTTGTTTTGTTAAGAAGAGCCATCGGCATATTAATCATATATAGAGGAAGATCATTATCTTCTCCTCTTTCTATCCTGTAAACAGCATTTACAATTCCTTCATAAATTGTATTTTGCAGCTTATTATCTTTTTTTATTGTATCTTCAACCATTTCTATTCTTTTTTTTATTTCCTCCGTATAAATATCTAAAGATGTTAAATCATCATGACTCACCATATTGCCTGGTACTTTAATTAAATAATGTGAAATTACACTTCCAATCCTCCCCCAGCGCAGAAGAATCATGTTCTTTAATGACAACATTATTATCTCTCTGTTTTTATAAATAAAAGTGCCTATTTTATTTATGCTTCCCGAAATAATTTTTCTTGTGAGTTCTATAAATTCAAATAGATAATCCGCGGCCATTGGCAGTTCGGACCCGCTCTCCACTGTATCTGAAGCTTCTTTCCACTCTGCCGGCTTTTTATATGTTTCCCTATATCCCTTAAGAACCTCGCTTGATACTTTAGAAGATATTTCTTTATATGTATCCGGAAGATCCTCGCTTACAGTAATTCCGGCATTTTCCCCCATCACAACCTTTATTCCCGATGAAAAACCAAACAATTCCAGCAGACGGCGAAGATTATT
>PWEK01000024.1 GCA_003553445.1 Elusimicrobiota bacterium
AGAAGAGCTCTACAAAAAAAGGAAAAGCGAGTACAGATGGGATTCTATGCTTTTAATAGATTTTACAAGCTGTCAGCAGGAGCAAAAAAAGACAAAACCTATGAAGACTTTTGCAAATCACCCTACTACAATGCATTTGTAAAATTTGGCAGTTTTATTACAAATGTCAAGCCCTTGTATCCAGAAAAGTATATTGACTATGTTGTGACGTCTGGAGTAAAGTTAGATCACTGGTGCAGAGAAGCAATGTATGAAAAATATGCACTGGAATTAATCTTGAATGAAAATGTAGAAACTGCTTTGGAAAGAAGCATAATGACAATGACTGAATGGGCAGATGAGAACGACAGTGTTTGGAATCACTACTTTCGATACGTATCACTAAACAGAGCAGTCTGGCATATCAAGGACGGAAAAATATCTCCCTGGTTGATTCTGAATTGCAAGACCGGTAAAGAAATGTTAAATAACTTTACCGACGAACACCTTGACATGATATATCATGTAATGAATCCCCAGCATTGGGCAAAACGATTTAATCGTCAGCCTACAGATGTACAACTTGTAAAAGATGTGGCTAAAGAGAGCAGTTTATAATGCCAGACATTGACATAGATTTTCCTGATCGATCGATCTTGTTAGAAAAAATTCCACACAGAATTGCTTGCCTGGAAAACGGCAAAAAACACAACACAGGTGTGTACGCAACAGAAATACCACATAACCCTGTTGACAACCTTGCTACTCTTGATTATAAACAAGCAGAAGAGCGAGGATATTTCAAACTGGATTTTCTTAATGTATCTATCTATCAGGGTGTTCGAAACGAAGAACACTTACAGCAACTAATAACAAAGGAGCCGATATGGGAACTGCTAGAGCGAAAGGAGTTTGTGGATCAACTATTTCATTTAAACGGGCATGGGGAACTTCTGAAAAAGACTTGCCCTACTTCCGTGGAACAATTAGCTGCCGTCCTGTCTATGATTCGACCTTCCAAGAAGCACTTGCAAAACGAGGACTGGAAGACTATTTTACAGGAAGTATGGAAGAAACCAGAAGACGGTAGTTACTACTTTAAAAAAAGTCATTCGATCTCCTATGCGTTTGCAGTTATAGTTCATATGAATTTATTGTGTGAGCAGATGCTAGAGGAAGGTTAGTTATTTTTTGTTCTTTCGAACGAGTTGAACGTTTTTTCTTTTTACTCTCTTAACAGCAAGATTGTTGAGATTTACACAAGGACCAAGACTGACTTTTACGTCTCTGGAATTCATTGTCATTAGAGCATATTGAAATTGCTGCATTTCTTCTGCAAGAAATATTGATATGGGAATCATCCGATTAGACTCCCACCACCATATCTCCCCTATCTCTAAAAACCGTTGTTTGTCTGTTTCGGTTTTTAACTGAGTGTAAACGTACATGGAAGTAACCAACTGATCTTGATTAACTATTATTCCCACGTACTCTTGTTCTCCGTACACAACAACTGAAATGAACGGAAATTTTTCTTCTATGTCTTTTAGTAGCATGTCTCGGTAAATACTATATGCAATTAACGCCAAGATATTTAGTCTCTAACAGAACCTTTATAATATCAGACGAAGCAGGCCAAATAACGGAGTTTGATCCAGTGTATAAAAGACAACTAGTAGTATATAGAGGAATAGACAATGTGCTTGAATTTCAGTTACTGAATTCAGACCAAAAGCCTATTGATTTAAATCAGTTTACCTTACAGGATTCCAACGACACTGCTACTGTGTTTTTTACAGCGTTTTACGAAAATCAAAGACAGATAATTCAGCGAGAAGGTGAAATTATTTCCGGAGACGACTCTGCTGTAAATAGAGGATTATTTACTGTTACAATAACAGGAAATGATCTGCTTAACGTAAAAAGTCAATATCTGTCATACACTGTTATACTGCAAGATTCTCACGGAAGGCAAAGAATAACTTATACAGACACAGGATTCGGTCAGAAAGGCACCATTCTTGTAAGCACCGATGCTTTTCCTGGGCCTGCAAAAACCTATTCAGTTACAAACTTTTTGCCGTATGACAGTGACGAACAAAACGACGAATGGTATTCAGAATGGATAACAGCAGAGCCTGCTCTTAACGGGAATGCTGCTCTACACACTGTTGCAATCTATTCAGACGGATATGCAGGTGATATCATCGTTCAAGGAACACTGGAAAATATAGTAGACGACAATGCAGAAGCAGTGTCGTGGGTAGACATTGACACTGTGAGTTTTGATGGTTCTTCTGAATCAGAACCAGTGCCTGTGAATTTTAACGGTGTGTTTAGTTTTTTGAGATTCAAAGCAACTGCTAATCCTGTGGATATCACAAAAATACTTGTTCGAAGTTGATTGACTTTTGAATCAAACTACACTAAAATATAACAATGAGTGTAGTAGCCGACGTAATACAGCAACACCTTCCTGCTAAACGCAAGACCACGCCATCCGGCTGGCAGAGTTTTAATGCAGTATGCTGTCATCACAACGGTACTTCTCAAGACAAAAGACAGAGAGGAGGCTTGATTACAAACCCAGACGGAGGTGTTTCTGTACACTGTTTTAATTGTGGCTATAAGGCAAGTTGGCAGCCAGGTAGAAATTTATCTTACAAAATGCGTAAATTTCTACAATGGCTTGGTGTTCCAGATTCGGAAATATCTCAGGTATCACTTGAAGTATTGCGAGAGAACGAAGGCGTAGAAACTGGCACACAGAAATTTGTTCTGCCAGAGTTTCATGAAACTCCGCTTCCTGAGGATTCTGAAAATCTTGCTACCTGTGACATTACTTCCAAACATCAAGTAGAAGTAATTGAATACATGGCTCGTAGGAATCTATTCTTTGAAGATGCAGACTTTTATTGGAGTCCTAGTCTTGCATACAGAGACAGATTGATTGTGCCTTTCACTTATCAGAGAAAAATTGTAGGCTGGACTGCAAGAAAGATTCGAGACGGAAAGCCCAAATATCTTTCAGAACAGCAGCCCGGATTTGTGTTTGGTCTGGACGCACAAACTGATAACAAAATATTTGGCATTGTGTGCGAAGGTCCACTGGATGCTCTTCAAATAGAAGGCATGGCACTGCTTGGGTCTGAAATAAAGGATCAGCAGGCATATCTGATAAACACTCTCAATAGAGATATCATAGTAGTGCCAGACCGAGACCAAGCAGGATCTAAGCTAGTGGAACAGGCAATAGATTATGAATGGAGTGTAAGCATGCCAGAGTG